>CABUDQ010000008.1 GCA_902490365.1 uncultured Collinsella sp. | reverse complement strand
ACGCTGAAAAAAGTAGAAACATACGTATCCATTATTCCCAATTGGAAAGATTTGTCCGCGGCCAGGCTGCCTACAATCCCGAGAACGGCGCCAACGTGGTCGTCGATATCAAACTCGACGCCAAGGAGGCCAAGGGCGGTGCCCGCAAGACCGTCCGCTACACGCGCTTCGATACCTGTAGCAACTGCGGCGGCTCGGGCTCCGTTTCGTCTGAGCATGCCCATACCTGCCCGAGCTGCGGTGGCCGCGGCCACATCGACGTCGACCTGTCCTTCCTGTTTGGTGCGGGCACGTTCCAGTCGGTCTGCCCCGAGTGCGGCGGTTCCGGTAAGGTCGTGGCCGACCCCTGCCCCGATTGCGGTGGCAGCGGGCGAACCCGTGTGACCTCCGAGCAGACGATTGAGTTTCCTGCCGGCACGCATGACGGCGACGAGGTCCGCATTGGCGGCATGGGCCATGCTGGCACTAACGGTGCCGCGGGCGGCGACCTGGTCGGCCGCGCCCATGTTGAGGCCGAGCGCTTGGAAGGCAAAGCTCGTACTGGCTTTTACCTGATGGGCATTGTGGCGCCGTTTTTGGTGCTGTCGGCCATCTCGGGCGTGTTCTCGGCCTTTGCCGTGATGTGCTTTATTCCGTTTACCATGGGCCTGTTCATGGTGCTTTCGGACGGTGTGCTTCATCGCAGCCTGCTGTGGTGGAAGCGCGGTGCGATGCAGTTTGCCAACGGTTTTGCCAACGGCTTCATGTTCGCGCTCGTGTCGGTTTGGTTCGCGAGCTGCTCGCAACGGGCCATGCTTTCGCCGTATCAAATGCAATAACATCAAACCCTTTGTTTGCGGTCGGCCCAGCTTGGGTATAGGACGCACTGTGACAATAATGAAAGTCGGAAGGATTCGGTCGTGTCGGAAAATAGGGATTACTACGAGGTGCTTGGCGTCGACAGGGATGCCGACGCGCGGACGATTAAGCGTGCGTTTCTAAAGAAGGCCCGTACCGTACATCCGGATGTTTCGGACGACCCCGAGGCCGAGGCCAAGTTCAAGGAGCTCAACGAGGCCTATTCCGTTCTTTCCGATGAGCAGAAGCGTGCTAACTACGACCGTTACGGCACCGCGGACGGCCCCGGTGGCTCTGGTTATGTCGACATCAACGATATCTTTGGTGGCATGGGCATGGACGACCTGTTCTCGTCGTTTTTTGGCGGCGGTGCCGGCGGTGGCGCCCGCGGCCGTCGTGAGCGTCGTCGCGGACGTGACATGGCCATCTCGCTTTCGGTGACGCTCGAGGAGGCGGCGCTCGGCTGCAAAAAGACGATCAGCTATGATCGCCTTGCTCCTTGCGAGGACTGCAACGGTACCGGTAGGGCCGAGGGTGCACAGGAAAAGCAGTGCAGTCGCTGCCACGGTACGGGCTACGTCACGACGGTTCAGCGATCGTTTTTGGGCCAGGTTCAGTCTTCCTCGCCTTGCCCCGACTGCCATGGCGAGGGCACGGTTATCGACCATCCCTGCGAGACTTGCGACGGTCAGGGCCGCACGCCTTCGCACGAAAAGATCGACATCGATATTCCCGCCGGCGTTTCGACCGGTCGCCAGCTGCGTGTGAGCGGCTTTGGCGAGGCCGGCCTTCGCGGCGAGCCTTCGGGCGACCTGATTGTCAACGTGCGCGTTGCCGACCATGAGCGCTTTAAGCGCAACAGTGACGACCTGTACCTGGTGAGCGATATCTCGATTGCGCAGGCTGCGCTCGGCTGCGAGATCGAGGTCGAGGGCATTATGCCCGACGAGGTCGTTAAGGTGACGGTTCCCGCCGGCGCCCAGTACGGCGACACCGTGAGCGTCAATAATTACGGCATGCCGCGCATTGGCGGTGGCGGTTCGCGTGGCCGCCTGATCGTGCAACTGCGCGTGGTCGTTCCCACCAATCTTTCCAATAAGCAACGCGAGCTGCTCCGTGCTTTTGCCGACGAGATGGGCGATGACGTCGCTTCCGGTAAGAAGTCGGTGACCGACCGTATTAAGAGTGCCCTCGACGATATCCTCGATTAAGGAGCCCGCGTGCTCGCACCCCATATTTCCGTCGTCAACCTCGGCTGCCGTGTCAACCGGGTTGAGTCTGACCGTATCACTGCCGATCTTATGCGCCTGGGCTTTGCTATTGTGGAGCCCCAGGATGCCGATTTGATCGTCATTAACACCTGTGCCGTTACGGGCGAGGCCGAGGCCAAGACCCGTAAGGCCGTCCGTCATGCGCTGGCCCATCCAAATGAGCCCTATGTGCTCGTGACCGGTTGCGTGGTCAATTTGCATCCCGAGGAGCTGTTGGAGCTTTCGGATCGCGTGATCGCCGAGCCGTCCAAGATCGATGTCGCCGAACGTGTCTGCGAGGTGCTGGGCGTTGAGTCCGATAGCGTTCCCGCCTGCAGCGATGGCGAGGTGGTCGATGCGCTCGGTCGCTCTCGCCTGGGCGTGAAGATCCAGGACGGCTGCAACCATCGCTGCACCTATTGCATTGTGTGGAAGGCGCGCGGCCCCGAGCGCTCCGTGCCTGTCGAGTCCGTGCTTGAGCAAGTTCGCGAGGCCCAGGAGGCCGGCGTGCCCGAGGTGGTGCTGACCGGTGTGAACCTGGGTGCCTACGATGGCAAGAGCGCGACCGACGAGCATGTCGAAATCGATGAGCTGCTCGAGGCCATCATGGAGCGCACGACTATTGCGCATGTGCGCATTTCCTCGGTCGAACCCATGGATATCTCTGAGCGCCTGCTTAAGGTTATGGCGCGCTATCCGCAGCGTATTGCCCCGTTTTTGCACCTGCCCGTGCAGTCCGGCTGTACGGCGACGCTGCATCGCATGGGTCGTCCCTATAGTGCCGAGGCCTTTGAGGACACGGTGCGCATGATTCGCGCCATCCTGCCGCAGGCGTCTCTTTCGTGCGACGTCATCGTCGGTTTTCCTGGTGAGACGGACGAGGAGTTCGAGGAGTCGCTGGCGCTGTGCCGCCGTGTGGGTTTCTCGCGTATGCACGTGTTCCGCTATAGCAAGCGTCCCGGTACCCTTGCTGCCGACATGCCCGACCAGGTGCCGCCCGAGGTTATGGCCGAGCGCAGCCGTCGTATGCGAGACACGGCGCAGGAGCTCGCTATTGCCGATGCTCGTCGTCGCGTGGGCACTGTCGAGCGTGCCGTGCTCGAGTATGGTGACAGCCTGACGCTCGGTTCGTTCCATCATGCCCGTCTTGACGATACCTGTGGACTTACAGCCCCGTGCCTGCTCGATGTTGCTATCATCGGAGTCGATGATTCCGGCTTGGTCCATGCGCGCAGGGAGGTCCATGGAAGCCTCGAAGATTAGACTTACCGTTCCCGAGGGAATTGATCCCTCGTGCGTTTTGGGCGCCGGCGACGGCGTCCTTCGTGCACTCGAGAGCTTGGTTCGCGCCCATGTGGTCGCCCGTGGCGATTGCATCGCCGTGAGCGGTGACCCGGACGAGGTCGAACTCGTGGCTCGCTTTTTCGAACATGCTTTTCGCGAGGCGGCGGCCGGTCGTACCCTGTCTGCCGACGATGTCTCTCGCTGCCTGGCCGTCTTGCGCGATGGTGAGCACGAGGCTACGTCGCTTCGCGATGACGTGCTGCTTTCGTATCGCGGTCGCGTCATTCGCCCCAAGACGCTCGGGCAAAAGCGCTATGTGGATGCCATTCGCTCGCATACCATCACCTTTGGCTCGGGTCCTGCCGGTACCGGTAAGACCTATCTGGCCATGGCGCTCGCCGTTGCCGCGCTCAAGCGCCATGAGGTGGGCCGTTTGATCTTGACGCGTCCTGTTGTCGAGGCGGGGGAGAACCTGGGCTTTTTGCCTGGCACCCTCGAGGAAAAGATCGATCCGTACATGCGTCCGCTCTACGACGCCCTTTTTGACATGATGGATCGCGAGCGCACCGATGAGCTTATGGAGCGCGGCGTGATCGAGATCGCCCCGCTTGCCTATATGCGCGGTCGTACGCTGAGCGATGCTTTCGTGGTGCTCGACGAGGCGCAAAATACTACGCCCGAGCAGATGAAGATGTTCCTGACACGCCTTGGATTCAACTCCAAGTTCGTGATTACCGGCGACCTCAGCCAGCGCGACCTGGTGGGTCGTCGTGGTGGCTTGGCGGATGTTGAGAAGATTTTGGGCCGTGTCGACGATGTGGCGTTTGCACACCTGGAGCGCGCCGACGTGGTGCGCCATGCCCTAGTGGGTCGTATCGTTGAGGCATATGATGCTTATGATGACGTGCGCGAGCAGCGCTCGCGCGACCGAAAGGAGTCCCGTTGCGTGTATTGATCAGCAACGATGCCGAGCTCGATACGCTGCTCGACGCGCAGGAGGTGGAGCACATCTGCGAGGTTGTGCTTGCCGCCGAGGGCGTTGAACGTGAAGTCGAGATTTCCCTTTCGTATGTCGACGAGGACGAGATGCACGAGCTCAACCACGAGTGGCGTGGCATCGACCGCACCACCGATGTGCTCTCGTTTGAATGCGACTCGGCCTTTGACGAGGATATTCCCGCCGACGAGACGCTCGAGCTCGGCGATATCATCTTGGCCCCGCAGGTCATTGCCCGTCAGGCCCCCGGCTTTGGCAATAGCCCTGCCGACGAGTGCCGCCTGATGCTCGTACACGGCATGCTACACCTGCTGGGGTATGACCATATCGAGGACGACGAGGCCGAGGTCATGGAGGCCCGCGAGGACGCTATCCTGCGCGATCTGGCGCTCGAGCGCGGCGAGGACCCCAAACTCGTTCACGTCGGCCCCATCACCAATCATGCCCACGACTAGGAGCCGCTTATGATTCCCGGATCGAACAAGGACCATCCGTCCTTTTTAAAGTCGTTCTCCTACGCCATGGAGGGCTTCGTCACCGCCGTCAAGACCGAGCGCAACATTAAGGTTATGCTCGTAGCGGGCGTGTGCACCATCATTGCCGGCTGCATCGTGGGGCTCGACATTGCCGAGTGGGCCACGATTATCATCTGCTGCGGCCTGGTGATTCACGGCGAGCTGTGCAATACCGCCATGGAGGCCATTGTCGATCTGGCGACCCAGGAGCTCCATCCGCTGGCAAAACGCGCCAAGGACATCGCCGCCGCCTCGGTATACGTACTTTCAATCACCGCCGCGATTGTGGGCTTGCTGGTATTTGCCCACGCGCTCGACTTTATTTAGAAAGGGATTCACATGTCCGTCAATATGCAGCCTACCGATGAAGTTTTGGATGACGAGGTCCTGGACGAGGCTGAAGGTGCCAATTCGTTTGACGAGGTCGAGGAGTTCGACCCGTTTGAGTGTATGAGCGACGAGGAACTCGATGCCCTGTGCGACGAGGATGAGAGCCTCGCGGGCTTTGGCGACGTGGAACCCGGTTTCCGCAGCGGCTTTGTGGCCCTGGTCGGTCGCCCCAACGCCGGCAAGTCCACGCTGCTCAACGCCTGTTATGGCAAGAAGGTCGCCATCACCTCTCCGGTGGCCCAGACGACCCGCCGCCGCATGCGCGCCGTGGTCAACCGCCCCGGTTACCAGCTGGTCTTCGTTGACACGCCGGGCATCCACAAGCCCAAGGACGGCCTGGGCTCCGAGCTCAACAAGAGTGCGTTGTTCGAACTGAACGATGTCGATGTCGTCGCGTTTCTGATCGACGCAACCAAACCCATCGGCAGGGGAGACGCCTGGGTTGCCGAGCGCGTCAAGAGCGCCCGTTCCAAAAAGGTCCTGGTGCTCACGAAGGCCGACGAGGCCGATCCCGCCCAGGTTATGGAACAGCTCAAGGCCGCTCACGAGCTTATGGAATACGACGATGAGATCGTGACGTCGTCGGTCAAGAACTTCAACGTCGATGCGTTTATCGAGACCGTCGCTCACTTTTTGCCCGAGGGTCCGCGCTGGTTCCCCGAGGACATGGGCACCGACGCGTCCGACGAGACCCTCGTGGCCGAGTTTGTACGCGAGAAAGTTCTGCGTCGCACCCGCGACGAGATCCCTCACTCCGTGGGCGTTATCTGTGACGCGCTCGAGCAGACTAAGAAGGTCCTGCGCGTGCACGCCACGATTTACGTCGAGCGCGAGGGGCAGAAGGGCATCATCATCGGCAAGGGCGGCGAGATGATCAAGCATATCGGCATCGATGCCCGTCGCGATCTTGAGCGTATCTTTGGCACTCAGGTCTTTTTGGAGCTCGACGTGAAGGTCAAGGCCGGCTGGCGCGATGACGAGGCGCAGATCCGCCGCTTTGGCTATAACGCCGAAGATTAAGCCTCGGCGTTCATGGCAGGCTCTCGCACATATCGCACGAAGGTGCTCGTCCTCGACAAGACCAAGCTCAAGGAAACCGACCTGATCTTGACGATGCTCGACGAACGGGGGCGGCAGGTGCGTGCCGTGGCCAAGGGCGCACGTAAGCCTGGCGGTCGCCTTGCGGCCCGCTGCGAGCTCTTCTGCACCGTTGATATGCTGTTGGCGCATGGTCGCTCGCTCGACGTGGTTTCTCAGGCGGAGCTTATGGAGGCGCCGCTCGGTGCCGCTCCTGACTACGAGACGACCTGTGCCGCCAGCGCGATTGCCGAGGTTGCGCGCGTGTGCTCGTTTGAGGATGCCGAGGATCCATTTACCTTTGCCATCACACAGCGGGCGCTTACACTTGTCGGCAGCGGGCTCAACTCGGCACATATGGACCTGCTCGTGGCGGCCTTTGTCTTTAAACTGCTGTCGCACGTTGGTTACCGACCCGATTTCTCGGCTTGCGTCTCGTGCGGCGATCTCATGCTCTCGCATTTCTCGGCCCAAGCCGGCGGGCTTCTGTGCGGGTCGTGCGCCTCGAGCGTGCCCGGTGCCGAGTTGGTATCGGTCGGCGAGGTCGCATGGCTGCGCGCCCTGATGTCCATGACCTTCGATGCCCTTATGGATGAGCAGATCGATCCGCATACGGCTGCGTTTTTGCTGGGGCTTTCGCATGTTTGGGCCGCCACGCACACCGATCAGCGACTCCGTGCGATGGAATTCATGTTGGGTCGGTGATGATGCGCATGCGCGCGCCGCTTGTGGTAACATACCGACCTGTTGGTACCTCGACCTTGGATGTTCGCTCCACCGGCGGCTTCCCAGTCCGAGGCGAATAGAGTCGCCCACGGGCGACGCGAAACGAAAGGTGAAACAATGACTGTTTCCAAAGAGCGCAAGGCGGAGCTGACCGCCCAGTTCGGTAACTCCCCGGTCGATACCGGTAACCCCAAGGTTCAGGTCGCCATCCTGTCCGAGCGCATCAAGGAGCTGACCGAGCACATGAAGTCCCACCAGAAGGACTTCCACACCCGTCGTGGCCTGCTCATGCTCGTCGGCCGTCGTCGTCGTCTTCTCTCCTACATCAAGAAGAACGACATCGTCGAGTACCGTGAGCTCATTAAGGCTCTGGGCATCCGCGACAACATCCAGTAACGGATTTGTACATGCTAAGAGCGTCCTGCGCAGCGGGGCGCTCTTTTTGTGTAAGGGCGTGAACAATCACGCTCTGAAGCGTGGCGGGGGCAGGGGGCCCGCGTCACATGAGAAGCCCGCAGGCAAGGGGCCTGTGGGGTAAAGGAGAACAATGACACTCGTATCCAAGACCTTTGAGCTGTACGGCAAGACCTACACCTTTGAGTCCGGTGAGCTTGCCAAACAGGCCACCGGCGCTTGTCTGGTCAAGCAGGGCGACACCACGATGCTCGACACTGTGGTCGTCTCCAAGGAGCGCAAGAATTACGACTTCTTCCCGCTGACCGTCGACTTCAACGAGAAGATGTACGCCGCCGGCCGCATCCCGGGCGGCTACCTCAAGCGTGAGGGCCGTCCCAGCGAGAAGGCCACGCTCACGGCTCGTATGATCGACCGCCCGATCCGCCCGAGCTTCCCGGACGGCTTCCGCAACGAGGTGCACATCGTCGCTACCTCGCTCGTCGCCGACCAGGTCAACCCCTTCGACGTCATCAACGTCATGGGCGCTTCGCTGGCCATGACGCTCGGCGGCGTGCCCTTCGAGGGCCCGCTTGCCTGCGTGCGCATCGGCCGTAACGTGGAGACCGGCGAGTTTATCGTCAACCCCACCTATGAGGAGCGCGAGAACTCCGACCTTGACCTGGAGCTGGGTGGCTCTGCCGACTTCATCTCGATGGTCGAGGCCGGCGCCGAGGAGATCTCCGAGGACGACATGCTCGCCGCCATGAAGTTTGGCCAGGAGGCCCTCGCTGCCTTCTGCCAGGCCCAAGACGAGTTCGTCGCCGAGTGGGAGCAGGTCAACGGCGCCATCGTCAAGAAGGAGTACCCGCTCGACCAGCCCGTCGAGGAGGTCCAGGAGCGCATCTTCGCCCACTATGACGAGATGGCCGCTGCCCTGCGCGACGCCGACAAGCTTTCCCGCATCGGTAAGGTCGAGGCTCTGAAGGAGTCCATCCGCGCCGAGTTCACCGACGAGGAGCAGGCCGCCTGGGAGCGCGAGATCCCCGTGGCGCTCAAGAAGCTCGAGAAGAAGGCCATGCGCACCATGGTCGTCGAGACCGGCGAGCGCGTCGACGGTCGTGCCGCCGACGAGATTCGTCCCATCATGGTGAAGGACAACTACCTGCCGCTTGTTCACGGTTCCGGCCTGTTCCAGCGTGGTCAGACCCAGGTGCTCTCCGTCCTGTCGCTCGGTATGCTCAACGAGGGCCAGCGTCTGGATACCATCGAGCCCACCGAGGGCAAGCGCTATATGCACCACTACAACTTCCCGCCGTTCTGCACCGGCGAGACCGGCCGCATGGGCAGCCCCAAGCGCCGCGAGATCGGTCACGGTAACCTGGCCGAGCGCGCTCTGCTCCCGGTGCTTCCCGACGAGAACGAGTTCCCCTACGCCATCCGCGTCGTCTCCGAGGTCATGGAGTCCAACGGCTCCTCTTCGATGGCTTCGACCTGCGGCTCCACGCTCGCCCTTATGGACGGCGGCGTGCCCATTAAGCGCCCGGTCTCCGGTATCGCCATGGGCCTGATCCAGGAGGAGGGCAAGACCGTGGTCCTGTCCGACATCCAGGGTCTCGAGGATTTCCTGGGCGACATGGACTTTAAGGTCACCGGTACCACCGAGGGCATCACCGCCCTGCAGATGGACAACAAGGCAACCGGCCTTACCTTCGACATCTTGGCCCGCGCCCTGCAGCAGGCCAAGGAGGGTCGCGCCTTCATCCTGCAGAAGATGCTCGATGTGATCCCCGAGCCGCGTCATACCACGCGCAGCACCGCTCCGCGCATCGTCTCCATCCAGGTTCCGACCGATAAGATCCGCGACGTCATCGGTTCTGGCGGCAAGGTCATCCGCGGCATCCAGGACGAGACCGGTGCTTCGGTCGACATCCAGGAGGACGGCACCGTCTTTGTCGGCGGCACCGGCGAGTCCGTTGATCAGGCCGTCGAGCGCATCAAGCTCATCATCAAGGTTCCCGAGCCGGGCGAGGAGTACACCGGTCGCGTTGTCTCCATCCAGCCCTTCGGCGCCTTCGTGAACCTGCTGCCCGGTAAGGACGGCCTGCTGCACATCTCCCGCGTCGCCAAGGGTCGTGTGGAGAAGGTCGAGGACGTCCTCAACGTGGGCGACGAGGTCAAGGTCGTCGTCATCGAGGTAGACGATCGCGGCAAGATCTCGCTCGATCGTCTCGACAAGCCCGAGGCTCCGGCTCGCGCCGAGGGTGCCTCCGAGGGCGACGGCGAGCACTTCCAGCGTCGCGAGCGTCCGCGTCGCGAGCGCACTGAGCGCAGCGACCGTCCGCGCCGTCCCGGCGACAACGGAGGCCGCAAGCCCCGCCGCCACCACGACGCCGAGTAACAGCCGTACATAACCAGCAACGCAAGGGCGACTCCGGACAGGGGTCGCCCTTTTGCTTGCGCCCGGGAGGGCCGCATATGAAGTTTCCTGCTCTACAGTCCTGCGCAAGACGGAAAGCACATTAAGTGCTTTCCTTTGCGTGCGGAACTCGCGATAAACTTCATATGCGGCCCTCCCGGGCGCAAGCAAAAGGACTGGTTAGTGCCGCTCGCTATTTAGTTAGACAGTCTATTCAGTAGTCAGATTTCAGATCTGTAGATAGCCGCAGCAGCATCTTCCCAGATAAAACCGACCATAATAAACCTGTCCCTTTTTGGCAGGTTTCCCGTGGGGCGGGCACTGATGAAGTTTATCGCGAGTTCCGCACGAACAGGAGGCCACTTAATGTGGCCTCCGTCGTGAGCAGGACTGTAGAGCAGGAAACTTCATCAGTGCCCGCCCCACGGGAAACCGGCGGGATAGACCGGTTCAGATGGGGCTTTAATGCATGGGTGGTCTGTATTGGTTCAAATGGGTATCATACTGTGGTTACTGCATCGACTCGGTGATGCATGTTTGTACGTTCCCGACGGTCGGTTTGCCAGAAGCGCCCCGTCGGTTGTTCCAGACCCGTTTCGAAGAAAGGAAACCACACTAACCTATGGCAGCTAAAAAATCATCTCCCTTGAAGATCATCCCGCTCGGCGGCCTTGATGGCATCGGCAAGAACATGACGGTCTTCGAGTGCGGCGACGACATGGTGCTCGTCGATGCTGGCCTCATGTTCCCCGATGACTCGCAGCCTGGTATCGATCTGGTACTTCCGGATTACACCTACGTTCTGGAGAACGAGGAAAAGCTCCGCGGCATCGTCGTCACCCACGGCCACGAGGACCACACCGGTTCGCTTCCGTACCTGCTGCAGGACCTCAACAACAAGGTGCCCATCTTTTCGAGCAAGCTGACGCTCGGCTTTATCGAGGGCAAGCTCTCCGAGTTCCGCATTCGTGCACCCAAGTTCCGCGAGGTCAAGGGCGGCAGCCACGTCAATTTGGGTGGCATCTCGCTCGACTTCTTCTCGATGACGCACTCCATCCCGGGCGCTCTAGGCGTGTTCATCCGCACCAACCAGGGCACCGTTATGCACACCGGCGACTTTAAGCTCGACCAGACGCCCATCGACGGTGTCACGCCCGACTATGCCGCTATCAGCCGCTTTGCCAAGCAGGGCATCGACCTGCTGCTGTCCGACTCAACCAACGCCACGGTCCCCGGCTTTACCAAGTCCGAGGCCGAGGTTGGCCCCAATCTGTTGCATGCCATCAAGAATGCTCCGGGCCGCGTGTTCGTCGCGTCGTTCTCGAGCCACATCCATCGTCTGCAGCAGATCTGCGACGCCGCCCGCAAGTGCGGCCGCAAGGTCGTCGTGACCGGTCGTTCCATGCTCACCAACACCCGCGTGGCGCGCGAGCTCGGTTATCTCAACATCGATGATGCCGATATCATCGATGCCTTCGATATTGACAACCTGCCCGACGACAAGATCGTCGTCATGTGCACCGGTTCGCAGGGCGAGCCGCTGTCGGCACTTTCGCGCATGGCCAACGGCGAGCACAAGACGCTCTCCATCCACGAGGGCGATACCGTCATCCTCTCGGCAACGCCGGTCCCCGGTAACGAGAAGGCCGTTCAGCAGGTCGTCAATAGCCTCGCCAAGCTTGGCTGCGACGTGTGGGATAAGAACCGCGCCCTCGTTCACGTCTCGGGCCACGGTAGCCAGGAGGAGCTCAAGCTCCTGATGGCCATGGCCAAGCCCACCTACTTTATGCCGGTCCACGGCGAGGCCGTGCATCTGCGCGCCCATGCCCAACTTGCACGCAAGATGGGCCTCAAGGACGATCATATCTTTATCCTCGATAACGGCGACACGCTCGAGATGCGCGGCGGTATCGTCAAGCGCGGTACGCCCGTCGAGTCTGGCGTCGTCTACGTCGACGGACTGCGCATCGGTGATACCGACCCCATCGTTCTGCGCGATCGTCAGAAGCTTGCCAACGACGGTATGGTCACGGCTGTCGCAATCGTCTCGCTCAAGCACAAGAAGATCGAGGCCATCGAGTTCTCGGGCCGCGGCGTCTCCTTTGCCATCGACGACCAGTTCTCCGAGGATGCCTCGGCATCCATCATGAAGACGATCGAGAAGGGCAAGTTCAGCTTTACGAGCAGCGGTTCCGATGCCATTCGCAAGGCCGTGCGCGACTCGCTCTCTAACTTTATCTGGAGCCGTACGCGCACTCGTCCGATGATCATCCCGGTCGTCATGGAGGTTTAGTTTGGCGCGCGGATCTGCACAAAACGCCAAAGGCAATAAGGCCAACAACCAACCGGCACCTGCTAAGGGTGCCGGTTCCCATCTTCGTGCCAATAAGGGCCACGAGGCCGAGTTCGACGATTTTGAGCCCCTGGTCGAGCCTTCGGCCAACCGCGATATCGCCGGCGTGGTCATTGCCGTTTTGGCGATTGCGTCCTTTATTGCCGTGATATCGCCGGCGACCGCACCCGTTACGGCTGTGGTTGCTGGTTTCTACCACCTTGGCTTTGGCCTGGGCGCCTACGTGCTGCCGATCGTTATTTTGCTGTTTGCCGCCACGCTCTTTTTAGGCGAGGACTCGCCGCTCAACGTGCGCTCTGTTGCGGGCGGCGCCGTGGTCTTTATCGCCGTCGTCTCCCTTCTTTCACTGATGGTGCCGGGTACGAGCGACTCGTGCGACCTTATGTTCACGCCGCAAAACCTGTCCGCCTCGGGTGGCTACATCGGTGCGTTTATTGCGAGCGCGCTGCAGAATGCTCTGGGTAAGCCTATTGCGATGGTGGTCCTGTTGGGTCTGGCCGTCGTCGGCTTTGTCATCATCGGCTTTTCGGTGGGCGGCGTTTTGCGCTCTGCCCGCGACCGTGCGGCCGATTTTGCCGAGCGCCGTCGTGCCGACGTCAACGCGAGTCCGTGGGGTGACGACGAAGCCCTGTCGGTGCCCGGCGTTGCTCGTCCGCACCTGAGCATTCTTCGTCAAAAGGGATCCGATATGTCCGTGACCACGGTCATGGGCAACGATGCGTACCCGGTTTTGGACGATGACGACGAAGACGAGGATCCGTTTGTCGACGTGTCCGATGCCGTTGAGGCCGAACGCGCTAAGACCACGCTGCTGCCGCGCCGTCATGCCAAGAAAGGCAAGTCGGCCCCTAAGCTCAATACGAGTGAGCCCGACCCGTCTTGGTCCGAGACCGAGATTGAACTTACCGAAGGTGATGACGAGGACGACGAGTCCACGCTCGAGACTGCTAAAACCACCTTGCTTCCGCGACGTCATGCAAAGCGCGGTCAGGTGACCGGCCAGCTCTCGATGGAGGACGATTCGGCCAAGATCGACGAGTCCGAGCCGCCGTTTGCCGTGAATCCCGTCTCGGCCGCCTCTCAAATCCCTGATTTCCTCAAGCATCCCAAGGTTGCCGATACGGCTGTCGCGGGCGCTGCCGAGGCCTCTACTTCTAGCGATGGGGGAGCGGACAATGCCCCCGCGGATAACGAGGGCGAAGATGAGGACGGCCTTAAGCTGCCGCCGCTCGAAATCCTGCATGCAAACCCTCAGTCCGCTTCTGCCGCGTCTTCGGACAAGGAACTGGAACAGACCGCCGAGTCGTTGCAGTCCACGCTGCTTGAGTTTGGCCGTAGCGCTCGCGTCGTCGGCTGGATTGCCGGCCCCACGGTGACGACCTTTAAGCTGCAACCCGGCGAGGGCGAGCGCGTGAGCAAGATTTCGAGCCTTGAGGACGACATCGCGCTGTCGCTTGCTGCTCAGTCCGTGCGTATCTTTGCGCCGATTCCCGGCACCTCGCTCGTGGGTATCGAGATTCCCAATCGCAAGCGTCAGAACGTCAACTTGGGTGATGTTCTGCCCTATGTTAAGGGCGGTCCGCTTGAGCTTGCCATCGGCCGCGATGCAGAGGGCACGCCGGTCGTCGCCGACCTCGCCAAGATGCCCCACCTGCTGATCGCCGGTACCACGGGTTCCGGTAAGTCGGTCATGATCAACTCCATCATCACGACTCTGCTCATGCGCGCCCTTCCCGAGGACGTTCGCTTGATCATGGTCGACCCCAAGCGTGTCGAGCTTGCAGGCTATAACGGCCTTCCGCATCTTTACGTGCCCGTAGTGACCGAGCCCAAGCAGGCCGCGAGTGCCTTGCAGTGGGCAGTGTCCGAGATGGAGCGCCGCCTGAAGGTCTTCGAGCGCCTTAACGTGCGCAAGATCTCGACCTATAACGAAAAGCAGGCTGCCGGCGAGTTTGAGCATTACGATAACCCGCCGCAAAAGATGCCCTACCTGGTCATCATCATCGACGAGCTTTCAGACCTGATGATGGTTGCCGGCAAGGACGTCGAGGCGTCGATTGTGCGTATCGCCCAGCTGGGCCGTGCCGCCGGTATCCACCTTATCGTGGCGACTCAGCGTCCGAGCTCTAACGTGGTGACGGGTCTCATCAAGGCAAATATTACCAACCGTATCGCCTTCAACGTCGCAACGGGTATCGACTCCCGCGTCATCATCGACCAGATGGGTGCCGAAAAGCTCACCGGCTTGGGTGACATGCTGTTCTCAAAGGTTGACTGGGGCAAGCCCCGCCGTATCCAGGGCTGTTTTGTCTCGGACGACGAAATCAACGAGATTGTCGAGTTCGTTAAGTCGCAGAGCGAGCCCGACTACCACGAGGAGATCCTGTCTGCCGTGGCGCCCGCTTCCATGTCCATGGCGGGTGGCGGCGGCATCGTGCGCACCGGAGTCGCCGAGCCGCAAGACGATGATCCGCTCATCTGGGAAGCCGCCCATATTGTGGTGGATTCGCAGCTTGGCTCCACATCTGGCCTGCAGCGCCGTCTGAAGGTTGGCTATGCGCGTGCCGGGCGTATTATGGATATGCTGGAAGAAAAGGGTGTCGTCGGACCGCCCGACGGTTCCAAGCCGCGCGAGGTCCTGTTGGACGAGGAGGGGCTTGCCGCGCTGGAATCTGTCGACGCCGAGATGGCACGTGAAGATCGTGAGTTTGGAGGATTCTGATGGCTGCACGCTTTGGTGACATGCTGCTCGAGCAGCGTCGCCGAATGGGCCTTTCGATTCAGCAGGTCGCCAACACCATCAAAATCAGGCCGCAGATCATCGAGTTTTTCGAGACCGGTAACTTTGCTTCGATGCCGCCGCGCGGCTATGCGCAGGGCATGATTTCGAGCTATGCTCGTTTTTTGGGCCTCAATCCGCGCGAGGTCGTCAATGCCTACTTTGACGACCTGATGGCATACGAACGCGAGACGTCGCAGCAGGGTGGTCGTTTTCAGGACGCCGCCGGCTATGTCAATTCGCGTTCCTCTGTCGATAACGGGCGCTTCCTGATGGTTCAGGGCGGTCGTTCGACCCGCTATGGACAGCGTCCTCAGCAGGCCGGTTATATTACCGAGACGGGTTCGGGCGAGGAGATTCGCTCGCAGCGTGACCGGTTCCGCAGTACGCCGATGCCCGAGGACCGTGCGCTTCCCGCTGCCCGCGGCGTGGCGCGTGACCCTCGTGCCGGCTACGGCGACGGCGGCTATTCCGATCGCGGTCACCGTGGTATCTCCACCGGACGCTCTCGCAGTGGCTATGCGGACGCCGATACCACGCAGGTGACGCCGCGTCTTCGCTCTCAACCACAGCCGTATGGCCAGCGCTCTTCGGCTCCGCGTGCGGGCCAGCGTGGCTATCAAGGCCGCGGTGAACTTGCGCCCCGCTCGGGTCAGCGTAGCCTTCAGGGCCAGGGCGGCTATCGCGGCCGTTCCGATATCAATCGTGGTCGTATGCCTCAGGGAGGCGGCCGCAGCAGTTCCAGTCGTGGACGCGGCGGTTCCCGTGCTCCTCAAAACAACGGGCTCGATCCGCGTATCGTCTACGCAGGTATCGGTGCCGTGGCGTTGCTGCTGATCGTGCTTATCGTGGTACTTCTGCGCGGCTGCGCATCCTCGACGCCCGAGACCACGCCCGAGACGCCCACTGCTACCAAGACTGCGACCAAGAAGTCTTCTAAGAAGACCGAAACGGTCGACGAGGACGAAGACACCGATGAGGCGACGGATGAGTCGACCGATTCGGACGCCACCAAGACGACGGCTAAAAAGGAAGAAAACGAGGTAACGAAGGTCAAGGTCTCCGTTGCCAAGGGAAAGACCGCCTGGATTGAGGTCAAGGTCGATGGTAAGTCGGTCTATGGCGCCCAGGCGACTGGTCCCTTTGAGCAGGAGTACACGCCTGAGTCCTCGATCGAGATCACCACGTCCAAGCCTTCCGATGTCACCGTTACCAAGAACGGCGAAAAGGTCCGTTACGATACCAAGACCTCGGGCGTGGCGCGTGTGACGATCACCGTTCCCAAGAAGGAGACGACTGGTTCCGAGAATGGTGAAAGTTCTGATGGTACCGACACCACCGACGGCACCGATGCCCAGTCCACGGATGGCGCCGATACCGCAACTGACGGCCAGACGCCCACCGATTCTACCGACTATTCGTACGATAGCTACTAAGCCGCTCGTACGCGAAAGGAAACATCATGGCTAAAGATTCCAGCTTCGACGTCGTGTCCGAGGTCAACATGCAAGAGGTCGACAACGCCTTCCAGCAGACCACGCGCGAGATTTCCCAGCGCTATGACCTGAAGGATTCCGGCGCCACGATCGAGCTTTCGAAGGGCGACAAACTCTTTACGATCAACGCCCCGGCCGACTTTGTCTCCAAGCAGATCATCGATGTCCTGAGCTCCAAGCTCATCAAGCGCGGCATCGACCTCAAGGCTGTCTCGTGGGATGCTCCGCAGGCGGCGTCGGGCGGCACCGTGCGCGTGCTCGGCCATATCGTCGAGGGTATCGACCAGGCAACCGCCAAGAAGATCAATAAGGACATCAAGGACCAAAAGCTCAAGGTCAAGGTGACCATCGAGGCCGAGAAGCTGCGTGTTTCCTCTGCTTCGAAGGACGCGTTGCAGATCGTTATCCAGTTCCTGCGCGACCAGGACTACGGCCAGCCGCTGCAGTTCACCAACTACCGCTAATATCATTCGAAAGGACTGCTCTCCAACATGGATACACCGTTGGGCTTCGTGCTCTACATCACCCTCGGGTGCGCTAAGAACGAGGTTGACACCGACCGCATGCGTTCTCTTTTGACCGCCGCGGGCTACGAGGAGGCATTCGACCCACAGGATGCCGATATCGCCATCGTCAACACATGCTCGTTCCTCGCCTCCGCAACGTCCGAGAGCATCGAGACCACGCTCGAGCTCGCCAACGAGGTTCAGGACGGCGTTCGTTCTTGCCCCATCGTTATGTGCGGTTGCGTGCCGTCGCGCTATGGCGATGACCTGCCTGACGAGTTGCCCGAGGTTGCTGCCTTTGTGAAGGCCGACGAGGAAGACGGCATCGTGGCGGTCATCGATGGCGTGCTGGGTGTCGAGCGTGAAATCGCTGCCTATATTCCGCAGGTCAAGCGCACTGTCGAGGGCGCTGTCGCCTACGTCAAGATTTCCGATGGCTGCAACCGCTTCTGTAGCTTCTGCATGATTCCCTATATTCGCGGTCGCTATCATTCGCGCAATGCCGAGAGCATTATCTCCGAGGTGCGCGACCTGGTTGCCGGCGGTGTGCGTGAGATCGTGTTAATCGGCCAGGACACGGGCATCTGGGGTACCGACTTTGCCGACGAGGACGTCACCGATGGCTCGCCGCGCAATCTGGCGCAGCTGCTGCGTGCCGTCGCCGAGGCCGTGCGCCCGCACAACGTCTGGGTCCGCGTGCTCTATCTGCAGCCCGAGGGCATGACCGACGAGCTTATC
Source organism: uncultured Collinsella sp. (assembly GCA_902490365.1). Classification (GTDB taxonomy): domain Bacteria; phylum Actinomycetota; class Coriobacteriia; order Coriobacteriales; family Coriobacteriaceae; genus Collinsella. Next base: position 36,250 of record CABUDQ010000008.1, on the reverse strand, counting down.
GAGACGATTCGCGATACCCCCGAGGTGCTGCCCTATATCGATATCCCCGTGCAGCACTGCGACGCGCGCATCCTCAAGGCTATGCGCCGTTCCGGTTCGCGCCAGGAGCTCGAGGACCTGTTCCGCGATCTGCGTGAGCGCATCCCCGGCATTGTGATCCGTTCCACGGCCATGGTCGGCTTCCCGACCGAGACCGACGACGAGTTCCACGACCTTATCGACTTTATGGACACCGTCGGCTTTGACTACACGAGTGTCTTTGCCTACTCGCAGGAGGAGGGCAGCCTGGCCGCCAAGATGGAAGGTCAGGTTGACGAAGAGATTAAGCTCGAGCGCGCCCAGGAGGCCATGGACCTGGCCGAGTCGCTCGGTTTTGCCGCCACCGCCGCGCACGTGGGCGAGTGCGCCCAGGTGATCGTCGACGGTATCGAGGAGACCGAGGATGGTGCCGAGCTCATCGGACACGCCTGGTTTCAGGCGCCCGATTCCGATGGCGCGGTGCATCTGGATGCCAGCGAGGCATCCGTGGGCGATATTCTGACGGTCGAGTTTACCGATAGCTTCTGCTACGAGCTTATCGGTCATGTTGTGGAGTAGGAGAGCGTCGTGGCTAACGAGAGCAATAAGGAACTGACGAGTGTTTGGACGCCCGCCAACATCGTGACGTGTGTTCGCATCGTCTTTATCCCGGTGTTCATGATCGTGTCGGCGCTTTCTCACACGAGTGTTGCCGGTACGGATTGGAGCACCTTCGACGGCCCGCTCGCCGCCGCTGCCTTCATTCTGTATGTGATCCTGTCGTGCACCGATAAGGTCGACGGTTATCTGGCGCGTTCGCGCAATGAGATCACCGACTTCGGTAAATTCTTAGACCCCATCGCCGATAAGCTGCTCGTGTTCTCGGCCCTGCTGTTGTTCTTGGACTTTGGTGCCGTGTCGGTTTGGTCCGTGTTCATCATCTTGTTCCGCGAGCTGCTGGTAAGCGCCCTGCGCATGGTTGCGAGTGCCGCCGGCGTGGTCGTTGCCGCCGATAAGCTTGGCAAGTACAAGACGGCGACCACGATGGTCTCCATCTGCGGTTACCTGTGCGTCTTTGCTATGGCCGGCTTGCACCTTGGCCCGCTGGCGCTGACGCTCGGCATCTACTCGGTGTCGCGCTTCCTGTACGCCGTTGCCGTTGTCCTGACCGTTATCTCGGGCGCCCAGTACTTCTGGAACTGCCGCAAGATCGTCTTTTCGGTCTAGGTTCTGGTGGGTATGACGGACTCTTTTGAGCAGATTTCCGCACATAACGAGGAGCTGGCGCGTCATATTGTCGAGCGCGCGAGCGCTCGGGGCGTGACGGTTTCGACGGCTGAGTCGCTGACAGCAGGTATGATCGCCTCGACGATTGCCGATATCCCGGGCGCCTCGGCGGTGCTGCGTGGCGGTGCGGTGACCTACTGCGATGAGATCAAGCATCGCGTTTTGGGTGTTGATCAGGAGACGCTCGACCGCTATACCGCGGTGTCGCATCAGACCGCGCGCGAGATGGCGGCGCGTTCGCTGGAGCTGTACCAGAGCGATATTGCAGTGAGCGCAACGGGTTATGCCGGCCCCGGCGGCGGCACTGAGGACGATCCGGCTGGCACTTTCTATATTGGCTGGGCGTATCGCGAGGCTGATGGGGAAGTGCCGGTCGTGGACTCTGTGCGCTGCCACTATGAGGGCGACCGTTCGTGTATTCGTGCCCATGCGGTCGCGGAGGCATTGGGACGCATTGCCCTTGTGCTTAACTCTATGGAATAGACGTGTTTTAAGGGGCCTTCGGGCCCCTTAAATGTGGAGATAGGGACCCCTGACGAATTTAGCGTTTGCGCTGGTCATAGGTGTATTTTTGCCTTTCTTGTTCTTATTTGCCCCTTTGTGGTCAAGCATTTGGTCAGTGTTTGGTCGGCGTTTGGTTGGGTTTTGGAAAGACTGCCTGCATATGATTGGCCTGAACGGTTGACCACGAACAGCCGTTCGTTTATTATCGATGCAGGTTGTTAAGAGGAGGGCTATTCATGGCCAAGAATTCAGGTCCCGTACGTACCGTTCATGCTCGCACGACGGGTAAAGAGCGCGATGAGATGATCGCCACCACCAAGGCCGAGATCGAGAAGAAGTTCGGTCAAGGCTCCATCATGAGGTATGGTGACGGCGGCCCCGAGCTTGAGGTTGAGGCCATCCCCACGGGCGCTCTGGCACTCGATGCCGCTCTGGGTATCGGCGGTGTGCCGCGCGGCCGTATCGTCGAGATTTACGGTCCTGAGTCCTCCGGTAAGACGACGCTTTCGCTCGAGATCCTGGCCGAGGCCCAGGCAATGGGTGGCGTGGTGGCATTTATCGATGCCGAGCACGCGCTCGATCCCACGTATGCCGCGCGCATTGGCGTGGATATCGACGAGGTACTGATTTCCCAGCCTGATACGGGTGAGCAGGCGCTCGAGATTGTTGACATGCTCGTGCGTTCCGGCGCCATCGATGCCATCGTCGTCGACTCCGTCGCCGCGCTGACCCCGCGTGCCGAGATCGAGGGAGAGATCGGCGATACCACGGTCGGTTTGCAAGCTCGCCTGATGAGTCAGGCGCTCCGCAAGCTCGCCGGCTCGCTGTCCAAGTCCAACACGACATGCATCTTCATTAACCAGCTGCGAGAGAAGATCGGCGTCATGTTCGGCAACCCCGAGACCACGACGGGCGGCCGCGCCCTTAAGTTCTTCTCTTCGGTGCGTATCGACATTCGCCGCATCGATAGCATTAAGCTCAAGGATGAGGTTATCGGTAACCGCGTGCGTGCCAAGGTCGTTAAGAACAAGGTGGCAGCTCCGTTCCGTTCTGCTGAGTTCGACATCATGTACGGTACGGGCATCTCTAAGGAGGGCTCGATTCTGGACATGGCTGTCGAGTGCGGCATTTGCAAGAAGATGGGCTCCTGGTTTGCCTATGGCGAGGACAAGCTCGGCAACGGTCGCGAGGCCGCCAAGGCGTTCCTGCGCGAACACCCCGATTGCGCCGACGAGATTGAGCATAAGGTCCGCCTTGCCTGCGGGCTTGAGTTTGATGACGATGCTCCGTCCGAGGTCGAGCTGACCGATCAGCCTGCGCCTGAGGAGTTTGACGAGCTTTACGCCATCGATGGTTCCGCCATGCTCGATGATGACGACGAGTAGCGGTTACGCTCATGTCGTATACGGTGACCGAGGCCACGGTCGTCTTTCCCGATAAGAAGGCGGCCTCCTCTTTCTCGAGCGGGTATGCGTCCAAAAAGCCTTGCGCACATATCGATTGTGAGCTTGAGGGCGGTTTTGAGCGGTCCATTTGGATTCCCGTGCGGGTCGCGCGCCTGTATGTCAAAAATCGCCCCGATCTTCCCTGTGATTGGGATAACTTTCGTGAAGCGGTGCAGCTCATCGAGCGTAAATGTGCACTTACCATGGTGACCGAGATGCTATCGCGACGCGACCATGCGACGGGTGAGGTCTGTGACAAGTTGGCACGCTACGGCTTTCGCCAGCCCGCGATCGATTTCGCCGTCGAGCGCGCCACCGAGTATCGCTTTTTAGACGAGAACCGCTTTTGCTCGTACTTTATCGAGGAACGCAAGCGGCGCGGTTGGGGACAGCGTAAAATCGAGACCGAGCTCAAGCGCCGTCATGTCGTGCTCGATGACATTCCCGGTTATCCGGAGGATTATTTTGCCGTCGAAGACGATTTGGCGCGTGCGTCAGCCCTGCTCGCCAAGCGGCGTGTTCCAGAGACGCGCGGATTCGAAAAACTGGTTCGGTTTTTGATGGGTAAGGGCTTCTCGTATCACATCGCCGCCGATGCCGTTAAGGCACGTCTCGATGCCGAACGTGAGGAATGTGCGGTTTAGGCGTATGCGTTTTGTGGCCCTGCCGTTCACCGCGTTTTAGCCGCCGTGCTGGAGCCATTTATTTGACAGTTGTTGTGGTTCAACGTACGATAAACACTGTCATTTGCTTTGTGATATGTGCTCATCTGTGATGAGTTTGTTTATATGTTTATCTGTATCCGACCCGCATAAGCTGCGCCCATATTACTCAAATGTCGCGAGCCGTTCGTAAGGACGGTTCGCTTTGTTGTGTAACGAATCCATAAAAAGGAGTGAGCATGCCTATCATCGCAGCGCTCGTTGGCATCATTTTGGGTGCCATCGCCGCCATTGCCTACATGCGCACCGCCAAGCAGGGTAGTCTTCACGAGGCCGACGAAAAAATCCAGTCGGCACACGCACAGGCTGAGTCCCTGATCGGTGATGCTAAGCGTCAGGCCGAGACCCTCAAAAAAGAGGCTCTGCTCGAGGCTAAAGAGGAGATCATCAAGAACAAGCAGGCCGCCGAGGCCGAGGACAAGCAGCGTAAGAACGAGATTCGTACGCTCGAGAACCGCGTGATGCAGCGCGAGGAATCCCTCGATCGCCGCAACGACGCTCTCGACAAGCGCGAGCATCAGCTGTCCAGCCAGGCCGGTCAGGTCGAGAAGCGCTCCCGTGAGCTCGAGGAGCTCTGCGCAAAGCAGACCTCCGAGCTCGAGCGTATCGCCGACCTTACCCGCGAGGACGCCCACAAGGAGCTCCTCAATAAGGTTCGCGGCGAGGTCACCCACGAGGCCGCCACGATCATTCGCGAGTCCGAGCAGCAGGTTCGCGCCGAGTGCCACAAGACCGCCCAGGAGATTCTGTCTCTGGCGATTCAGCGCTGCGCTGCCGACCACACTGCCGAGGTCACCGTTACCTCCGTGCACATTCCCTCTGATGACCTCAAGGGCCGTATCATCGGTCGCGAGGGTCGCAACATCCGGACCTTCGAGCAGGTTTCCGGCGTCAACCTCGTGATCGACGACACGCCCGAGACCGTCGTTCTTTCGAGCTTCGACCCGGTCCGTCGTGAGACCGCCCGTGTCGCCCTCGAGAACCTCATCGCCGACGGCCGCATTCACCCTGCCCGTATCGAGGAGATGTATCACAAGGCCGCCGACCTGGTTCAGCAGCGCGTGCGCGAGGCTGGCGAGCAGGCTGCCTTCGATACCGGCATCCACGACCTGCACCCCGAGATCGTCAAGACCCTTGGTGCCCTGCGCTACCGTACCTCGTTTGGTCAGAACGTGCTTCAGCATTCCCTCGAGGTCTCTGATCTGTGCGGCGTGATGGCTTCCGAGCTTGGCCTGGACGTTGTGACCGCCAAGCGCGCCGGCCTGCTTCATGACCTGGGCAAGGCAATCGACCACGACGTCGAGGGCCCGCATGCCGTCATCGGCGCCGAGCTTGCCCGCCGTTATGGCGAGAAGCCCGTTATCGTCCACGCTATTGAGGCTCACCATGCCGATGTCGACCCCAACACGGTGCTCGATGTCCTGGTGCAGGCCGCCGATGCTGTCTCTGCCTCTCGCCCCGGTGCCCGTCGCGAGTCTGCCGAGAACTACATCAAGCGTCTTGAGAAGCTTGAGGAGATCGCCAACTCCCATGACGGCGTCGAACGTACCTATGCCATGCAGGCCGGTCGCGAGGTCCACGTCATGGTCCAGCCGGACAAGATCTCCGATGCCCAGTCCACGGTCCTGGCTCACGATATCGCCCATCAGATCGAGGAAGAGATGGAGTATCCCGGTCAGGTGCGCGTCGTCGTGATTCGCGAGAGCCGCGCTGTCGATATCGCTAAATAACATGAGCGACGCGAACGAGCTCATCTCATTTATCGCGTCGATGTCGGGGGAGGGCAACCTTCGCGTCGAGGAGAACCTTGGCGAGGGGTATGTCCGCCTCCGCGTTTCGGAGGCCGAGCGGCGCCAGGCTAAGCACGACATTCAGCATGTCGAGGACATCGTCATCGAAATGCTCCGTAATGCTCGCGATGCCGGCGCCGACAAGGTCTATCTCGCCACGACCAAGGAAGATGGCGTCCGCACGCTTGTCTTTCTGGATAACGGTTCTGGCGTTCCGCAGGATATGCAAGAGCGAATCTTTGATGCCCGTGTTACCTCCAAGCTCGAGAGCATGAAGATGGACCGTTGGGGCGTTCACGGTCGTGGCATGGCATTGTTTTCGATTAAGCAGAACACCGACGAGGCCCGTGTGGTCACGTCCGACGTCGATCTTGGTTCAGCCTTTAAGGTGAGCGTTGCGGTCGACCGCCTCAGTGAGCGTGCCGATCAGTCCAGCTGGCCCCAGGCCGTCAAGGATGAGGACGGACGTTATGTCTGTGCTCGCGGTCCGCATAATATTATTCGCGCTGCATGTGAGTTTGCGCTCGAGGAGTTGCGTGGTTGCGATGTCTATCTTGGTTCTCCGTCTGAGATTGCCGCGACCCTTTATGCTCAGGCGTCAAGCCGGCTTGATACGTCTCGTCTCCTGTTCATTGATGACGAGAGCGAGCTTCCGGTTGTCGATCGTTTAGGCCTTGCTTCTGATGCCGAGGACTTTATCCGTATCTGTTCGGGTTTGGGTCTTGAGATGTCCGAGCGCACGGCCCATCGCATTTTGGCAGGGCAGATTAAGCCCGTTCGCGGTGTGACCGCGCGCCTGCTGCGCGAGCGTGATTCGTCCTCGCATGTGCCGGCTCCTGTCGATCTCGCGAAGGATCGTCGCGGGCTACGTATTGCCAAGGATGACATGGCACAGTTTTCGCGTGCTGTGGAGCGCGACTTTAATGACCTTGCTGCCCGGTACTATCTCAACCTTTGCGGCGACCCAAAGATTCGCGTTTCGCGTGATCGAATCACCGTGACCTTCGATCTTGCCAAAGAGGAATAGTGCCTTTACCGAGTCCACTCGGTACGATACAGTTATTGCAGTTAAAACGTACTTTTAAATGCAGGAGTTTCTTCATGGATTGCCTGAAGGTATCAAGCAAATCATCGCCCGCGTCCGTTGCCGGCGCCATCGCCGGCATGGTCAAGGATGGTGTACCCGTCAACATCCAGTGTGTCGGCGCCGGCGCCGTCAACCAGGCCATTAAGGCCGTTGCTATCGCGCGCGGTTTTTTGATTCCAACCGGTTTTGATATTTCCTGCGCGCCCGTGTTCTCCGACATCCTCATTAACGGGGAGTCGCGCACGGCCATCCGCCTTTCTATCTACGTTCACCAGATCAATCGAGCTGCTATGGATAACGTCGTCATGGATGATGTTAAGCCTGTGGCATAGCTTCTGCTTGCCTCGTTTCGCTCCCCATCGTTAGGACTTATGCACATGGACCAGCGTTCCGTACGCGATATTCTTGCCGGTAAAACCTACTTTATCCGCACCTTCGGCTGCCAGATGAATCAGCACGACTCCGAGCGTGTGAGCGGTTTGCTTGATTCGTTTGGCTGCCTCATGGCGCTCGATCCCGCGCATGCCGATATCGTTGTCTTCATGACGTGCTGCGTGCGCGAGGCCGCCGATACTCGCCTGTACGGTCAGTGCAATTCCTGCAAAAGCCTGCCGCCTTCGCCTTCGGGCAAGCGCGTGGTTGCCGTTGGTGGTTGCATCGCGCAGCGCGATGGCGAGGGCCTGCTCACCAACGTCGATAACGTCAATGTTATCTTTGGCACGCATTCCATCGCGCATGTGGCCGAGCTCATTGCCGAGGCGTTCCTTGATGGCAAGCGTCATATCCGCACCAATGAGCATGAAGATACGGACGCCATGAGCATGCCGTGGCATCGCGAGACCCAGTATCACGCCTGGGTGCCAATCATGACGGGCTGCAATAATTTCTGCACCTATTGCATCGTGCCGTACGTGCGCGGTCGCGAAAAGAGCCGCCCCTTCGAGGAGATTGTCGACGAGGTGACCGGTTTGGTGCGCCAGGGCGTGCGTGAGATTACGCTGTTGGGCCAAAACGTTAATTCATATGGTCGCGATCTGTTTGGCAAGCCGCGTTTTGCCGATCTGCTGCGTGCCGTGGGCGATACGGGCGTGGAGCGTATCTTCTTTACGTCTTCGCATCCCAAGGATCTGCTGCCCGAGACCATCGACGCCATGGCCGAGACACCTGCCGTTATGCCGCAACTGCACCTGGCCGTCCAGTCAGGTTCGACGCGGATCCTCAAAGAGATGAATCGTCGTTATACACGCGAGGACTATCTGGGCCTGGTCGATCGCATTCGCAACCGCATGCCCGATATCGCGCTCTCGACCGACATTATCGTTGGCTTCCCGGGCGAGACTGAAGAAGACTTTGAGCAGACGCTCTCGCTTGCCGAGACGGTCCGCTATGCTCAGGCCTATACCTTCATCTATTCCAAGCGTGCCGGTACCCCGGCCGCCGAGATTGACGATCCTACGCCGCATGAGGTTATTCTCGAGCGTTTCAACCGCCTGGTTAAGGTTATCGAGACCACGGCACACGAGTATAACCAGGGTGAGCTTCATACTGTGGTTCCGGCGCTCATTGAGGGAACGAGTAAAAAGAACGACGCGGTCCTGCTGGGCAAGAGTCCCAAGAATCAGACCGTGCATGCGCCTATCCCCGAGGGGTACAGTATCGATCAGCTTGTTGGCAAGATCGTTGATGTTGACGTTGACATTGCCAAGACCTGGTATTTGTCCGGCTCCGTTGTGGGCGAGCCGCGCTAATGATTGCTCCCGGGGCAGGTCTTTCCGCCGTTGCGATTGTCGGTCCGACGGCGGTTGGTAAGAGTGATGTTGCCGACCGTTTGGCAGCTCGTCTTTCGTCCGAAGTGCTGTCGTGCGATGCGATGCAAATCTATCGCGGCATGGACATCGGTACCGCAAAGATGGCGCCCGATGAGTGCACGGCGCCGCTGCGTCTCGTTGACATTGTAGAGCCGGGTGTGGCATATTCTGCTGCGCTTTATCAGGCTGACGCTCGCGCGCATGTTGAACGTCTCCTTGGTTCGGGTTGCCTGCCGGTTTTTTGCGGAGGTACGGGGCTGTATCTCAAGGCCGCCCTCGATGAGATGGACTTTCCCTCGGGTGAACTTGAGGACGATCGTCGTGCGGGCTATCAGGAGCTTGCCGAGCGTATTGGCGAGGAAGAACTGCATGCCTTGCTTGCCGAGCGCGATCCAGAATCGGCTGCTGTTATTCATCCCCATAACGTGCGCCGTGTGATTCGTGCGCTCGAGATGCATGATGAAGGTATCTCCTATGCACAGAAAAAAAGTCAGTTTAGTGTTCCGCGCGAGCATTATCATGCGCTGTGGTTTGGCCTGACCCGTAATCGCGAGGTGCTCTACGAGCGCATTAACCTGCGCGTCAATCTGATGTTTGAGCAGGGTCTTGTTGATGAGGTCCGCGGTCTTATGGACCAGGGGCTGGGAGATGCCCTGACGTCGATGCAGGCAATTGGTTATAAAGAGATCATCGATGCTTTCAATGGCATGATGAGCATGGATGAGGCCCGCGAACTCATTAAGATGCGTTCGCGTCGTTATGCCAAGCGTCAGCTTTCGTGGTTTAAGCGCGATGACCGTATCGTGTGGTTTGATATGGATGAATGTACGATCGATGAGGTCGTTGAGGATATCCTGCATCGTATTGAGGCTGCCTAATGCCCCGTTTCCCCCTTGTTCCCACGGCACCCGAGCCCGAGCGTGCCATTTTAGTTGGTGTTGAGTGGCGCGACAATGCATGGCCGCTCGATCGCTCGCTTGATGAGCTGGAGCGTCTTGCCCACACAGCTGGTGCCCAGTGCGTGGCACGCTTGTCGCAGCGTTTGGTAAAGCCGTATCCTAAATCGTTTATCGGTTCCGGTAAGGTAGAAGAGCTTTGCGGCCTGGTGCATCGCATGGATGCCGATGTCGTTATTTTTGACGACGACCTGACCCCCTCGCAGCAATCCTATTTGGAGAAAGCCGTGGGCGAGCCGGTAAAGATTATCGATCGTACAGCACTGATCTTGGATATCTTTGGCCTGCATGCTCAGACGCGTGAGGGACGCCTGCAGGTACAGCTGGCACAGCTTCAATATTTGTTGCCTCGCCTGCGTGGCATGTGGAGCCATCTCGCCAAGGAGCAGACGCGCGGCGGCATCGGCTCACGTTTTGGTCAGGGCGAAAGTCAGCTCGAGGTCGACCGTCGCCTCATTCGTAATAAGATCGCTGCGCTTCGTCGTGAGCTCAAGCAGGTTGAACAGCGCCGCGATGTTCAATCCAAGAGCCGCATTGAGTCACCGGCGTTTCGCGTCGCGTTAGCCGGTTATACCAATGCCGGTAAATCGACGTTGCTCAATCGTCTGACCGGCTCTACGGTACTTTCGCAGGACAAGTTGTTTGCTACGCTCGACCCGACGACGCGCTCGTATCGCCTGCCCGGCGGTCGCGGCATGACGATTACCGATACCGTCGGCTTTATTCAAAAACTGCCGCATGGTCTGGTCGATGCCTTTAAATCGACGCTTTCCGAGGTGTTGGGTGCCGATCTAATTCTCAAAGTCGTAGATGCGTCTGACGAGGACTATGAGCGGCAGCTGGAGGCTGTCGACCGCGTGCTTGATGAGATCGGCGCCGGAGAGCGTTTAACGCTGACCGTATTCAATAAAATCGATCTTCTCGATAGCGTTGATCGATTGAGTTTCCGTCGTCGCTATCCGGAGGCCGTTCTGTTCTCGGCCCAAACGGGCGAGAGGCTCGACGATCTCGTCGATCGCATTGCTCGCGAGGCAGCTGCCACCGATGTGTTGCTCTCCGCTGATATCCCGTATCGCGAGGGCGCTCTCATCACGCTGGTGCATGAGCAGGGAGCCCTTCTGCATGAGGAATATCTCGAGGACGGCGTTCGCATTGTGGCGAAGTTGCCGGCTCGTATTGCACCGCGGCTCGAGCGTTATCGTACGGAATAAACGATTTCTAGCACGCCTAGAATGACTGGCTGATGGAGCAGGTAGAACGGTAAGGCATGCCGACCCAGGACTGCGAGCGCCGGGATAGGATTGGCGTATGCCCATGCTGGCGCTTCGAGACTTGATGCTTGTGCTGCCTGGGCAGCAAAAAAGCCGGTAAGGTACATAAAGACAAACGGTAAGAGCGGATAGTAATCTCCCGAAACAAAACCCGGGCCTGGGAATCCAAGCCATGCCAGGTAGGGGAGTGGGTAGACCGCCTTTGGAATGCCCCAGGTTAGGGCAAAAAGAACAAGGCACGCTGCGATGCCCCATGAGCCCGGTAATTTTTGGAGTAACGGACGGGTGAACGCAACCACCGCGGTGCACACCGCCATGCAATAAATGATGCCAAAGTTCACTGAATCGTCGACCGATACGAGCGTTGTTGCGATCCAGACGACCAAAGCTGCGGCAGCGTACTTAGCCGCTCGTTTGGCATTGTTGCGTGAGAGCGTGCACATCCAACCCGCGATAAACAAAAATACCCAGCTGATGCTGGCGCGCCAGACGTCTTGAAAGACAGTCTGGGTAAACCAAGGCATATCCCAGCCGTACAGGTAGGCAAGATCATAGCAAGCGTGAAAACCTGCCATAGAAATCATCGTAAACCCGCGGACGGTATCAAAGATGGTGATGCGTTTTTGCATTACGAGAACCGGCGCATCAAGCCGACGACTTTGCCCAGGATAACGGGATTCGTTGCATAGATAGGCTCCATGGTGTCATTCTCAGGCTGCAGGCGTACGCGTCCCTGCTCCTTGTAGAACGTCTTGACGGTCGCTGAACCATCGATCATGGCCACGACAATTTCGCCGTTCATGGCATTCTTTTGTTCACGGACGATGATGTAATCGCCATTGAAGATGCCGACATTGATCATTGAGCTCCCATGCACCTCAAGGATAAAGGAACCCTGATCAGTCGCGATTTCGGTCGGGATAGTAAACGTGTCTTCGATATTCTGCTCGGCCAGAATGGGGATCCCAGCCGCGACGCGACCAACGAGCGGTAGCGAGACCGTTCCGCGAGGGGCGGTGGGCTCGTCAGATTTAGAAATTGAGACAGAGGAACCGTCCTCGTTAAAGAGTTCCAGGGCGCGCGGTTTGGTGGCATCGCGCTTGAGTAGCCCTCGCGCCTCCAGGGCAGAGAGATGGGCGTGCACGGTGCTGGGGGAGGAAAGGCCCACGGCAGAAGCCATCTCGCGCACGCTGGGCGGATAACCCTTCTCCTGCTGATATTCCTTGATGAAGTCGTATATTTGCTGCTGACGCTTGGTAATTTTGCGAGCCATCAGGGCATCCTCTCTACCAATGTCAAACAAATGTTCGAATTTTGCTTGACAGGAACAACTGTTCGAAGATAATAATAACCGAACATTCGTTCTCGCGCTAGACATTTTTGTCCGCGCGGCTTGATAAAACTGTTCTCAGCAAAACACGCGAGAGGAGAACATGATGAACGCAACGAATATGGTCCAGGGTAACCTCGCCCTTAAGCTCGAGACGCCTGCAGAACCTACTTTTACGGTTGTTCAGGGTGGCCGCTCCGGCATTCAGCCTTTGACCGTAAAGCCTGCTCGCAATCAGCAGGCTGTAGTCGCGCCGGCCCGCGTTGCCCTGAAGGTTCCGACGATTGTCGCCGTCGCCGTTGCGCTTACGCTCTTCTTTGTCCTCGCTACTTCGGTCTTTTGCGCTCGTCACGCCGCGTATGCCGAGTCCGTTTCCAACATTACTTACGAGACCATTCGCGTTCAGCCTGGTGATTCTCTTTGGTCGCTTGCCGAGGAATATCCAATCGAAGGCCTTTCCACGCAAGAGACTTCCGACATGATCCGTAACGTCAATCATCTGGAGCATGGTTCGCTCGCCGCCGGTGCGCATCTTAAGGTTCCTGCTCGTTCGTAATCATTATCGCGCTGCGCATGGTACCCTTGTTATCGTTTAAGAGGAGGTTCCATGCGCTGTCCCAAATGCGGCAAGGCACATACCCGCGTCGTTGATTCCCGTATGCAGGAGTCAAATAACACCATTAAGCGCCGTCGCGAATGTTGCTCGTGTAACTACCGCTTTACAACGTTCGAGCGATGTGAAGACCCAATCGAGGTCATTAAGTCGGACGGAACTAAGCAGCGGTTCGATCGCAATAAGCTGCTCGTCGGCTTGATGCGCGCCACCATCAAGCGTGATATCGACACTAAGAAGCTCAATGAGATTATCGACGACATCGAGGTCGAGCTGCGTTCACGCACGCTGACGGCCGTCACGTCCCATGAGTTGGGTGACATGGTGCTCAAGCGCTTGGCCAAGATCGACAAGGTGGCGTACATCCGTTTTGCCTCGGTCTACCGTGATTTCAAAGACGTCGATGAGTTTCTGCAAGAGCTCGACAAGCTAAGGTGATTCCATGTCCAACATTACCGTCAACATAAAGCGTCTCGACCCCACCGTTGAGCTTCCCAAATACGCCCATCCCACCGATGCTGGCTTGGATTTGCGCTCCAACGAGGACTGCGTCCTGAAGCCCTTCGAACGCCGTCTGGTCTCTACTGGGCTGGCCATCGCTCTGCCCGATGGCTACGCCGGCTTCGTCCAGCCCCGCAGCGGCTTGGCCATCAAGCAGGGCCTGTCTATAGTCAACACGCCGGGCCTCATTGATGCTCACTATCGAGGTGAGCTTAAGGTTATCCTTATCAACTTGGATCCCTCCAACGACATCCAAATCAACAAAGGCGACCGCATAGCCCAACTCGTCATCCAAGAAGTCCCCACGGTCAACCTTATAGAAGTAGAAGAACTAGACGAAACCGACCGAGGCAAAGGAGGCTTCGGCTCCAGCGGCATCGCCTAGGGCGCTCGTATCCCTCCCGCCCGGGGCTTACCTATATCATTCCATGCTCAAACATTCTCGCGTCGCTTCGCTCGCTGCGAAACTGCGCGTGGAACGATATAGGTAAGCCCCGGGCGGGCGGCTACTCGCTTGAAACAATATTTACTTTTCTAGTAAGTCGATGCGATGAAGGGTCACCTCCTTTGTCGCATCGACTTACTGTATTTATATTTTCTGGTTCCCCTTTGCAGATTCTACTGGTGGGGAATCTGGTATAGCCGCTGGTACGTTAACGCAGCTTACCTGCGGGAGGCCCCTATATATCGTCCCGCGCGCAGTTTCGCAGCGAAGCGAGAATGTTTGAGCACGGGATGATATATAGGGGCCTCCCGCAGGTAAGCGGACATAAAGACGCTAGCGGATATGCGCTGGCTTGCCGCCCCAGTAGAAGCGGCAGAAGGCTCTTTTGCGCTTTTGGGGTTTGCCTACGAGCTCCATGGTTGCGATGGCTATGTCTTCGGCTGCGTGGGGGCGGCGTAGTACTTCGCCGTTGATGAGTAGGGCTTTGAGTGATTCGGGATGGTCGTGCAGGTGGCGCAGGGTTACGATGAGCTCTCGTGCCGTGGTGACGTGCATGCTGGCGCCCATGCCGGTGAGCATCGTGGTGTTGGCCTTTTCCTGGCCGTATGATTTGCCCAGCAGGATCATCGGCAGATGTGCGCATAGGCACTCGGTGACGGTGAGTCCGCCCGATTTGAGAATTGCCAGGTCGCAGCCGTGCATAAGGGCCGCCATATCGTCGACATAGTCAAGAACCGTGACATTTTCGAGCTTCATGGCATCGAAGAGTGTCTTGAGGCGGGCGGCGTATTCCTTATCCTTGCCCGGCAAAAAGACAAAGTGCATGTCTTCGAAACTGCGTAGGAAGGGGAGGGTGCGGTCCATCTCCGCGCGAAAGCGAACGTACGGTTGAGGCAAGCTGGCACCGGCCATTACCAGCACGACGGTCTTGTCGGTGGGGAGGTTGAACTTAGCTAGCTCTTCTTCGCGATCGTAATCCGTGTCGAATCCGGCGCGAATAGGAATGCCGGTAATGCGAATCTTTGTCTCGAGCACCTTGCGCGGACGCAGCGTTTCGGCCATAAATTCGTTGGCAACACAGAATAGATCGGTGTCCTTGTGGGGCCACCAGCCCTCGACTTCGTAGTCGGTCGGCACACAGATGACCGGATAATCGATACCCGTAATTACGCGGGCACCCACGGCAACATTGGCTGCTGTGATGTGCGTTGCGACCACGGCTATGGGCCTACGGCTACGAATATATTCGTTGAAGGCGGGGAACATGATTCGCGACCATGCCGTGCCTCCACCCCAGAGAAGATGTCCCGTAAGCGTATATCGCCAGGTCAGGTCGTAGATGGGGCGCGTGGCTCCCGTAAAAGATGCCGCGGTCTTATTGCCGTCGAATCTAATGCGTCCAAAATCAAGGATATCGAGGACTTCAATCTCAACATCCTCGGGGATGCCGCTGGTGCCGCGAATGAGGTCGAACGCCTGCGCAATTGCATTTGCGGCGGCCTTGTGGCCCGAGCCGACCGAGGCGTGCACGATGGTCACGAGAGGTTTTAGCTGAGCCAAGAGCGCTGTTTGCTCCGATTGGGGAGTGCTGTGCGTGAGCAGGGGAGCGTCGTCGCTCGTCTGCGCCTGATCCATCGATAACTCCCCTTCGACGTTGTAACTCGGATTTATCATTGTAGTGCATGAGTGTCATGTTCACGTAAATTTGGGTATGAGCGCAAAGAACGCCAATCTTTCGACAGGAGGTCTTTTCATGACTACCCATCAGCCGATCGATGTTGCGATTATCGGTGGCGGCCCCGCGGGCTATGCTGCCGCCATTTACGCTGCTCGTGCCAACCTAACGACGACCGTGATTGAACAGGGCATGTCGGGAGGGCAGATCGCCACAACCAATGAGGTCGAGAACTATCCGGGTATTCCGCTCTTGAGTGGCGCCGAACTCGGCGAGCGTTTTCAGCAGCATGCAGAGGGCCTGGGAGCACAGGTTGCATGGAGCATGGTTACGGGTATCGATTACGATGCCGATAAAGCGCTGTTTACGGTGCATCACGATATGGGCGATACGCTGGCCTCGAGTGTTATCGCTTGCATGGGGGCAACGCCGCGATCTGCTGGTTTTGTTGGCGAGGATACGTATCGCGGTCGTGGCGTTTCGTATTGCGCGACGTGCGATGGCATGTTCTTTCGCGGTAAACAGGTCTATGTTATCGGTGGCGGCAATGCTGCCTGCGAGGAAGCCCTGTTCTTGGCAGAAATCGCCAGCAGCGTGACCATCGTCTTGCGCCGCGATCAGTTCCGTGCCCCCGATGGCGTGGTTCAAAAGGTGCTCGCAAAAGATAATATTTCAGTTAGGTACCAAACTAGTATTGTTGAGCTTTCTGGTGAAGCGATGCCCACGACAATCACGTTCAAGGACAATGCGACTAGTGAAATGCACACTGAGTCCTTTGATCCTGGTTCGTTTGGCATTTTTGTCTTTGCTGGCACGCAGCCCCATACTGAGCTTGTAGAGCATCTGGTAGATTTGGCGTCCGACGGCGGTATTGTGACCGACGAATCGATGGCCACCCGCACGCCTGGCTTATTTGCCGCTGGCGATATCCGTTCCAAACGTTTACGCCAGGTTGTGACCGCTGTTTCGGATGGAGCCATAGCAGCAACGAGCGCATACGCGTTTCTCCGTGGATAAGTACGATAATATATCTTATGTAAGGTTGCTATCTTTACACAAAGTGGTTGGACAATGCATCAATGTGTTGTCCAACCACTTTTACTTGCCGGCTATGTGGTATGCAAAACTAGATAACCTAGAATACAATATAGAAAATGAACGGAGGACCTTTATGAACCACGTTAAACACGTTATTCCGATGTCCGATTCGTCGGTCAGTATTAAGCCTGAGGATATTCAGCCCACGGTGCTACCCGATGCATTCATTCAGTCCGATATCGTGCGTAAACTCAATACGTTGAGTCTGCCGCGCTATAACCAGTTGCCCAATGTGACGCTCTACCGCGACCAGGTCATTGAGTATGTTGCGCTGTGGATGGAGCCGCTGTCCATTTGCGTTGAGCACCCTGTCATTACGCCATCGATGATCAATAACTACGTGAAGGTCGGCCTGGTGCCTGCTCCGGTCAAAAAGCAATATGGCCGCGAGCAGATTGCCCGCCTGATCGCTATCTGCCTCTTTAAGCAGGTGTTACCTATTGCTGCGGTGCAGGCACTCTTTAACATTCAGCGTTTGAGCTACGATGCCCCGACGGCCTTCGATTATGTGGTCGATCAGCTCGAGGCATCGATTCGTTCGACGTTTTCCGTCGAGCAGACGCCGGTTCCCGATACGGCGCATCAGGTAACGCGTGAGTCGCTGCTTGTGCGCAGTGCGGTTTCATCCTTCGTTTCGAAGGCGTACCTGATGAGCTATCTAAAGTTTAATGGGTTTAATAGCTAGCCGACGTATAAAACGGGCGGAGCAAAGGGTCATCTGTCACTTTGTCCCGCCCGTATTTTTGCTTGGTTGGACTTTATTGGCCCGAAGCCACGTCCATGCCGTAGCCGATAATAAGACCGTGCATCTCGGCGTAATAGGAATCCAGGCCGTTGCAGGGCATGATGATAGTCTTGGAGCCGGGCCAGCGCTCCACAATGCGGCTGGCAAGTGCCTGGGCGCCTGCCTCATTCTCGACATGGTCGATGACGACCTCGCCGCCCGTAAAACCCTCGGCTTCCATGGTGTCGATGATCTTGTTGAACATCTTCTTTTCGCCACGCGTGTGTCCGACGAGTTCGATTTTACCGGCCTCACTCGCCGTGCCCAAAATGCGAATATTGAGCTTGTTGGCAATGACGCCGGCTGCCTTAGGGATACGTCCGGCTTTGGCCAGGTTTTCGTAATTGCACAAGCTGAAGAGGATTTTGCTGTTCTGCTCAAGGCTATTGAAGTATGCGCAAGCGTCCTCGAATGAGACATCCGGATTGCTTGCAAGATACCGGTCGAACAGCAGTAAGATCAGGTCCATTTTGCCGCCGGCTCCGCGTGAATTGACCAAATGAATTTGACGGTTCGGCTCCTCGGCAAGAACCAAATCGCGTGCCGTGGCGGCGGCGTTATAGCTCCCCGATACGCCCTCCGAGATGGGCATACAAATCGTCTTGTCGGCAAGCCTAAAGAGTTCGGTCCACTCGCCTACGCTCGGACAGGCGCTCGAAGAAGCGCTCGACTCCGCCTGCACGGCGCAATTGAGTTCGTGAACGTCGAGCATGAGGTCATCGACGAACTCGCGCTCCCCCACTCGAATTTTGAGGGGTGCAAATGCAAAGGTGGTATGGGGCGCGGTCGGTTGCCAATCGCGGAGGTTACAGCTCGAATCGGAGATAAGTGCCCAACTCATAGAGGGTCCTTTCTATATGCTTCTCAATCATTATAGCTATATTGCTCACCGATGAAGCGTGCATCTAGTATTGAAAACTAGCACATTAGGATCATGTATGGAGCACGGTCATAAAAAAATGAACCTCGCAGCTCAAAGGCCACGAGGTTCACCTTCGTTCGCTATACAGAGTGACTTAGTAGCGCACGAAAATGTAGTTGTTGTTCATACCGGCTGCGACGGAACTGATGATGACGCCCGTTTTGTAGTCGGAAGCATGGATCATCTGACCATTACCGATATAGATGCCGGTATGGTAGGAGTTAACCACAACATCGCCGGGTTGCGGATCGGACACACGGGTCCAACCCATGAAGTCGACCGTGGTGCCCAGACGGCAGTAGCGTCCCGTGAGGCAATAGCTTACAAAACCGGAGCAGTCAAAGCTGTTCGGCCCAATGCCACCCCAAGAGTAAGCGTATCCGAGCTTGCTATAGGCACGCGAAACAACGGAACCGCCGTCAACGGACTGGCTCGGTGCGGAAGGCGTCGGAGCCGGAGCCGGAGCCGGAGCGGGCGTCGGGGGCTGCGGAGTGGGAGCGGGCGCGGGCGTGTTTCCGCCGCCGTCGTTGGTCGTACCGCCACCCTTGTTGGTGTTCTCGCTCGTACCGGCGGTGTCGTTGCTCACCGTGGCCTTTTCGGCGGTGCTAGCATTTATGCCAGCCTGCAGCGCGGCGTTGGCCTGGGCCTCGGCAGCAAGCTCGGCCTGCAACTGTGAATCCAGGGAGTTCACGACACTCTGGGCTTCAGCCTGCTGGGCGTTAAGCTCATCGACCTTCTTTTGCGTGGTGGCGACGTTCTTCTCCTGCTCGGCCTGCTTATCGGTGAGCTGCTGCTTAAGCTCCTTGACCTCCTGAATGGTTTGGGCCTGCTTGTCGGACACCTTGCCGTAGTAGAAGAGACGGTTGAGCATGTCGCTCAGGTCATCGACGCCGGTCAGAACCTGAAGCAGGCTCAGACCGCCGGTTTTGTACTCGCCGGCGACATAGGTCGAGAGCTTGGCCTGACCGTCAGCGATCTCCTGCTGCTTTTGCGTGATCTCGCCAGCAGTCTGATCGAGCGCCTGCGTCTGCGTGGCGAGCTCATCGTAAATCTGCTGGGTTTGGGTACCGATCTGCTCGAGCTTCGTACGAGCAGCGGCAAGGTCGGATGCGGTATCGGCGTAGGCAGGAGCCGCGAGGCCCAAGCCCAAAACACAAGCGAGGGTTGCCGTAGCAGCGCAGCGTGCCATGTTTTTGTGCGTGTTTGCTGTGCGCATGTAGCTTCCTTTCCAGTAACTAAGGGTAACGGCTAGTCCACCGTCACCAGGCTAAAGAGCTCAACATCGTCGTCAGTCGGCGTGAGCTTCTCGCGCGGGTTGAGAAACGCAAGCTCAAGGATACACCCGTAGCCCACAAGCTTTGCGCCCATATCTCGCACAAGTTTACCTGTTGCCTCGACGGTTCCGCCCGTCGCGACCAAGTCGTCCAGAATCAACACGGTATCTTTAGAGGTAATGGCATCGGCATGGATCTCGATAGAGTCGGTGCCGTATTCGAGCTCATAGCTCTGGCTCACCGTCTTGCGGGGTAGCTTGCCCGGTTTACGTGCGGGAACAAAGCCGGCACCAAGGGCCACAGCCACCGGTACGCCAACCATAAAGCCACGGGCCTCGGGACCCACGACCTTGGTGATCCCCATGCCGGCAAAGTGCTCGGCGAGGGCATCGGTCATGGCTTTGAGCGCCTCGGGATTGCCAAAGAGCGGCGTAATGTCTTTGAAGATGACTCCGGGCTCGGGATAGTCGGGGATGTCGACGATTTGAGATTCGAAGTCGTACATTGCATGACCTTTCAATGGGTTGCCGGATAAGCGGTAGCTGTTATTTGCCCGCGGTGACAGTGTCGGATTGCGAAGGGGCGACAACCTTGAGCGGCTTTACGAGAGAATCCTCGTGTGAAGCCGGCGCGGCAGTTTCTTCGTTTTTGGCCTTGGTGGACTCGGAGCGAGCGATTTCTTCATCGAGTGCATCGATGTCGGCATCCTCGACCACGGCGTTGAGCGACTCAAAAACGCGGTTCTTGAGCAGTGCCGTATGCACACCCTCGGTGAGGTCGTGAAGCTTCTTAAACGCACGCTCGAGCTTGGCGTCGCGCTCGTCATCGGAGGTATCCATTCCGAGCATGCTCACGAGCACCTGCTCAAACATCGAGGACTCGCGGTTGGCGGAAGACACGTACTGACGCAGGTTGCGCGGCTCGATATGGAAGCGTGACAGCTCGGAGCAGTAGCGGATGATCGGAAAATCGCGACCATCGACGAGCTCACGGTTCTGCGGACTCTTGATGATGCGAATGAGGTCGTTCTCGGCGAGCGAGCGGATAAACGAGATCTCGACGCCCAACATATCGGGAATGGTCTCGATGGGATGCAGCTTTTGTTTAGTCTCCTTGGGCTCCGTCTTGAGTGGAACATCGGACAGCAAGCCCACCTCGTAGGCGAGCGTTGACAGGTCCGTGGCGTTTTCCAAGCGCTGCTTAATCACGTTGAGCGGCATGTAGCGAGTCTTCTGCAGGTGCAGAATGACCTCCAGGCGATCAACGTCCTCCTTGGAGTACTGACGGTATCCCTTAGGCGTACGATGAGGGGTAATGAGCCCCTCATCTTCTAGAAATCTAATTTTTGAGTTCGAAAGATCGGGGTATGCGCCTCGAAGTAGGTTGACGACTTGGCCGATACTCAGATAGTTGCGTTCGGCCATGCCCTACTCACCGGTTTCGATGCGCTCCGGCGTGCTCTCGTGGTAGATGAGCGTAAACGTACCGATCTGGACAGAAGAACCGTCGTGCAGCGGGGCTGCATTGACGATGGCACCGTCGACCCAGGTGCCATTGAGCGAGCCCAGGTCCTCGATGCGAGCGCCGAGGCCCTCGCGGATAATGCGCGCGTGGCTGCGCGAAACGGTCATGTCATTGAGGAAGATGCCGTTCGCGGGATCGCGGCCGATGGTGGTCACGTCGTCCTCGAGCTCAAAGGCGGCACCAGTCTGCGGACCCTTGACGATTGACAGAACGGGGGCGGTGATGCGCACGTTGGCCATGAGGTCGGGAACGGTGACGTCGCTTGAAGGCACGCGGAATACGCAGGTAGCGTCAGCAGTCTTATCATTCTGAGGCATATTGTTAACCATGTTGTCCATGACAACCCCTAACTTATCGCGGACGAGCCGCAAATAATGAACCGTACGTAATCATACCCCAACGAATCAGTCTTCGATTTCGGGGTTCAGAAAGTCGATGTCCTCGTCCTCGGGATGCGCGAGAGCCTGTTTAATGGCCGCTCCGCCCTTAATGGAGTAGATGACAGCCGTGAGCATGGAGAAGATTACGCCGCCGTACACAAAGAAGATGCCGAGGGGCACCGAGCTTCCGTTGAGGCCCGGGAAGGCCGTAAGGGTTGAAGGTAAAAGTTGCAGGCCGTCAACAACGGGGAACCCGAGCAGCATGAGCGAGAATCCGGTCATGAGCAGCGCGGTGGCAATTTTTCCGGGGAAGACGACATCGATGGGGCGACGATGATAATGACGCACGATAAGCGTTCCGATGCCCAGATAGATGTCGCGGCCAATAATGAGCACGCAGACCCAGATGGGTAGCTCTCCGCGGACCACCAGTCCCAAGACGCCGGTGAACAGCAGCGCACGGTCGCAGATGGGATCCATGACCTTGCCGAGCCACGAGACCGTCTTAGTCATGCGGGCGATCTGACCGTCCATCCAGTCGGTAGAGGCGGCAACGGCGTAGATAACGATGGCGATGACGCGGTTGTTATCCGTCACAAACAGGTAAAGAAATACCAGGGTGAGGATTAGGCGCGTAAAGGTGATGAAATTGGAGATCGTAAAGATCTTATTCGACGGGTAATCGGAAGTGCCGATAAGCTCCTTTTTGATCTTCTTTTTGATGCCCACAGGACTCCCCCGCTGGTTAACGACAAAACTTTCGCTACTATACCCGTTCCGGCGATGTCTATCCAGCGCAAGCATAGAGAGTCCAGACATGAGGAAGGCGCTTTTGGGCGGCGGTGGATTTCACATTCGTGTACATCAGCCTCCAAACATGCCGAAAAATGTCGGTTTTGGAGGGTGATGTACACGTTTTGATTCGGTGATTACATCGATCGGGAAAGTTGTTGCCTTAAGCAAATTAATCATGATGTGCGGGTCGAGAAGGGTCGGCGCCAAAAGAACCCAACGGCCGTTATGGCTTCGTTAGAAACGCGCCCCACCATGGATGGTGAACCCGAAAGGTAAGGCGCGCGGGCACGGTGACTCGGCCCGCGCGCCCGGAAGAGAAAGGATAAACCCATGGGTTACATGCTCGAGACGCGTGGGCTCACCAAGCGCTTCGGCCGCGGCGACCAGGCGCAGGACGCCGTGGCCGACGTGAGCCTTCATATCCGCGAGGGCGAGGTGTACGGGCTGCTCGGTCCCAACGGCGCCGGCAAGTCGACAACGCTCAAGATGATCTGCGGGATGCTGCGGCCGACGGCCGGGGAGATCCTCTTTGCCGGGCACGCCTGGCGCCGCGAGGACCTCTACGCAATCGGCAGCCTCATCGAGGAGGCGCCGCTCTACCCCAACCTCACCGCGCGCGAGAACCTGCGCGTGCGCACCACGCTGCTGGGCCTTCCCGAGAGCCGCATAGATGAGGTGCTCGCCGCCGTGGGCCTCGCGGACACCGGGAAGAAGCGCGCTGGGCGCTTCTCGATGGGCATGCGGCAGCGCCTGGGGCTCGCGCTGGCGCTGATCGCTCGGCCACGCCTGCTTGTGCTCGACGAGCCCACCAACGGCCTCGACCCCATCGGCATCGAGGAGCTGCGCGACCAGATCCGCGGCTTCGCGGCGGCGGGTACGACGGTGATCGTCTCGAGCCACATCCTCTCCGAGGTGCAACAGATGGCGGACACCATCGGCATCATCTGCGGGGGGCGCCTCGCCTACGAGGATGCGCTTCGTCCCGGGCAGGACCTCGAGGAACTCTTCATGAGCTTCTGCCGGGAAGGGCGACGAGCGCGCGGGGAGGTGGCGGCATGACGGGCGAGAAAGGCGGCCTGCTCGCGGGCCTGCGCGCCGAGGCCCTGAAGTCGCGCCACACGGCACCGGTTCGCCTGGCCGTGCTCATGGCGCTGCCGATGCCGCTGCTCGGCGCGATGCCCTACCGGGGCGTGCAGATCTTTAGCGCGTGGAACTACTGGTACGCGCTCTTCCTGCCCGTGTCTCTATCGCTTGTGGTGGCGTGCGTCGCGCGGGCGGACGCTCGCACGCGGATGCGGGGGCTTCTGGGCCTGGGCTTCCCGCTCGGGCGAGCCTGGTGGGCCAAGGCGCTCTGGTGCCTCGCTCTTTGCACGCTCTCGAACCTCGTGGTCTTCGGCATCTACCTCGCGGGATCGGCGTTCTCCTCGCAGGGTCTCACGGCCGCGGGCACGCTCACGATGCTCCTCTGCGCGCTCGTCAACATGGTGACCGCGGCGTGGATGATCCCCGCAGGGCTCTTTCTCACGACGCGGCTCGGCATGCTCGCGGGCATCTTCTGCCCGCTCGCCGCGCAGCTCATGGGTGGGTTCGCCTGGTCGTTGGTGCCGCTGCCGCAGCTCTTTCCGCCGTCGGCGAGCATGGTCATCCCCACGAGCTTCATCCCCGTGCTGCCGAGCGGTGAGCCGCTCGCGGCGGATATGGCGCTCGGCGGGGCGCTCGCGGCGGATGGCATGCTCACGCTGGCGGGCCTTGCGGTCAGCGCGCTCGCGTTCGCCGCGCTCACGGCGGCGGGCGCGGCCTGGTTCGCGCGCTCCGAGGAGCGGTGATGGCCATGACACGACTCTCCGACCCGACGCCGCGCATGACTCTCTCGCGGGCCCTGCTCTCCGAGGTCCTGCGCCTGGTGCGCTCCCCGCTCACGGTGGTGCACCTCGTCTGCGGCCTGGCAGCCGGTCTTGCCTGCGGCGAGTACTTCTCCGTAGCCCGATGGGACCCGGCGCTGGGCGCGGACGCCTACGTCCAGTTCCTCGGCGCCCTCATGCCGCTCATGTCCGCCATCGTCTGCGGGCTCGCCGTGGACGAGGAGCGCGCTGCCGGGCGCCTCGCCAACCTCACGGCGGTCCCCTCGCGCGGGCGCGCCGTCGCGGCGAAGCTGCTCGCCCTTGCGGCGCTCGGCGCGGGCGCGCTGGCCGTGGCGCTCGGCGTGTTCGGGGCCGTGCTCGCCGTCGCCGGACGCCTGCCGCTCGGGCCCGCTCCGCTTGCGGCCGCCTGGGCGGGCATCGTGCTGGGCAGCCTGCCCCTCTACGCGCTGGGACTCGGCGTGGCCCTGCGCCTCGGCCGCAACGCCGTCATCGGCGCCGGCGCGGCGGGGGTGCTCCTCGCGTTCTTCTCAGTGGGCGGACTTGCGCACGGTCTCATGACCGGCGAGCTCACCGGTGCCCTGGCGACGCCCCTGAGTTGGGTGCCGCTTGCCTGGCCCGCGCGCCTGGGGTCGCTCGGGGTGGAGGCCTTCATCGACGCCGCACGCGCGGCGGGCCCACTCCTCACGACTGCGCTCGATGGCCTCGTGCTCACCCTGGCAGCCGACGCCGTCCTTCTCGCCTGGTTCTGCCGCTTCGAGGACGGGAGGGCAGATGCGTAGGAAGCCGCTCGCCGCCATGCTCGTCCTCCTCTCCGCAGCGTTTGTCCTGGGCGGGAATGCCCTGCTCGACGCCGGCTGGGGTTCGGCGCTGCGCTCGATCGCCGACTGCGTGCTGCCCAACCCTGAGATCGTCATGTTGGCGCCCGCGGCTGCGCGCAGGGCTCTGGACCGCTGAGCGCGGCGCTAGTACAATTCCGACGAGAGTTTCAGGAGGTCAACATGGCGAGGATACTGGCAGTGGATGATGAACGGGCGATCCTCGACGCGCTCGCGCGCGTCCTCGGCCGCGACGGCCATGAGGTCGTTAGGGCGGCGGACCCGACGGCGGTCCTGGGGATGGACCTCTCGCGCTTCGACCTCGTGCTCTGCGACGTCATGATGCCGGGGCTTGACGGCTTCGAGCTCGTGCGGCAGATCCGCCCGGACTTCGACGGGCCCATCGTCTTCCTGACCGCGCGCGTGGCCGAGGAGGATGCCGTGGCCGCCTACGGCCTGGGCGCCGACGACTACGTCCGCAAGCCCTTCGGGGCCGCGGAACTGCGCGCCAAGGTCGCGGCCCATCTACGCCGTGAGCGCCGGCCGCGCTCGCACGCCCTCTCCTTCGGGGAGGTGCGGATCGACCTCGGGGCGCGCGACCTCGCCGTGGGCGGCGAGACCGTGCCGCTCACGCCCACCGAGTACGCCATCTGCGAGTACCTCGCGCGCCACCCCGGGCAGGTCATGAGCCGCGCGCAGATACGCGAGGCGGTGCTCGGCTGGGAGAGCGACGCCGACGACGCGGCCATATCCATGCAGGTCAGTCGCGCCCGGAGGAAACTCTCCGAGGCCGGCGCCGATCCGATCGCGACCGTCTGGGGGATGGGGTACAAGTGGCAGCTCTGAAGATCGGGGCGCGAGGTCGCGGGGGCATGCCGCTCTCCTTCGTCATCGCGCGCTACTTCGCCTACGCGTTCGCGGCGGTCGCCACGGCGTGGCTTGCCTCGTTCATGGTGCTCTCCGTGGCGATCAACGCGGGCTATGTCTACGAGGCAAGCTGGGGGCCGGCCAATGCGCGCGATGTCGCGGAGGGCCTGGCACGCGACGGCGTCTGCGGGCAGCAGGACGTGCCGACGGCCTACCGCTACCTCATCCTGAACAAGGACGGAAACGTGATGATGACAGACCTCGAGGGTACGCGGCTCGAGGATGCGACGGAAATGGCCAGTACGGCACTCGCCGCGGATCCGGGCACAGTGGAGATCGAGGGCGGGGGCTCGGGCCTCACCTACGCTGCGTTCCCGCTCAAGGGCGGCGGGGCCTGCGCACTCGTCAGCGAGTACCTGCCGCAGTGGGTCTCGCGCGATCTCGCCAGCCTGCTTCCCAACCCGCAGAACCTCATGCTCGTCGGCGCCGCTGTGGGAAGCGCGCTCGCGCTCGCGCTCGTGGCGCGCCGTGCGAGCCGCGTGATCTCGCGCAAGATGGCGCCGCTCGCGGAGGCGGCGGGGCGCGTTGGCGCGGGGGAGCTCGACTTCGCGGTCGGCAGCACCAACGTGCGTGAGGTGAACGACGTCCTCGCCGCGATGGACGCCATGCGGGCCTCCCTCGCCGAGTCGCTCGAGGCCCGCTGGGCCGCGGAGCGGGGGCAGCGCGAGCAGATGGCGTCGCTCGCCCACGATCTCAAGACGCCGCTTACCGTGCTGCGCGCCAACGCCGACTTCGTGGCGGAGGAGCTGGAAGACGAGAATGACAGCGACCTGTCGGCCGCCGCGCGTGACATAGCCGGCGGTGTCGAAAGGCTCGACGGCTACGTGCGCCTGCTCATCGAGGCCTCGCGCGGGTCCGGCGGGGCGGAGAGGGCCCCCATGCGGCCGGCCGAGCTCTGCGAACAGGTCCTCGCCGAGGCCGCCCAGATCGCCCGGGCGCGAGGCGTGACGCTCGACGCGGCCACGGGCCCCGCTGTCGCGGACGCGCCCGAGGCCTCGCTCGACCGAACCGCCCTGGCGCGAGCCGCCGCGAACCTCGTGGCCAACGCCGCCGAGCACGCGCGCTCGCGTGTGGCGGTCTCCTGCGACGTCGCGGGCGGACACCTCGTCATCGAGGTGGCCGACGACGGACCGGGCTTCTCTCCCGCCGCCCTCGAACGCGGCTGCGAGCGCCTCTTCACAGACGACTCGTCCCGCTCCTCGCGCGACGGAGGCCGCCACTACGGGATCGGCCTCCACGTCGCCTCCGAGGCCGCGAGCGCCCACGGGGGCTCCGTCTCGCTCGCCAACGGCCCCTCGGGCGGTGCAGTGGCCACCATCGCGGTCCCCCTGTGCGGGATCTGACTATTTCCTCGATGTCTACCTCGACTGTGATATGTCGCTCGCCGAGGGCGCGACGAGATGGTGTTGCGTCTGCCCCATTTGGTGCTTCTAGCTCAAATTTGATCTGATGTAAGGCCCGTGCAATCCTGCATGGGCCTTTCTTTTGGCAATTGCTCGACCGATTTGTGGCTTGAAACACAAATAATCGAGTTAAGGAGACATGGGGTCATACAGCGGCTCTCAGGGCGCCCTCCGTACTCCCCCCGCCATTGCCTCTGCGGCGTCCTCGTATAGAGCCCATCCTCCTTGGCGTTTCGTTGCAACACCCCACTCGTCCACCGATTAAGTGAACTGCTGGAATAAAGACAGCGACACGTCTGTTCGTTACAGTTGCTATATCTGTGTAAATCGTCGCGATAAATACAGCCGGTACTCGGCTGTATACCAACTACGCGTATGTAGATTCATATCGCGTTAATAAATCGGCTCAAGCGTGTGAAAAACGCGCAAGTAACCGCAAAAGGCGATTATCGCTCAGGTAGTTTTTTGGCACCCTGTTGCTTAATCAAAATTAAGCAATTGCTTAAAACAAAAAAGGTCAAGCACTAGGTGCCTGACCTGCAAACTTCTGGTCGGGACGACTGGATTCGAACCAGCGACCCCTTGACCCCCAGTCAAGTGCGCTACCAAACTGCGCCACGTCCCGAAGCTTTTGTTTGTTGCTCTGCTCTCGCTCGCAACAGGGAGTATATTAACCCGAAACTTTGTCCTTGTGCAAGAACTTTTTTACAAATTTTGAAGCAAGTCCAAAATTGCATCTGCGAGCTGGGGTTTTGTTAGTACGGGAAGTTCTTGCGTGCCCGCTGTGCTCACGATCCAAGCTTTGTTGGTATCGGTTCCAAAGCCCGAATCGGCGCGCGAAACATCGTTGGCGATAATGGCATCGCAACCCTTACGCGCGAGTTTGCGCTGCGCGTACTCGACGACGTTATCAGTCTCGGCTGCAAAGCCGATTACGAGGCGATCTCCCTTTTGGCGTGAAAGTTCGGCCAAGATGTCAACGGTCTCGATGAGCTCGATTCGATCCAGGCGCTCGTTGGCCTTTTTGAGCTTATGGTCCGCCGGGGCCGCCGGCGTGTAGTCGGCGACGGCGGCGGCGCAAATGGCCGCGTCGGCCGTCTGGAAGGCGCTCAGCGCTGCTTTGAGCATTTCTGAGGCGGTCTGTACGTGCACGCACTCCACACCGCGGGGAACGTAGAGCGATGTCGGTCCCAGCACGAGCGTGACGGCGGCACCGCGACGTGCGGCCTCCCCCGCCAGGGCGATACCCATCTTGCCCGAAGAACGGTTGCCAATGAATCGCACCGGGTCGATCGGCTCGTGCGTGGGGCCGGCGGTGATGACGATGCGCTTGCCCGTCAGGTCTTGCGGCACGGGGTTGAGCACCTCACAGACAGCCTCGACGATGTCCTCGGGCTCGCTCATGCGGCCCGTGTCCACGTCGCCGCACGCAAGGTAGCCGCTGCCGGGTCCCACCACGTGAACGCCGCGGTCGCGCAACGTGGCCATGTTGGCCTGCGTCGCCGGCGCCTTCCACATGCCATTGTTCATGGCCGGCGCGATCACGACGGGCCGCGGCGTCGCAAGCAGCGTGGTGGAGATGAGGTCGTCGGCGATGCCGTTGGCCA
Organism: uncultured Collinsella sp.; assembly: GCA_902490365.1. Classification (GTDB taxonomy): domain Bacteria; phylum Actinomycetota; class Coriobacteriia; order Coriobacteriales; family Coriobacteriaceae; genus Collinsella. Next base: position 7,407 of record CABUDQ010000008.1, on the reverse strand, counting down.
TCTTGGCGATGATATTGGCCGTCGCGGGCGCCACGACCACCAGATCGGGCTCCTGCGCAAGCGAGATATGGTGGATGGGGTCAGACGGGTCGTCGAATAGCCCAACCGCGACCGGCTCATTGGTGAGCGCGCGGAACGTGAGCGGGCCCACGAACTCCGTGGCATGCTCGCTCATAACGACTTTGACACGTGCGCCGCGCTTTTGCAGCAGGCGCACGATATTGCACGACTTATAGGCGGCGATCCCGCCGGTAATGCCCAGCAGGATCGTTTTTCCCTCAAGTTGCATTGAATTGTTGGATGCCGCCGTCATCGCTAGGCTTCCTTGCTCGGGAGCACCAGGAGGCGGTGGCAATACGGGCAATGCGTGATCTCGCTGCCGTCGTGGTTGAGGTCGCTCATGGACGATGCCTGCAGCGCGGTGTGGCAGACCGTGGGGATGTTGCCCTGGATGGTCTCGACGGCCAAGCCGCGGAACTGCTTGAGCAGACGCTCGTAGTCGGTGAGCACGTCGGCCGGCAGCGTGGCGGCAAGAGCGGTGCGCTCCTTAGTGGCGGCTTCGATCTGAGCCTGCAGGTCGGCAGCCTTGGCGCGGGCGGCCTTGGTATCGGCCTTCACGCCCTCCTCGAACTTGGCGATGATGGCCTGCGCGCGGGTCTCGCGGTCGAGCGCCTCTTTGTGGGCGACAACGACATCCTTGCGGGTGTGCTCAATCTTGTCCAGGCGCTTGGCCAGGGTGGCGAGCTCGTTTTCCAGGTCCTGTACCTCGCGGTAGTCGGAGCCGTCAACGTGGCGCTTCTTAGCGGCCTCGATGGCGTTGTTGGTCTGAATCTCGGTGGTGTTGAGATCGTCGAGCTCAATGTCCAGGTCCTTGCGTTGGGCGTAGAGCTTGGTCATCTCGGACTTGAGCTTTACATAGGTCTTGCGCTTGGAAGCGAGCTCCTTGAGCTCCGGCATATTGGCAAGTTCGCTCTTGTTGCGGGCGAGCTCCAAATCGATCTGTTGCAGCTTGAGTAGCGTAGCGCCGGCGCTCATAAGTTCTCTCCTTTTGTCACAGTCCACCATTGGCAAGGGTTCAGTATTTTAATCGCATGACGGGGGTCGGCCCCGGCGTCAACTGCAGAGTTCATCAATATATCAACGAACGGCTCCTCGGAGCGGTCGTGGCCGAGCAAGATCACCGGCAGCCCGCGCAAGGCAAGGTCTTGCGCCACGTGGTAGCCCGCCTCGCCCGTCACGATGACATCCGCACCGGCGGCGATGGCAAGCTCGCCAAAGTCACCCAGCGAACCGCCCAAAATTGCGATGGTGCGGCACGGGTGATCGGCCTCGCCCCACACGCGCGGGTCGCTGCCAAACGCCGCTGCGGCGCGTGCGGCAAGGTTGCGCAGGCTGCAGGGGTCGTGGAGGGTCGCGAGTGCGCCCAGTCCGCAGGCCTCGGGGTCGTCCACGTGCTCCAACGAGCTTGCGGACGCGGCGTCCAAAAGCCTACTTAGGCAGATACGTGCCTCGTGCGAGCGGTCCAGGTTGGTGTGGAGCGAGATAATGCTCACGCCGCAACGGGCTGCCTCGTAGAGCGCCGCGCTGCATTGGGGGCGCGTCGCGCCGGGCGGGCAAAACGCCTCGGGCGCCTTGATATAGATGGGATGATGCGTCAGCAGCACGTTGGCTCCGGCCTCCTGGGCGCGGTGCACATTGGCTTCGGTCGCATCGAGTGCGCAGGCAACACCGGTAATCTCCGCGGCAGGGTCGCCGACGGAGAGTCCTACATGGTCCCAACTCTCGGCATTGGTCTTGGGATAGCGTGCCAGCAGCGCGCGCTCAAGCTCGGCGACGATCATACGGCACCCACGATCGAGAGCAGCGTTTGGGCGAACTCGTCCAGATCGCTCGGATTTACGCGGTCATCAAAGGAAATGCGCAGTGCTCCCAATGCCTGCTCGCGACCGATGCCCATCGCGCTCAAAACGTGGCTGGGGTCCATACTACCGCTCGAGCATGCCGAGCCTGCCGATACCTCAAAGCCGGCGGCGTCGAGCTTGATGATGAGCTCCTCGGAGTCCATGCCGTCAATGTAGATCGAAACCATACCCGGCAGACGATCGGCCTGCGCGTAGTCGCCCATCGTGGCGTGAATGCGAGGATGGGCCGTAAGCGTGGCATAGAGCTTGTTGGAAAGGGTTTGCAGCGTCGTACGCTCCTGGGCCACATGGGGCGCCAGCGTGCGGGCGGCAGCGGCAAAAGCCAGCTGTGTACGCAGGTCCTGCGTGCCCGCGCGACGTCCGGCTTCCTGTCCACCGCCAAAAATGCGGGGGCGCAGTGGCGTGCGGGTCTTAAGGTAGAGAGCGCCGGAAGCCACGGGGCCGCCGATCTTGTGCGCGGCAACGGTCATAGCGTCGACGCCCAGCTCGGTGACATCGAGCGGAATATGCAAGTAGCCCTGGATGGCATCGGTGTGGAACAGGGCGCCTGCGGTATGCGCGGCCGAGGCAAGCTCGCGGATAGGTTGTACCACGCCGGTCTCGTTGTTGGCGGCCATGATGCTTACGAGCGCCACGTCGTCGCCGAGCAGCTCGATGAGCGCGGCAGGTTCAATGTAGCCCGCACGGCAGGGTTGCACCAGATCGACGGTAAAGCCGGCGGCGCGCAGCAGCGGCAGGTTGTCCAGAATCGAATCGTGCTCGATGGCAGATACGATCACACGGTTACGCTTGCGATCGCGCTGACGAGCGCCCTCGGCAAGACCGAGCAGCGCCAGCTGGTTGGCCTCGGTGCCGCCGTTGGTAAGGATGATCTCGGACGGGCGAACGCGTGCGCCAAAGCTGCGGGCGATCTCGCGACGGGCGACTTCCAGGCGTGCGGCGGCCTTGCGGCCAAGTGAGTGCAGCGAGTTGGGGTTGACGCCGGCGAGCTCGCTATCATCGTACTCACGCTGCGCAAGGAGCGCCTCGGCGCGCATGGGCGTCGAGGCGGCATAGTCAAGATTCACGGGTATGCGGTTTTGACCTGCGGTCATAAGGGTTTATGCCTCCTGTGCGGCCTCATTGCCCAGCTTCTGCAGCAGCGCAACCTCGGCGGCGGGATCTTCGGACTTAAAAACGGCGGAGCCGGCTACGAGCACGTTGGCGCCGGCCTTGACGACCTCGGCGATGTTCTTGGAAGAAATACCGCCATCGACCTCGATCAGGGGCGACACGCTGTGACGCTCACACATGGCCGTAAGCTCGTGCAGCTTAGGCAGCGTGCCCGGGATAAAGCTCTGGCCGCCAAAGCCCGGGTTCACACTCATGAGCAGCACCATATCGACGACGTCGATGATGCTCTCGAGCACGCACACGGGGGTGGCGGGGTTGAGCACCACGCCGGCCTTGACGCCGCGCTGCTGCAGATGCGTGAGCGTGCGGTGCAGGTGCGTGGAAGCCTCGTAGTGCACGGTGATCATGTCGGCACCGGCGTCGGCGTACCAATCGACCGTCTCGTCGGGGTTCGACACCATCAGGTGCGCGTCGACCGGCACGTCGGTGGAGCGCTTGACGGCCTTGAGGATGTCAACGCCAAAGGTGAGGTTGCCGGTAAAGTGGCCGTCCATTACGTCGAAGTGCACGTAGTCGGCACCGGCGATCTTGTCGAGTTCGCCCTTGAGGTTGGCCATGTCGGCCGAGAGGACGGACGGAGCGATTTTAATGGAACCCATGGTAGTAGCCTTTCTGCACTAGTCGGTGAGTCCGTAGAACTCTTGGGAGGGTACGCGGTCGGTAAGAATCTCGAGCGCCCTATCCAACGTAACACCGTTGTAGAGCGTTTGCTCCACGGCAAAGGTGAGCGGAATGTCTACGCCCAGTGAACGGGCAAGCTCACTGACGCTGCGGGCCGCGACGGCGCCCTCGACCACCATATGCGTACGTGCCTGGTACTCGTCGAGCGAGACGCCGTGGGCAAACTCGTAGCCAAAGGTGCGGTTGCGCGAATGCTCGGAGGTGCAGGTGGCAATGAGGTCACCCATGCCGGCAAGACCCATGCAGGTCATGGCTTGACCGCCGCGGGCGTGCACCAGACGGCTGATCTCGGCCAGGCCGCGCGTCATGATAAGGGCAAGCGTGTTGTCGCCCGCACCAGAACCGGCGGAAATGCCGCACACGATGGCGATGACGTTTTTCATGGCGCCGCAAACCTCGACGCCGATCATGTCCTGCGACAGGTAGATGCGGAAGGCCGTGGATAGGAGCAGGTCCTTAAAGGTCTCCCCTACCTGCGGATCTTTGCTGGCGATGACGGCGGCAGAAAGCCCGCCGCGGCAGATCTCCTCGGCATGGTTGGGGCCCGAGAGCGCCGCCACACGCGACTCGTTGCCGATCTCACTGGCGATGACCTCGCTCATAAGCAGGCCGGATTCGGGCTCAATACCCTTGGTGAGGCAGAGTGTCGGGGTGTCGGCGGCGATGAAGGGTGCTGCCTGATGGCATACGCTGCGCAGGTGTGTGGAGGGCACGGCAAAGATGATCGCGTCGGCACCGTTGAGCGCCTGGGCGAGCTCAGTCGTTGCTACCACATTGTCCGGTAGCTCGTATCCCACCAGATAGCGCGGGTTGCGGTGCTCGCCGTTGATGCCGGCGGCCGTCTGCTCGCTATGGGCCCACATGGTCACGCGCTCGGCTCGCGCGGCGGCAAGGCCGGCGACGGCGGTTCCCCAGGAGCCAGAGCCAATCAGCGCAACATTCATGACTCTCTCCTACTTATCGTCGGGCTCGGTGACGCGCTTGGTAAACGAGAGCTTGGACTCCTTACCGCACGTGAGCTTTTTGATGTTCGCGCGATGGGCCCACACCACGGTGATGCCGATCATCGCCATGCAAAACTTGAGACCTAGGCTGCTGTACGGAAAGACCGCACAAGCGGCGATGGGAAGGCCGATGGCGGCGGCAAGCGAGCCCACCGACACGTACTTGGTAATGGCGACGGCTACGATAAACATGCCCAGCAGCGACAGGCCAATGGGCCAGTACCAGGCAAGGATAACGCCCAGACCGACCGCGATGCCCTTGCCGCCGTGGAAGTTGAGGTAGGGCGAGAAGATGTGGCCCCATACCGCTGCCAGGCAGATGACACCGAGCATCCAGTCGCCGGGGGCTCCAGGCGCCATGATGTTCGGCGGAAAACCATAGCCCAGATCGGCGATGAGCGGACGGGCGATAAGGACACAGATGGCGCCCTTAAGGCAGTCGAGCAGCAGGGTGAGCGCGGCCACCTTGGGGCCGGCCACGCGCAGGGCGTTGGTGGTGCCGATGTTGCCGGAACCCGCCTTGCGAATGTCGGTGTGGTTGAACACGCGGCCCAAGATCAGGCCAAACGGAATCGCCCCGATAAAGAACGAGACCACGGCGCAGATGGCGGTCAGCAGAATCGGATTATGCATCCTTTTGCTCCTTCTTCCTAAAGAAGAGTCGAATGGGCGTGCCGGCAAAATCGAAGGTCGAGCGCATGCGGTTCTCCACGTAGCGCTGGTAGGTGTCGTTGACCAGGTCGCTGTGGTTGACGAAGAACGTGAACGTCGGCGGGTTGACGCCCGTCTGGGTCACGTAGTGCATGCGCAGGCGGCGCTTGCCGTCCACCACGGTATGACCGAACTCGCGCAGGTCGGTGAGGAACGTGTTGAGGCGCGAGGTGCTGATCTTCTGCGAGCGCGTCTTTTCGGCGGCGTCGACCATTGCCCAGATCTTCTCCACGCTGCGGCCGGTCAGGGCCGAGATGCGCAGATACTGGGCCCAGGGAGCCATGACGCCCAGACGGCGGTCGACGGTCTCCATGCAGGCCTCGCGCTTGCGGTCGTCGTCGAGCAGGTCCCACTTGTTGAGCAGCACCACGACGGCGCAGCCGCGCTCGATGGCCAAGCCCATGACCTTCTGGTCCTGCTCGGTAACGCCCACGGAGGCGTCGACGACGAGCAGCGCCACGTCGGCGCGATCGATGGCGCGCAGGCCGCGGACCATCGAGTAGTACTCGATATTCTCGTACACGGTGCTCTTCTTGCGAATACCAGCGGTGTCAACCATGCGGTAGTGCTTGCCGTTGCGCTCCACGACGGTGTCGATGGCGTCGCGCGTCGTGCCGGCAATGTTGGACACGATAGAGCGGTCGGCGCCCAGGATGCGGTTGAACAGCGAGGACTTACCGGCGTTGGGGCGGCCGATGATGGCCACGTTCAGCGCATCGGGGAACTCGTCGGCGACCTCGTCCTCTTCCTCCGGAAGCAGGGCCACGATATCGTCGAGCAGGTCGCCCGTGCCATGACCATGCAGGGCCGAGAGCGGCGTGGGCTCACCGATGCCGAGCGAATAGAACTCCCAGATGCTGTCGTTTTCGCGATCGGGGTTGTCGAGCTTGTTCACCAGCAGAAAGACCGGCTTGTCGCAGCGCTTGAGCATGCGGGCGACCGACTCGTCCTCCTCGGTGACGCCGGTGCGGCCATCGACCACAAACAGGATGACGGCGGCTTCCTCGGCGGCGGCGAGCGCCTGGTCGCGGATGGACGTGGCAAAGACGTCGTCGCTCTTGAGCGGCTCGATACCGCCCGTGTCGACGATGGTGAACTCGCGGCCGTTCCAATCGGCCGTGTGATACGAGCGGTCGCGAGTGACGCCGCGAGACTCGTGGACGATGGCGTCCGAGGTCTGGGCCAGGCGGTTAACGAGCGTGGACTTGCCCACGTTGGGGCGTCCGACGACGGCGACGATAGGTTTCATCTGCTCTCCTTTAATGGGTAGGGTCAGCGGAATTAGTAGAGTCGGCAGGCACAATGCCAAGGATGTGCTCCAGGGTATCGAGCAGCTCATGCGGCATGGTCGACACCACATGAACCTCGGCGCCGCGACTGGTAAGGCTTGCGAGTAAATCGTCACGATGATACTCGTCAAGCGTCATGCCGTCAGCGTTGAACATGAGCTTAGGCACAAAGAGCATAACCCCCGACAGATCTTGGGGCAGCTGCTCCAGAATGTCACACGCGACGATGAGGCCGGTCACGTCCACGTTGCCGCCAAAGTAGCGGTTCTTGATGGCTGTGACGGTGCCGCCGAGACCATGCGGCGACTCCAAAAAGCGTGCCACGGTGTCTCGCGCGCTGGCGCCCGAGAGGCACATCAGGTGCTGGCCACGGTCGGCGATGGCCTCGCGGACGCGGGCCAGTCGCTCGGCATCGGTAGTCAGCACGTCGTCGGTCTCGTCCAGATACGAGCGGATCATGCCGATGCCGTCGTAGTACTGCGGATAGCCGTCGTAAAAGTCTGCCTCGGGAGGATCGATGCCGGCGTCCAGATAGAACTCGTCGCTCATCTGGAAGGTGTGGCGGCCAAAGCGTTCGTAGGCACGATCCTGGTAGGGACGGATCATGGCAATGGTCTCGCGCGCCAG
>CABUDQ010000007.1 GCA_902490365.1 uncultured Collinsella sp. | reverse complement strand
GCCTATCAAATCAGTGGTGGGCGATGAGGGATTCGAACCCCCAGCCTTGTGCGTGTAAAGCACCTGCGCTAACCGTTGCGCCAATCGCCCGTGCGGAGAGAGTATAGCAAAACAATCGCCTCATTCATCTCATATCCATTAAAGGTAACCGTCGCGTGTCACAGCGGAGCTGATTCAGTTGAGATTGCCTGAACATTCCGCCCCTCTTTACGCCCTCGGGTATACTCAAAAGCTACTGATTCGATTTGATGCCCAGCAACAGCAGAGGGGATAGTATATGTGCGGTTTTGTCGGTTTTGTCGGTGGGACGGATAACCAATCCGAGGTGCTCACCAAGATGATGGACCGCATCGTCCATCGTGGTCCCGACATGGGCGGCCAGTTTATCGACGGCCGCGTTGCCCTCGGCTTCCGCCGCTTGTCGATCCTCGACCTGACCGAGGCCGGCGCTCAGCCCATGGCCAATGAGGACGGTAGCGTCGTCATTGTCTTCAACGGCGAGATCTACAACTTCCAAGAACTCCGTTCCGAGCTCGAGGCCAAGGGCTACAAGTTCCACTGCGGCGCCGACACCGAGAGCCTCCTGCACGGCTATGAGGAGTGGGGCGAGGCAGTACTCGATCGCTTGCGCGGTATGTACGCCTTCGTCATCTGGGACAAGAAGAAGAATAAGCTTTTTGGCGCCCGCGATATCTTTGGCATCAAGCCGCTCTACTACTATCCCATGGCCGATGCGGGCGACGGCGCTCCGGGCGTGCTCTTCGGTTCCGAGATTAAGAGCTTCCTGGACTACCCGCACTTCCACAAGGCGGTCAACAAAAAGGCCCTGCGTCCGTACATGACGCTGCAGTATTCGGCAACCGAGGAGACCTTCTTCGAGGGTGTCTACAAGCTGCCGCCGGCGCATTACTTTACCGTCGATATCCCGACCGGCAAGATGAACATCGAGCGCTACTGGGATTGCGATTACTCTGCCGTCGAGAAGCCGTTCGAGGAGTACGTCGACGAGCTGGATGAGGTCGTGCACGAGAGCGTCGAGGCCCATCGCATCGCCGACGTTAAGGTCGCGTCGTTCCTCTCCGGCGGCGTCGACTCCAGCTACATCGCCGCTTGCCTCATGCCCGACAAGACCTTCTCGGTGGGCTTTGACTACAAGAACTTCAACGAGACCAACTACGCCAAGGAACTTTCTGACAAGCTCGGCGTCGAGAATGTCCGCAAGATGATCACCGCCGACGAGTTCTTTGGCGCGCTCGAGGACATCCAGTATCACATGGACGAGCCGCAGTCCAACCTGTCTTCCGTGCCGCTGTGGTTCTTGGCCGAGATGGCCCGCAAGGACGTCACCGTCGTGCTTTCGGGCGAAGGCGCCGACGAGCTCTTTGGCGGCTACGCCTACTACGAGGACACGGTCCCGGTCCGCAAATACAAAAAGATGGTGCCGCTGCCCATTCGTCGCGCGCTCGGTAACCTGGCGTTGCATATGCCGTACTTCAAGGGACATAACTTCCTGGTCAAGGGTGCCGAGATCCCCGAGAAGTCGTTCCTGGGACAGGCTCTGGTATGGCCGGAGCGCGAGGTCGACGGCGTGCTCAAGCCCGAGTACAACACCGGCGATGGCGCCTTCGAGCTTGCCGCTCCCATCTATGCGCGCGTGAAGGGTCAGCCCGAGCTGGTCAAGAAGCAGTACCTGGACATGAACATGTGGCTCCCGGGCGACATTCTGCTCAAGGCCGACAAGATGTGCATGGCGCACTCGCTGGAGCTGCGCGTGCCCTTCCTGGACCGCAAAGTCATGGAGTTCGCCGAGCACATTCCCGACCGCTACCGCATCAACGAGAACGGCAACAAACAAGTACTCCGCCACGCTGCCAACAAGTCGCTGCCCGATGAGTGGGCCACCCGTCCCAAGGTGGGCTTCCCGGTGCCCATTGTCTACTGGCTGCGCGAGCAAAAGTGGTACGACTATGTCAAGGAGTACTTCACCGCGCCGTGGGCAAGCGAGTTCTTCGATACCGACGAGCTCATGCACCTGCTCGATCTGCACTTTGCGGGCAAGGGCGATTTCCAGCGCAAGATCTATACGCCGCTCGTGTTCCTGGTGTGGTACAAGCGCTTCTTTATCGACGAGGACCAGCCCGCTGTTCAGGCTGCCTAGCCTCGGCTTACGAACGCCTGCGCGTAACGGCTCCTCCGGGAGCCGTTTTTGCGTGGGTGCGTTTCAGTTACTATAAAAACCGTCCCTGCCAAATGGCTGAGAAAGGCGAAAGATGCACCATTCGGATTCCGCGACCGTGACCACGGTCGATACGCTTGCCAAGCTTCTCGATGTGTGCGGCGAGCTGCGCGCATCAGAGCAGGTTGACGAGCGTGCCGTGACCGGCTGCTCGTTTGATTCGCGTGCGGTCTCGGCAGGTGACGTGTTCTTTTGCAAAGGTGTTGCCTTTAAGCCCGCGTTTTTGAGCATGGCGCTCGATGCGGGCGCCGTCGCATTTGTGTGCGAGGAGTCGCTGGTCGAGTCTCTGGAGCCGCTGGCGCAGGAGAGCGGTGCTGCGATGCTGGTTGTTGATAGCGTTCGCACGGCCATGGCCCTGTTGCCGCCGGAGGTCTACGACCGTCCCGACCACGACGTCAAGATCGTGGGCATCACCGGCACCAAGGGAAAGACCACGGCCGCTTTTATGCTCCAGTCCATCATCAAAGCGGCGGGCGAGTCCTGCGGCATGATCGGCTCGGTGAGTACCGACGATGGCATCGAGTGCTACGAGAGCACCAATACTACGCCCGAGGCCCCCGAGGTCTGGCGCCATATCGCCAACTGCCGCACGTCAGGTCGCCAGTCCATGGTCATGGAGGTCTCGAGCCAGGCGCTCAAGTACCAACGCGTCGAGAATCTGCCGTTTGACGTGGCGTGCTTCCTCAACATCGGCCGTGACCACATCTCACCGATCGAACACCCCACGTTTGAGGATTATTTTGAGAGCAAACTCAGGATCTTTGACCAGGCAAAGACCGCCGTGGTGAATCTGGGCACCGAAGAGGTTGACCGTGTGTTGGAGGCAGCGTCGACGGCCGAGCGCTTGGTGACCGTTGGCGTCGAGCATCCCGAGGCAAGCCTGTGGGCGAGCGATGTGCGCATGGTCGGCTTTAACATCGAGTTTAACCTGCATGGCCTGTGTGCCGACGAGTCCGAGGCGGGGGAGAAGGTCCTGCTGGGCATCGCGGGCGACTTTAACGTGGAAAACGCGCTGGTCGCTATCGCCGCTGCGCGCGAGATCGGCATCGGTATCGAGGCTATCAAGAAGGGCCTCTCCAAACTGCGTGTGCCGGGCCGTATGGAGGTCGTGGAGTCGAAGGACGGCCGCGTGATCTGCGTCGTTGACTATGCGCACAACCAGCTTTCGTTCCGTTCGCTTTTCTCGTCGGTCAAGCGCGCGTTTCCCGCTAGTCCAGTCATTGCAGTGTTTGGCGCTGCCGGCGGCAAGGCGCAGGAGCGCCGCGAGCAGCTTCCGCGCGAGGCCGCACCATATTCCGACCTGATGATCTTTGCCAACGAGGACCCGGCTCACGAGGACCCGATGAAGGTCTGTCGCGAGCTTGCCGAGCATGTTCCCGACGATACGCCGAACAAGATCATCCTCGACCGCGAAGCCGCTGTGCATGCGGCGTTCAAGGCGGCGCGCGAGGAGTACGTCAACCCCGATGCTCCCACCATTGTCTTGCTGCTGGCAAAGGGTGACGAGGAGCTCATGCACGTGGGCGACGAGTTCGTGCCCATCGAGAGCGACCTTTCGCTGGCCAATCGCCTGATCGATGTTACCCAGTTTGACTAATGAACCATGATGGCGGCGGCGCCCTGAGTGCGCTGTCGCCATAAGCGTGTTCCCTCAATCAAAACATGCCGTCCAAGTCCAAACCCTTCTACGTAAACGGAGTAACCATGTCCCACAACACCCTGCCGACCGTTGCCGAGCTTTCGGGCGAGATGCGCGAGCGCTTGGCCAAGGTCAAGTACGTCTTTACCGACCTGGATGCCACGATGCTCGCGCCCGGCTCGTGCGTGCTGCGCGACAACGACGGTAACCCCTCGACCAAACTCGTCGAGGCCGTCGTGGCACTTGCCCGCGCTGGTATTCAGGTGGTTCCCACCTCGGGCCGCAACCGTACCATGATCCACGAGGATGCGCGCGTGCTCGGCCTCAACTCCTACATCGGTGAGATGGGCGGCCTGGTCATGTACGACCTCAAAGCCAACGATTGGGAGTATCTGACTGGCGACATGCCTTACGACCCCGCCTGCGGCCTTACTCCGCACCAGGTGATCGAGCAGACCGGCGTGTGCGAGAAGATTCTTGCCCGCTGGCCGCACAAGATCGAGTATCACAACGACATGTCGACCGGCTACAAGTACCGCGAGGTCACCGTCGGCATGCGCGGCGATGTGCCCGACAATGAGGTCCAGGCCATCCTGGACGAGGCCGGCTGCGGCCTGGTGTGGGCCTGTAACGGTCACCTGACGCATCTGTCCAAGCCGACGACGCTCGAGCTCGAACGCGTCGAGGACGGTCGCGCGTTTAACATCAATCCCGCCGGCCTCAACAAGGGCGTTGCCATCGCGCGCTTCTGCGAGCACCTGGGGATTGAGCGCGAGGAGACGCTCGCGCTCGGCGATTCCGAGTCCGACTTCTACATGGCCGATCACGTGGGCACGTTCTGCCTGGTCGAGAATGGCCTGACGAGCGCCGGCGCGCCCGAGTTCCTGGCTGCTTGCGAGAACGCTTTCGTTACGCGCGGCAAAATTGTCGACGGTTGGGCGGCGACGGCAGAGCTGCTGGTCGCGGCGCGTTCGTAGCGCGGCGTCGCCGCACTTGGACATGTCTTTTCGAGAGAGACTGGTGAGGTAATGTCCGATATCGAGAATCCGACAGGCGACACGCGCCCGATTGGCGTGTTCGATTCTGGTTTGGGCGGTCTGACGGTTGCGCGCGCCATCGCGACGGTGCTGCCGCACGAGTCCGTCTACTACTTCGGCGACACCAAACGCTGCCCCTACGGCACGCGCACCGAGGATGAGGTGCGCTCGTTTGCGTTGCAGGCGGGCCGTTGGCTGTCGAAGCACGACGTCAAGATTATGGTCATCGCCTGCAACACGGCGACAGCTGCGGCCTTGCGTCTGGCCCAGCAGGTGCTCGACGTTCCCGTGATCGGCGTGATCGCGCCGGGTGCCCGTGCGGCAATCAACAGCACCCGTTCGCGTCGCGTGGGCGTGCTCGCCACCAACCTCACCATTCGCTCGGGCGCCTACACGCGCGCCATTCAGGATCTAGATGCCGGCGTCGATGTATACGGTTGTCCTGCCTCGAGCTTTGTCGAGGTTGTCGAACACGAGCTCGCCTCGGGCGCGCATCTGCAAGAGCAGTGGCTCGAGAACGAGGACATCTTCGATACGCCAGCCGTGCGAGCGCTGGTGGGTGCCACGGTTGAGCCGCTGCGCGATCGCGGAATCGATACCGTGGTGCTCGGCTGTACGCACTTTCCGCTGCTCGTGGGGCCTATTCGCCATGCGCTGGGGCCCGGGGTGCGTGTGGTGAGTTCCGCCGAGGAGACTACGCGCGAGCTGACCGATATCCTCACGCGCCGCGAGCAGCTGGCGGGCGACGCTGCCGAGCCTCAGCATCGCTTTGCGACGACGGCCGATAACATTGCCGAGTTTGCGGTGGCGGGTAGCTTTATCTTTGGCCAGCCGCTCAAGAGCATCGAACATATTGATATCGACGAACTGAAATAGATGTAGGGTTACCGTCCAAAGACTTGCCCTCTTCTTCTGCCGAAAGGATATTTCTATGGAGTACATGCAGGTCAACCGCGCCAACGGCCGTGCCGCCAATGAACTGCGCCCCGTCAAGCTCACCCGTGGTGTTATGAAACATGCCCACGGCTCGTGCCTGGCTGAGTTCGGCGACACGCGCGTGCTGTGTGCCGCCACAATTGAGGAGGGCGTGCCGGGCTGGCGCAAGGGCGCCAAGGCCGGTTGGGTAACCGCAGAGTATGCCATGCTGCCGGCATCGACCGGTAAGCGTTGCAAGCGCGAGTATACCAAGCGTAAGGGCCGCTCCATGGAGATCGAACGTCTCATCGGCCGTAGCCTGCGTACCGTCGTCAACATGAAGGCGCTCGGCGAGTACACCGTCACCGTCGACTGCGATGTGATCCAGGCGGATGGCGGCACGCGTACGGCGAGCATTACCGGTGCCTGGGTGGCGCTGCATGATGCTCTTGCTATGTGGGTCGAGGCCGGCAAGATCGAGCGCATTCCGCTCACGGGCCAGGTTGCCGCCATCTCTATGGGCGTTGTCGACGGCAACACCATGCTCGACCTCGATTATTCCGAGGACAGCCACGCCGAGGTCGACATGAATCTCGTCGCTACCGACACCGGCGAGATGATTGAGCTCCAAGGCACCGGCGAGCAGGCGCCCTTCGACCGCAAGCGTCTCAACGCCCTGCTCGACCTGGGCGACAAGGGCATCGCCGAGCTCATCGAGCTTCAGCGCCAAGCCCTCGCCTAACCTGCCAAAAAGGGACAGGTTTATTTTGGCAGGTTTTATCTGGGAAAACGTCGAAGTATAAGACTGCCGTTGATTGAGAGGGGAGAGGCGGAGGCCCTCGTCGCCCTCGGCGCGGCATTGCTATAGAGACAAGGAGACCACTCATGGCACTTGAGAAGATCGACATCGACACCCTCGACCCGGCGGCGACCATTGTCGTGGCAACGGGCAACGCCCATAAGCTCACCGAGATCGAGGCCATTTTGGGCAAGGTCATGCCCGAGGTGCGCTTTGTGGCGCTCGGCCAGCTGGGCGAATTTGAGGACCCCGAGGAAAACGGCACGACGTTTTTGGAGAACGCCATCATCAAGGCGCAGGCTGCCGTCGAAGAGACGGGGCTCATGGCCATTGCCGACGATTCGGGCCTGGTCGTCGACGCGCTGGACGGTGAGCCCGGTGTGTATAGCGCGCGCTACGCGGGCGTTCACGGCGACGATGCCGCCAACAATGCCAAGCTGCTCGTGAATCTGGAAGGCGTGGCAGACGAGGACCGCACCGCGCGCTTTATGAGCGTCGTTGCGCTCATCGATACGGACGGCCTGGTCACCTATGGCGAGGGCGCCTGTGAGGGCGTTATCGCGCACGAGGGCCGCGGCGATCACGGCTTTGGCTACGACCCGCTGTTCCTGCCGGTCGATACGCCGGGCAAGACTATGGCCGAGCTCACGGCGGACGAGAAGAACGCCATCAGCCATCGATTCCATGCGCTCGAGCACCTATCCGCCAAACTGACGGGCGAGGAGTAAGCCGTGCGTGCGGTGGTGCAGCGCGTACTCAATGCCGGCGTGACAGTCGACGGCGAGTGCGTGGGCAAAATTGGGCGCGGCTATCTGGTGCTGTTGGGCGTGGGCCACGGCGACACGCGCGCCGAGGCTGATAAGCTGTGGGGCAAGCTCCGCGGCTTGCGCATTAACGAGGACGAGAACGGCAAGACCAACCTGGCACTTGCCGATGTCGACGGCGAGGTTCTCGTAGTGTCGCAGTTCACGCTGTTCGCCGATTGCCGTCACGGCCGCCGCCCATCGTTTACCGATGCCGGCGCCCCCGATGTTGCCAACGAGCTCTACGAGTACTTCTTGACGCTCGTTCGCAAAGATGTCGAACACGTGGCGCACGGCATCTTTGGCGCCGATATGAAAGTCGACTTGGTCAACGACGGTCCGTTCACCATCGTCCTCGATACCGACAATCTGTAAGTAGCCAAATTAGCTACTTGCGCGTGGTCGCAACAGGGTGCTATAGTATTAGAGTTTTGTCTATCTTAGGGGTATTATCCCCTTTTTGAATTGCATCTTCTGGAGGCCCTGTTCATGGAAGAGATGGAAGTCAATCACGTCGACGACATCCACGAGAAGCTGACCGATATGGTGGGCGATCGCGTTAAGGTGAAGGCCAACATGGGCCGCACCCGCGTCGTCGAGCGCATGGGCACCATCAAGAGCGTCCATCCGGCAGTCTTTATCGTCGAGGTTGACGAGCGCCGCGGCCGCAAGTCGCGTCAGTCCTACCAGTATATCGATGTCCTCACCGGTCAGGTCGAGCTGTTCGACCCCGAGAGCGGCGAGCATATCTTTACCCCGCTCGGCAATCAGCTCGAGGAGCACTAGCGGTGACCGATCGGTCCCTGACTCTTTCCGCGCCGGCAAAGATTAACCTCTACCTGGGGGTTCATACCGAGCGCGATGACCGCGGCTACCACAGGGTCGATTCCCTGATGGCAGCTGTCGGTCTTTCCGATACCGTGACGGTTACGCCGGCACAGGCGCTGACCGTCCAGACGGTTCCGGCATCAGATTTTCCCATGCAAAAGAATACGGCGTATCGGGCTGCGGTTGCTATGGCCGAGCATTATGGTCGCGAGGCAAACATCTGCGTGACGATTGAGAAGCGCATTCCATTGTGCGCCGGCTTGGGCGGTCCCTCGACGGATGCGGCCGCGGTCATTGTCGCCTTGGCGGAGCTCTGGGGAATTGATCGCACCGACCCCGCGCTCGACGACATTGCGCGGGGCATTGGTGCTGACGTCCCGTTCTTTTTGCACGCGAGCCCTTCGTTCTACGTAGGTGGGGGAGACGTGCTGGCAACTGAGTATCCCGTGCTGCCCGCAACGCCCGTCGTGTTGGTCAAGCCGCGCGAGGCAAGCGTTTCGACAATTGAAGCCTATCGACGTTTTGACGAGGCCCCGGTGCCTGCAGACAAGCCCGGCGCGATAGCTTCTGCCTTGCGTGCTGGTGATGCTGAGACGGCATATGCGCTCATCCATAACAACCTGGGTGTCATTTCCGCACAGATGGAGCCTCAGATACAAACGGTTCTCGATTGGCTGCGTAAACAAGGCGGCACCGTTGCTGTAGATGTGTGCGGATCGGGCGCCTGCTCGTTTGCCATTTGCGACACCGTCGCCACGGCTGAGGGGCTTGCCGACGCTGCCCTGCAAAACGGCTGGTGGTCCTGCGCGACGGAGCTCATTCCCAACACGGTTCGCATCGAAGTGCCAAAGAAGTAAAAATTTCTCTAGCACACGACGGAAATCTTTGTTACTATAGTCGAGCTAACGGGTTGTGGCTCAGTTTGGTAGAGCACTGCGTTCGGGACGCAGGGGTCGCTGGTTCAAATCCAGTCAACCCGACCAGAGCATGAGGAGGGACCGCTTCTTGCGGTCCCTTTTTTTAGCTATTGTTGTGATACCGCGATACCCGCGGTATACTCATTCGAGCTTGTCTCGCTGTATTGTGGAGGTCTACATGTTTGGACTGAGGGCTCCTGAGCTCATCATTATTCTCGTCGTTGTCCTGATTATCTTCGGGCCCAAGAACCTGCCGAAGCTCGGCAAGTCCCTCGGCTCTACCGTCAAGAATATCCGTGAGGGTATGGAGGGCGACGATAAGGCCGAGACCAAGCAGGCCGAGGAGGTCGTGGTCGAGCAGTCCGAGGAGGACAAGGAGATCGCTGAGCTCGAGGCCAAGCTCGCTGCTGCCAAGAAGAAGCAGGCAGAGGACAGCGACGCGGACGCAGAGTAGTCCCATCCCTTTGGGGTGAGCACCTGACCGGCTTGCCCGCAGGCTAGCCGGTCTTTTTCGTTTTGTTGACAGTTGATTGTTTGATCAGAGTTGGGGAGATATCCGTATGGACGCAAGCCAGATCGTACTGACCGCTGAGGGCCGCCAGAAGCTCGTCGAGGAGCTCGCTTGGCGTGAGGGCGATTACGCCAAGGAGATCGTCGAGGACATCAAGGAAGCCCGCGCGTTCGGCGACCTTTCGGAGAACTCCGAGTACGATGCCGCCAAGGACAAGCAGGCCCAGAACGCCGCTCGTATTGCCGAGATCCAGGCCATCCTTGCCAACGCTCAGGTTGCTGCCACCACAGGTGATTTGACCGTCTCCATCGGTTCCACCGTTTCTCTGATTGATCCCAACGGTGAGGTCATGGAAGTCACGCTCGTCGGTACCACCGAGACCAACTCGCTCGAGCACAAGATTTCCAACGAGTCTCCGGTCGGCCACGCCATCATCGGTCACGGCGAGGGCGACTCCGTCGAGGTCGTTACGCCTTCCGGCAAGACTCGCGTCTACACCATCGCCAAGATTGCACGCTAGACCACGGTCCCGCGTAAAGGTATGTTTTCGCTCCCTGGGACCGAATCCTGGGGAGCGTTTTAGTTCGAGGAGCTAACTTATGGCAGAGAACCAGAACGCCGCAGATCAGGCATCGACGCTCAACGACGAGCGCGCCACCCGCCTGGCCAAGCGCGCCGCCCTGTTCGAGGCGGGCCAGAACCCCTATCCCGAGCACTCTGAGCTTGAGGACTACGTTGCCGATATCGAGGCTAAGTACGCCGAGCTTGCCGATGGCGAGGACACCGAGGACGTCGTGAAGATCGGCGGCCGTGTGGTCGCCAAGCGCGGTCAGGGCAAGATCATGTTCATCGTCGTACGCGATGCGACTGCCGAGATTCAGCTGTTCTGCCGCATCAACGACATGGACGAGGCTGCCTGGAATACGCTCAAGTCCCTCGACCTGGGCGACATCCTGGGCGTGACCGGCGTGGTTGTGCGCACCCAGCGCGGCCAGCTTTCCGTTGCCCCTAAGAGCGCGACCCTGCTTGCCAAGGCCGTTCGTCCGCTGCCCGAGAAGTTCCACGGTCTTTCCGATAAGGAGACCCGCTATCGCCAGCGCTATGTTGACCTGATCGCCAACGACGACGTTCGCGAGACGTTCCGTAAGCGTTCGCAGATTCTCTCCACCTTCCGTCGCTTTATGGAGTCCGACGGCTACATGGAGGTCGAGACCCCCATCCTGCAGACCATCCAGGGCGGCGCTACGGCTAAGCCGTTCATCACGCACTTCAACGCGCTCGATCAGGAGTGCTACCTGCGCATTGCTACCGAGCTGCACCTCAAGCGCTGCATCGTCGGCGGTTTTGAGCGCGTGTTCGAGATCGGCCGTATCTTCCGTAACGAGGGCATGGACCTTACCCACAACCCCGAGTTCACCACGATGGAGGCCTATCGTGCCTTCTCCGACCTCGAGGGCATGAAGGCGCTCGCCCAGGGTGTCATTAAGGCGGCTAACAAGGCCATCGGCAACCCCGAGGTCATCGAGTACCAGGGTCAGACCATCGACCTTTCTGGTGAGTGGGCCAGCCGTCCCATGACCGACATCGTCTCCGACGTGCTCGGCAAACAGGTCACCATCGATACGCCGGTCGAGGAGCTTGCTGCTGCCGCGCGCGAGAAGGGCCTGGAGATTAAGCCCGAGTGGACCGCCGGCAAGATTATCGCCGAGATCTACGATGAGCTGGGCGAGGACACCATCGTCAACCCCACGTTCGTGTGCGATTACCCCATCGAGGTCAGCCCGCTTGCCAAGCGCTTTGAGGACGACCCGCGCCTGACGCACCGCTTTGAGCTGGTTATCGCCGGTCACGAGTACGCCAACGCGTTCTCCGAGCTCAACGACCCGGTCGACCAGGCCGAGCGCTTTGCCGCCCAGATGGCCGAGAAGGCTGGCGGCGACGACGAGGCCATGGAGTACGACGAGGATTACGTGCGCGCCCTCGAGTACGGTATGCCTCCTGCGGGCGGCATCGGCATCGGTATCGATCGCGTGGTCATGCTGCTCACCAACCAGGCTTCCATCCGCGACGTGCTGCTGTTCCCGCACATGAAGCCCGAGAAGGGTTTCCAGTCCGGTGCCGCTGCCGCCAAGGCTGCCGAGGCCGGCAACACCGCGAGCCCGTTCGTCAAGCCGCTCAAGCCCACGGTTGATTATTCCAAGATTGCCGTCGAGCCGCTGTTTGAGGAGTTCGTCGACTTTGATACCTTCTCCAAGAGCGATTTCCGCGCTGTGAAGGTCAAGGCGTGCGAGGCCGTCAAGAAGTCCAAGAAGCTGCTGAACTTTACGCTCGACGACGGCACCGGCACCGATCGTACCATCCTCTCCGGCATTCACGGTTATTATGAGCCCGAGGACCTGGTCGGCAAGACCTTGCTCGCCATCACCAACCTGCCTCCGCGCAAGATGATGGGCATTCCCAGCTGCGGCATGCTCATCAGCGCTATCCACGAGGAGGAGGGCGAGGAGCGTCTCAATCTGATCCAGCTCGACGCTTCCATCCCCGCCGGCGCAAAGATGTACTAACTAGTTACGCGGTTCTACGAACCGCGTAACGGCTCGACACTGCGCGGGCCGCATTTGGACAATCTGACGTTCAATTTCAAGGGCGCGACCAGAAGGTCAGCGCCCTTTCGTTTCACGTCACCTTGTCTCAAATGCGGCCCGCTCGCTGACGTTGCCAATACATCGGCGTTGCCTTGGCCGTCAATAGTCATTGGGGACGTTCTTAAACGACTACCCAACGGCTATTGCGCGCATGGCTCGCATGACAGCCGTCTCTTTTATGTTTCCTTTAGCCGTCGCTGCCTAGGATGGGGGTTAGTCGGCAGGAAGGGAGCGTCTATATGGACGACGCGAGCGATCGTGCAATCGAAGAGGACATGCTCGATCAGTTCAACTATTTTGATGATGAGGACGAGGAATTGACCGATCGTCGCGAGCCGGCGGCGCTCGATGCTTTCGACCTTGTTGATGAAGGGCCCGACGAGGACGAGGTCGAATCGACGGAACCCCCACAGCCTTCGCACCATGATTCGTTGCTCTCAAGAGTCCCCATGCACCACGGTGTCCGTGCCGGCGCACTCCATATGAAAACAGACTGGCACCAGATCGTGACGGCAGGCGATGAGCTTGCCGTCGATGCGCCGCTCACCGATAAGTCATCCATCATCTGCCGCACCGGTATGCTTATGCTCGCGAGCGGAACGGGTGCCTGGCGTGTACGCGATACCATGAATCGCGTTGCCGCCGTACTCGGTGTCACCGTCCACGTTGACTTAAGTCTTCTGTCGTTTGAGTGCACCTGCATCGAAGATGGCCACTGCTTTAACGAGGTTGTCAGCCTGCCCACAACGGGAGTCAATACCCATCGCATTTGGATGATGGAGAGCTTCCTAAAGGAAATCGAGACGTATGGGCGCCGGTTTACCGTGCACGAATACCACGAGATGCTCAAGACCGTTGAGAGTTCAAAACCCGATTACTCTCCCTGGCAACAGGGCCTTGCGGCAGCTTGTGCTTGCGGCGCCTTCGTCTTTTTGCTCGGCGGCGGCCCTATCGAGATGGCCTGTGCATTTGTGGGCGCTGGTGTCGGCAACTTTGCGCGCTCCCATATTCTCAAGCAGGGCCTTGGCCAGTTTAGCGCGCTGACGATCGGCGTTGCACTCGCTTGCGTCTCGTATCTGCTGGCATTGCTTGGCCTTGGCCAGGTCATACCGGGGGCAATGTCGCACCAAGAAGGCTATATCGGCGCCATGCTCTTTGTGATCCCCGGCTTTCCTCTCATTACGGCAGGCCTTGACATCGCTAAGCTCGACATGCGAAGCGGCATTGAGCGTCTTTCGTATGCTGTGTCGATTATTGTGATGGCGACCCTCGTAGGCTGGATGGTTGCCGAGTGTGTGGGGCTGGCGCCGGATGATTTTGCCCCGCTCGGCCTCTCACCGTTGGCTCTTACGCTCTTGCGTATTGTGATGAGCTTTGTCGGAGTATTTGGCTTCTCGGTTATGTTCAACAGTCCGGTAAAGATGGCAGCGGCGGCAGGGCTCATCGGCGCCGTGTCTAATACCTTGCGCCTTACGCTCGTTGATGCGCCGACGCTGTTTCCCTTCCTGGGTCTGAGCGTGGGTATGCCTCCCGAGGCAGCAGCGTTTATCGGCGCGCTGGTATCGGGACTGCTCGCGAGCTTAGCCGAAATCAAGCTCACCTACCCACGCATCGCCCTCACGGTGCCGTCGATTGTCATTATGGTGCCGGGCTTGTATCTGTATCGCTCGATGTATTACATGTGCACCTTCGACACGGTCAATATGCTCGGCTGGTTTGTGCGTGCAGTGCTCATCGTGGCGTTTCTGCCCGTTGGCCTGGGTGTGGCGCGTACGCTCACCGACCCTCGCTGGCGCCACACCAGCTAATTGGCGCAAGTGAAACTGATCCGCATAACATGAACGTGGATAATCTCCCGTTTTTGGCCTGTTTACGGGCTCAAAACGGGAGATTATCCACGTTCATGGAATGGGTGTCCGAAAATCCACGCTCGTTGGGCCGATGCAGACGCACCTGGCGATTCCTTTTTTGTAGACGTTGTCGCGCGGCTACGGGCGGGAAAGGTCCCAACGGTTAACATATACTCCATATGGGTAAAGAGACCAAAGCGCTGCCGCGGGGCGGCGCTTTGCGTTTGAAAAAACTAGCTCGTCTAAGAGGAACTAGCATGTTAGACCGTTTTACCGATCGCGCGCGCAAGGTCATGTCCATGGCCAAGCAAGAGGCGCTCGATCTTCATTCAAATAAGGTGGGTACCGAGCACCTGCTGCTCGCGCTTGCCAAGGAGGACGAGGGCATTGCCGCCGAGGCACTGCGTTCGCTCGACATCTCCTACGATGACATCATGGATACTCTCAAAGAGGTCCAGACCACGGTTCCCGAGCCCAGTGAGGAGACCGAGGCGGCCAAGCTCGCCTTTACGCCGCTCGTCATTAGCGTGATGGAGCGTTCATTCCGCGTGGCGCGTGAGAACAACCAGACCTACGTGTCGACCGAGCACTTGCTGATCGGCATCGTCGAAGAGGGCAACGGCATGGCCATGGACATCCTCATGCGCTTGGGTGTGTCGTCCGCCTCCATCAAAAAGGCTATCGAGAAACTCACCGCCAAGGACCAGGACAAGAAGCGTCCGCTCGCCGGCGCCGGTGCTGGTCGTCCCGGTGCGGGCCTGCCGTTCTTTAGCGGCTCGGATGCCTCTCAGCAAAAGGGGAGTGGCACCGATACGCTTAAGCAGTTCGCGACCAACCTCACGCAGAAGGCGCGCGACGGCGAGCTCGACCCTGTAATTGGTCGCGAAAAGGAAGTCCAGCGTATGATGGAAATTCTTTCGCGCCGCACCAAGAACAACCCGCTTATCCTGGGCGACCCCGGCGTGGGCAAGACGGCCATCGTCGAGGGCCTGGCACAGCAGATCGCTGCCGGCAATGTGCCCGAGAACCTTATGAACCAGAACATCTGGACGCTTGACCTGCCGGGTCTTGTCGCGGGCGCCAAGTATCGCGGTGAGTTTGAGGAGCGCCTCAAGAACGTGATCCAGGAGGCGACCGAGGCCGACGACGTCATTCTGTTTATCGACGAGATGCACACCATCATCGGTGCCGGTTCTGCCGAGGGATCCATCGATGCAAGCTCCATGCTCAAGCCCGTGCTCGCGCGTGGTGCCTTCCAGATTATCGGCGCCACCACGGCCGAGGAATTCCGCAAGTACCTCACCAAGGACCCAGCCTTCGAGCGTCGCTTCCAGACCATCGATGTCGAGGAGCCGAGCGTCGAGGACACGGTCAAGATCCTGACTGCGCTCAAGCCGCGCTACGAGGAGCACCACCACGTGCGTTACACGCAGGGTGCCATCGAGGCCGCTGCGAACCTCTCCAACCGCTACATTCAGGATCGCTTCCTGCCCGATAAGGCCATCGACCTCATTGACGAGGCCGGTGCCCGTGCTCGCATCGCCGCGAATCGCGCACCCGAGCCGGTGCGCGAGGCCGAGCATCGCATCGAGGAACTCAAGGCTGCCGCACAGGAGGCTACCGAGAGCGACGACATGAACAAGGCCGCCGAGATCACCGAGCAGCAGAAGGCCGCCGAGATTGAACTCGCCGAAGCCAAGGCCGCCTGGACCGCCGAGCTCGACGCCAGCCCGCTCACCATCGACGTGAGTCAGATTGCCGACATCGTGTCCGTGACCTCTGGCGTGCCGGTTTCCTCGCTCACCGAGAGCGAGAGCCGTCGCCTGCTGCAGACCGAAAGCGTGCTCAAGACCCGCATTATCGGCCAGGACGAGGCCGTCGAGGCCGTCGCCAAGGCCGTGCGCCGCAGCCGCTCGCCGCTCAAGGACCCGCGTCGCCCCGGCGGCAGCTTTATCTTCCTGGGCCCCACCGGCACAGGCAAGACCGAGCTCGCCAAGACGCTCGCCGAGTACCTCTTTGGCAGCAAGGACGCGCTCATCAGCTTCGACATGTCGGAGTTCGGCAGCGAGTTCGAGGTCTCCAAGCTTATCGGTAGCCCTCCGGGTTACGTGGGTCACGACGAGGGCGGTCAGCTCACTAAGGCCGTTCGTCGCCACCCGTACTCGGTCGTGCTGTTCGACGAGATCGAGAAGGCGCACCCCGATATCTTCAACATCCTGCTGCAGGTGCTGGAGGAGGGTCGTCTGACCGATAGCCAGGGCAAGACGGTCGACTTCCGCAACACCGTGATCATCATGACGTCCAACGTGGGCGCCCGCGAGATCGCGCAGGATGCGAGCGTGGGCTTTGGCACCACCGGCGAGCAGGGCCTCACCTCGAGTGAGATCCGCGGCCGCGCGATGGGCGAGCTCAAGCGCCTGTTCCGCCCCGAGCTGCTCAACCGCATCGACGACATCGTGGTGTTCCAGAAGCTCTCGGGCGAGAACCTGACCAAGATCGCTCACCTGCTGGTGGACGATCTGCGCCAGCGCCTGATTGCCAACGGCATGAACATCAAGCTCACCGATGCGGCCTATGACAAGATCGTGGCCGAGGGCACCGACCTCACCAACGGTGCGCGTCCGCTGCGCCGTGCTATTCAAAAGCTCATCGAGGACCCGCTGTCCGAGGAGCTTTTGGCTGGCGAGTGGGGCGAGGGCGATACCGTCCTGTGCGACGTGGCCGATGGCAAGTTTGTCTTTAGCCACGGCACGGGCGAGATCCCGGCACCGCGTCCGGCGGGCACGCTCGGTGGCGATACCGCCCCGGCGGCACCGCACACCGGCAACGCCGCGCCCGTGAGCGGCGGCGTGACCTCGGGCCCCGGCGGCATGATGCAAGCCGGCTCTGGTGCGCTGTAGGGATTGAACATACCTTGTATAACGGGGGCGTTTCCGATAAGGAAGCGCCCTCATTTCTATTGAAATGCGCTTCAATCTGCCGTGCTATACTAAAATCGAGATATAGTATAGCAAAGGAGCTGATATGCCTACGTCAATACTCGACACGCGGCCAGTTCAGATGAACGTGCGTATAGATCGCCAGCTCAAAGAGGCGGGAGACGCCGTCCTGACTCATATTGGCATGACGCCGTCACAAGCCGTTCGGACACTTTGGGAGTATCTGGTCGTTAACGGACGCATGCCCTCGAAGGGAGACGCGGCGGCTCCGGTTTCTGACGGAGTGGAGCCCCGGCGCATGGAGTCAAGGGCCGCGCAAGGCAGCCATATCGTTCGCGATTCGTGCCTCAAATACGGCATCCCCATCCCTGAGTTCTCGGGAGACTATGACGACCTCTATGAGGAGGCCATGGCGGAGCGCTATCCCGAGTGGGTGGAACTATGAGCACAGAAGGCGTCCTCAAGCTGTTAATCGATACCAACGTATGGATGGATTATTTTTCTGGCAGGTCCGACCGTACGGCAAATGTCGTCCATCTGATCGAGATTGCCGACGCCTCGGAGCGGATTGCCCTGTTTGCCTCGTCGCTTTCGGTCAAAGACGTTTCATATCTTGTCTCGGCGGCAATCAAGCAGGAGTGCCGAAGAAAGACTGGCTCACTGAGCGATAACGCCATTGCGGCGGCAGACGAAACGGCCTGGGCATGCGTTCGACAGATGCGCGAGCTAGCCCTCATCGCCCCGGTCGGTGCAGACGAGGTCTTCGACTCCTTTGTGTTCAAGTACCACCACAATGACTTTGAGGACGACCTGATGCTGGGCGTCGCCAATCGCATTGATGCCGATTACGTCGTGACGGAGGACAAGAATCTTATTAAACACACCAATGGTGTATGCATTAATGTTCAACAGGCGTTGAGGTTGGTTGGGGGGTCCAACGTTCCCTCTGCACGGCCCGTCTAGCTTGCTTTACCTTGATAAAGTGGCGTTTCCCCGCCGTTAGCCGATGATGCAAGGGCGCTCGGCGTTTTCGACTGGTTTATGCACGCAAAGTCTGGGAATATACAAGACGCATGTCTTACTGTCTAACCAGTTGCGCCAAGGAGGCACCATGGATTACAAGATCACCGGCTACGAGCCCGCCCAGCTGTTCCATTTCTTTGAGGAGGTCAGCGCGATCCCCCGTGGGTCTGGCAACGAGAAGGGCATCAGCGATTTCCTGGTTGCGTTTGCTAAGGAGCGCGGCCTCGATGTGTACCAGGACGAGGTCTACAACGTCATCATTCGCAAGCCCGCTTCTGCCGGCGCCGAGAATGCTCCGACCGTGATGCTGCAGGGCCACATCGATATGGTGTGCGACAAGTTGGGCTCCGTTGAGCACGACTTTACGACCGATGGTATCGACCTGGTCGTCAAGGACGGCGTCCTCACCGCTAACGGCACCACTCTGGGCGCCGACAACGGTATCGCCGTCGCGCTTATGCTTACCGTGCTCAACGACGATTCGATTGCCCATCCGGCCCTCGAGTGCGTGTTCACCACCGACGAGGAGACTGGCCTGGTCGGCGCCGAGACGCTCGACAAGTCCCAGATTAGCGCCCGCACCATGATTAACCTTGACTCCGAGGAAGAGGGCGTTGCCACCGTCAGCTGCGCCGGCGGCGTCGTCGTTACCTACACCTGCCCCATCGCGCGCGAGCACAAGACCGGTAGCACCCTCACGCTCGACATCTCCGGCCTGCTGGGCGGACACTCCGGCAGCGATATCCACCTGGAGCGCGGCAACGGCAACCTCATCATGGCCCGCATCATCGACCGCCTGATGGTTGCCGGCGAGCCCGCCATCGTGAGCTTTAACGGCGGCACCAAGGACAACGCCATCAACCGTGAGTGCAAGGCTGTTCTGGTCTATGCCGACCACGCTGCCGCCGAGGCCGCGGCCCAGATCGCAAAGGACATCATCGCCGACGTCACTGCCGAGCTCGAGGTCTTCGACCCCGGCTTTACCTGCACCGTCGAGATTGCCGACGACGCCGAGGTCGAGGCCATGGACCAGAAGTCCGCGCTTGCCCTCATCCGCGCCCTGCGTCTTGCCCCTAACGGCGTGATTCGCCGCAACGTCGCCACCGACGGCTCCGTCGAGGTTTCCTCCAACATCGGTGTGGTTGCCACCTCTGACGACGAGGTTAAGATCATGCTTTCCCCGCGCTCCTCGATCACCTCGCTGCAGAACGAGTTCAAGGATCGTTTGCAGACGCTTGCCGATGTCCTGGGCTTCGACGCCAAGTTTGAGTTCGAGTATCCCGGCTGGAGCTATGCCGAGCATTCGCCGGTCCGCGACGTCTTTGTCGAGAGCTATCGCGAGCTCTTTGGCTCCGAGCTGCGCATCGAGTCCATTCACGCCGGCCTTGAGTGCGGCCTGTTTGCCGAGGCCCTGCACGGCCTGGACGCCATCGCCGTGGGCCCGACGCTCTCCGATGTCCACACCCCGGACGAGAGCATGGAGCTCGCTTCTGCCGAGCGCTTCTACGAGCTGCTCATCGACGTGCTCAAGCGCCTCGCCGCGTAAAGGTTGCGCTAACAGCAGTCCGAGCCACGTGCTAGCGGATTGCAAATGACATTACGAGAGGGGGTACCCGGTCTTTTGCGACAGGTGTCCCCTCTCTTCTTTTAAGAAATGGGAAATTGATTGGCGTCTAGCCCATATCCGCCCTGATGAGGTCGAGGGTTCGCTGGCAGTTTTCGCGGACGGGGCCGAGCATATGATCGCGCAGGTCCGCCATGCCGGGCAGGTCGGCGTATTCGTCCATGACCTCTTCCATGCAAATGGGTACCTCGTAGGCGAGGTCCATCATGGTCGCAAAGCAAAACTTCTCGGATAGCCCGGCATCGGTGAGCGCCGTCTCCAGCGCGGGGTCGCCCATACCGTGGTATCGGCGGATAGCACCTGGACCGATGCGCCCCACACGATTTTCGCCGCCAACGC
Source organism: uncultured Collinsella sp. (assembly GCA_902490365.1). GTDB lineage: Bacteria > Actinomycetota > Coriobacteriia > Coriobacteriales > Coriobacteriaceae > Collinsella. The sequence goes on along the minus strand of CABUDQ010000007.1, from coordinate 34,295 downwards.
TCATAGCAAGGCGTGCCCGACGTCGCATGCTCTCATACGCCAAGCCCGATGCGACATCGTACATGGGTGCGAGTGCCGCGTTTGTGCCTTTGCCTAGGATGAGCGAGTAGTTTTTAGCGTGTGCGTCAGGCGCTCCGATAATGGCGTTATAGAACAACATATAGGTAAAAAGCACAAGATTCATGTGGTGGGGGACTGTGTTAATCAGTCGTTCTTGGATGTCTCGTGTAGTCGGTCCTCCGTCGGCGGTGTATTTCTGGCTTGGCAATACACCGAGCGCCTGGCAAAAGTCCTCCTGATGCAGCCTTTCGATACTTCCGCTGTTATTGACCATTCTGTCGTACCGTTCAACGACGAGTGCGGCTTCGTCTTCAAATGTGCAATAGGAGACGTTGGCAGTTGGAATGCCAACACGCCGAGCCGTTTTCATGCAGACGAATTCGTTTAAGGCCTGATGTTTGAACCCGACGACACCATTTTTGAAGATATGGGTAGTGGGGGATGACCCTAGACATTCGTACCATTGGCCATCATGCCAAGCTAGTGCAAATTTGCCTTGGTTGCCGCCCAGGGACCAGCTTTCGTTGGAGCCCATCCATGTCTCTCTTTCGTCATCGCGAATTGCTTTAAGCTTGTGAGCGATTTGAGAATTGGTAAGCGGGCGGTATGCGGAGACCCTGCCACGGACGGCGTCTAATTGATCGGCTCGACAAAACTGAACGGCCCCCGCGCAGTCAAGACCGATATGGCACAAGAGGGCGACGGGGTTGTTAGATGCAACATCATGCTCGGTGGCAATGGCGCGACGCTGCTCTTGACTGTCGGGCAAAAGGCCAAATAGGAACGGGCGGACGATGTTATGGCCATACGTGCGATTGGAAAGCGGCATTGTTAGCGATAGCGGTGCCCCGCGATAGGTTGGGGCGTATACAAAGCTGCAGAGTCCATGCTCGTCTTGCCGGAGAGTGCCTGCGATTTCGCCACAAATGAGGGTCGCAAGCTCCATTTCTGCCATTTATTTCACAACCTTACAGCCAAAGGAGAGGTCTGAAGTGTCGGTAAGGCCTTGCTCGGCTGCGATTTGGGCCAGCAAGGCACCATAGGAAGATGGCGCTCCTTGTCGAGCGGGTCGTCTGCCTACGCTTGGCTTTGGCAGGGCATTCGAGTTCGCGATAGGGAGGTTCGCTATCGTCGTTGGATGTTCGGAGGGCGATGCGATGGAGTCGTTATCGCTTTGCGCAAAGAGGCCTATGCCGAGTGCGTTAAAGACAGTCAGCAACTTGTCGAGCCGAATACCCGTGGCGTCTCCTAGCTCGAGCGATGCGAGCAGGCGCTCCGAAACACCGGCTTTTTTAGCGAGGGCGGCACGGGTGAGACCCTGAGCCTCGCGTGCCTGACGCACATAGATGCCAGCTTGCCGCGGTGTGGTGATGGGAAGGGTATCCATGGCAATCTCCTAACGTGCAGACTTTTGCATATCAGTATGACATGCAAAATTCTGCACGAAAAGGCATTATGCAAAACTCTGCATGAGACCTCTACATTGACGTTGAGCTTATGAGAGGCGTTTTTTATATCGCGAGAATCCCCAGATGCTCAAGCAAGATCTTAAGCCCGATGAAGATGAGCACGACGCCACCCACGATGGTGGCAGGCTTTTCGTAGCGCGCGCCAAAGGTGTGGCCGATCGCTACGCCGGCGACGGAGAAGATAAACGTTGTGACGCCGATAAGCGATACAGCGGGAACGATGTCGACCGAAAGCGCGGCGAACGAGATGCCCACGGCCAGGGCGTCGATTGAAGTGGCGATGGCGAGGATCAGGTACTCGCTCAGTTCAATCTTTTCGGCATTCTTGCCGTCGCCTTCATCCTCGTCCTCGGTAAAAGCCTCCCACAGCATTTTGCCGCCGATGAAGGCCAAAAGGATAAAGGCAATCCAATGGTCGATGGGGCCGATGATGCCCATAAACTGGCTGCCAAGCGCCCATCCGATCACGGGCATGCCGGCCTGGAAGCCGCCAAAGAACAGGCCGAGCACTACGGCGACCTTAAGGTTGATCTTCTTCATGCCAAGGCCCTTGCAGATGGATACGGCAAAGGCGTCCATCGAAAGGCCAATGGCGAGCAGCACGAGCTCTACGAGTCCCATGGTTTGGCTCCCTCCTTGCGGGCGAACCCGCGTGTACTTCTGACAGGGGAGCAACAAAAAAGACCCGTGGCGTACGCGCCGCGCGTACAACCACGAGTCTCGTTCATTAAGGCAAGCCAGACCGTGTCGGCCAGTATGTTGACTTGCCGCGCCACCGGAGGCGAACCCGGTCACGCGACTACTCCCTCATTCATGTGAATCCCGATGCTACCACATGAACAGCTCATTTGGGTTGAGGCTCTCAGCGGTGTTCGCTCATTCTGTAAGCATCGGATTTCGCGAGCGCCGCGGGGACAAACCGTGAGAAACTATTTAGCGTTTATGGAGCGTATGCGATGGGAGCGATGCCTTGGATAAGAACGAGCTGCAAAAGCGTATGGAACAGGCCATCCGCCTGACGGCACCTGGCCAGCCGATCCGCACCGCCCTCGACATGATCATTGCTGGTCACCTGGGCGCTCTTATTTGCGTCGGCGACACCGAAAACGTGCTCGCTGCTGGTAACGACGGCTTCCCGCTCAACATTTCGTTTACCTCGAACCGCCTGTTCGAGCTTTCCAAGATGGACGGCGCCATCGTCATCGACGGCGACCTCACCCAGATCCTGCGCGCCAACTTCCACCTCAATCCCGATCCCTCGCTTGCCACGAGTGAGACGGGCATGCGTCACCGCACCGCCGCCCGCATGTCGGTGCTCACGGATGCCATCGTGATCTCGGTCTCGGCCCGTCGTGCCGTCGTCAACGTGTACGTTCACGGCAAGAGCTACGAGATCCAGCCCGTCACCACCATCATGAGCTCGGTCAACCAGCTCGTCGCCACGCTCCAGACTACCCGTCAGTCGCTCGACCGCTCCCTGCTGCGCCTGACGGCCCTCGAGCTCGACGACTACGTTACGCTCGCCGACATTACCGGGATTTTCTCGAGCTTCGAGATCATGCAGCAGGCAAAGACCGAACTTAAGGATTGCATTGTCAAGCTGGGCAACCAGGGCAAGCTCGTGCAGATGCAGCTCGAGCAGCTCGCCGGCTCCAGCATGGATACCGAGTACGACCTGATGATTCGCGACTATGCGAGCGATTCCTCCGAGGCCAATGCCGAAAAGATCCGCGCCAACCTGAGCCGTATGACGCCTAAGGACCTGTCCGACCCACAGCATGTGGCGGCGGTTCTGGGTTACGACGACCTGGACGAGGACTCCGTCATGACGCCGCTGGGCCTGCGCACGCTTTCGCGCGTGTCTGTTGTGCGCGACGGCGTGGCCGAGAAGATCGTCGACGAGTACGGCTCGCTGCAGGAGCTCATGGATGACATCAGCGAGGATCCGGAGCGCCTGGGCGACTTTGGCGTCAACAACCCTGCCATTCTTGCGGACTCCCTGTACCGCATGAAGGGCACCAAACAGGGGAACGCATAATGGCGCCCGTATGCGCCGTGGTCGTTGCCGGCGGCAGCGGCCAGCGCTTTGGAAATCCCGGCGGCAAGCAGCTCGTTAACGTGGCGGGCCGTCCGCTCATGAGCTGGTCCATCCGCGCGTTCGATCGTAGCAACAAGGTCGGCCACATCGTGGTGGTGTGCCCTGCCGAGCGCCGTGCCGAGATGCGCCGCCTGGCCATCGACCCGTTTGACTATGACACGCCCATCAGTTTTGCCGATGCCGGCGATACTCGTCAGGATTCCACCCGCGCCGGCGTGCACGCGGTGCCGGCGGGCTTTGAGTACGTCGCCATCCACGACGGCGCCCGTCCGCTCATCACGACCGAGGCCATCGATCATGCGATCGACGTGCTTGTGGGCGACCGCGCCCTCGACGGTGTCGTGTGCGGTCAGCCCGCGATCGACACGCTCAAGATCGTCGACGGCGATAATATCGTCGAGACGCCGCCGCGTGAGCTCTATTGGGCCGCGCAGACGCCGCAGATCTTTAGCGTCGACGCCATGAAGCGCGCTCACGCCGCAGCCATCGCCGAGGGCTTTATCGGTACCGACGATTCATCGCTGGTTGAGCGCATGGGTGGACGCGTCCGCTGCGTCCAGAGTCCGCGCGACAACCTTAAGGTTACGGTGCCCGAGGACCTGCGTCCCGTAACCGCGATTCTGCTTGGCCGTATGGCCGAGGGAGAGGACCTTCCCCATGTTCAGTAACCTGCGCATTGGCCACGGCTACGACGTCCACCGTTTGGTGGAGGGGCGTCGATGTATCATCGGCGGGGTCGACATCCCCTACGAGCGCGGCCTGCTGGGCCACTCGGATGCCGATGTGCTTGCACACGCGCTGGCAGACGCCATTCTGGGAGCCTGCCGCGGGGGAGACATCGGCAAGCTATTCCCCGACACCGATCCCGCCTACGAGGGTGCCGATTCGATGGTGCTGCTCGCTCGCGTGATGGACTATGCGCGCGAGCTGGGCTTTGAGTTTGTCGATGCCGACTGCACCATTGCCTGCCAGCAGCCTAAGATCACCCCGCACCGCGATGCCATGCGCGCCAACCTTGCCCATGCCCTGGGCGTTGACGTCGAAAACGTGGGCGTTGCCGCCACTACGACCGAAAAGCTCGGCTGGGAAGGCCAAGGCGAGGGAATTGGCGCCTGGGCCGTCTGCCTGCTACAGAAAACCGTTAAGGAGTAACGAATGCGTATCTACAACAGCGCTACCCATAAAAAGGAAGAGTTCCAGCCCATCGAGTCCGGCAAGGTCCGCATGTACGTGTGCGGCCCCACGGTCTACGACAACATCCACATCGGCAACGCCCGCACGTTCATCAGCTTCGATGTGATTCGCCGCTGGCTCATCGCGAGCGGCTACGAGGTCACGTTCGCCCAGAACCTCACCGATGTCGATGACAAGATCATCAAGCGCGCCAACGAGCAGGGCCGAACGGCCGCCGAGGTCGCGACGGAGTTCTCCGACAAGTTCATCGGCGTCATGCGCGCCGCCAACGTGCTCGATCCCGATGTGCGCCCCCGCGCCACCAAGGAGATCGGCCCCATGATCGCTATGATCAAGACGCTTATCGAGCAGGGTCACGCTTACGCCGCCGATAACGGCGACGTGTACTTTGCCGTGCGCAGCGATCCCAACTATGGTCAGGTCTCGGGCCGCAACATCGACGACCTTATGGTTGGCGCGCGCATCGAGGAGAACGAGGACAAGAACGACCCGCTCGACTTTGCCCTGTGGAAGGCCGCCAAGCCCGGCGAGCCCAGCTGGCCGAGCCCCTGGGGCGAGGGCCGTCCCGGTTGGCACACCGAGTGCGCCGCCATGGTGCATCGCTACCTGGGCACCCCGATCGACATCCACGGCGGCGGCTCCGACCTTGCCTTCCCGCATCACGAGAACGAGTGCGCCCAGGCCACCTGCGCCTGGCACCAGGGTTTCTCCAACACCTGGATGCACACGGGCATGCTGCTGGTCGACGGCGAGAAGATGTCCAAGTCGCTCGGAAACTTCTTTACGCTGGCTGAGGTGCTCGAACAGCACTCTGCCGCGGCCCTGCGCCTGCTGATGCTGCAGACGAGCTATCGCTCGCCGCTTGACTTTTCTTGGGAGCGCCTGGAGGGTGCCGAGAACTCGCTCATGCGTATCGCCGGTACGGTCGAGAACCTGCGCTGGGCCGCGAACCATGCGACGGCCGATGCCGATGAGGCAGCATCCGAGGCGTTTGCCGCCAAGGCCGCTGAGACCCGTGCCACCTTTAAGGAGTGCATGGACGACGACTTTAACACCGCTGGTGCCATGGGTGCCGTCTTTGGCTTTGTGACCGAGTGCAACCAGTACCTGGAGCAGGCGGGCGACGCTGCCGACAAGGCCGCCGCGCTTGCCGCCGCCGATACGCTGGTCGAGCTGCTCGATACGTTTGGCGTTGAGCTCCCCGAGCCCAAGGTCGAGCTGCCGCTGGGTCTGCTAGGCGTTGCCGCCGGCCTGGTCGCCTACACGGGCGACGATGTGGACGAGGCCGCTGCCAAGATTCTCGAGGCCCGCGCCGAGGCCCGCGCCGCCAAGAACTGGGATCTGGCAGATGCCATCCGCGATCAGCTCAAGGACCTGGGTCTGACGATCGAAGATACTGCAGCTGGCACCCGTATCAAGACTCTCTAATCCCTGCTGGTTTCCCAAGCACCCGACCTTGCCGTTCAAACCGTCGCTCGCGTACTCAAGTACGCGTCGCTCCTCTTTCACGGCCATCTCGGACACTTGGAAAACCCGTGCCGACCGCCCGAGCCACGGCACCTTGCCTTTCAATCGTCGGGCATGACCTCAAGGTCTATGCCCTCCTCTTTCAAGGCAATCTGCCGCACCTCGGGCGGTCGGTCTATTTGTTTCGTTTGATAGTCGTATTTAGGAGGTCGCTTTATGGCCGACAATCGCAAGCGTGCGCCTCGTGGTGGCAAACAGGCTGCTTCTGGCTCGCGCCCGATTCGCCGCAATGACCGCGCTGCCGCTTCCAAGGGCCAGCGCGAGCGCTCCCAAGCCCAGGCTGCGCGTCCGCAGCGAAATCGCAACCGCGACAACATTCAGGTCCCCAAGGGCGAGTTTATCGAAGGTCGCCGTGCTGCCGCCGAGGCCCTGCGCACCGGCTTTCCCGTCAAGTGCGCGCTCATCGCCGAGGGCGGGGAGCGCGATGCTGCCTTGTCGCGCCTGGTCGACGATCTCAACGCCGCGGGTGTCCGCATTAAGTATGTGCCGCGCGCGCAGCTCGATGCGCTGTCGAGCCATGGCGCTCACCAGGGCATTGCGCTCGAGGTGGGCAACTTCCCCTATGCCGATGTTGCCGATATCCTCGACCGCGCGGGCGAGGGTCCGGCTCTTGTCGTCGTGCTCGACCACGTGACCGACGACGGTAACTTTGGCGCCATCGTGCGCTCTGCCGAGGTCGTGGGCGCGGCGGGCGTCATCATTGCCAACAAGCGCGCCGCCGGTGTGACCGTCGGCAGCTACAAGACCTCTGCCGGCGCCGTTATGCATCTGCCCATCGCACAGGTTCCCAACATCGCTCGAGCGCTCGACGACCTCAAGGCCGCCGGCTTTTGGGTGGGCGGTGCTTCCGAGCACGCCGAGGGCAGCTGCTGGGATGCTCCCTTCGAGGGCCGCGTTGCGCTCGTCATGGGCTCCGAGGGCGACGGCATCTCGCGCCTGGTGCTTGAGAAATGCGACTTTTTGACCAAGCTTCCCCAGCGCGGCATGACCGAGAGTCTCAATGTTGCCCAGGCGACCACTGCGCTGTGCTTTGAGTGGTTGCGCCGCAATGCCGGCGAGCTCATGGGGGAGGAGTAGCGCATGTCCAAGAAGAACCGCGCCAAGTCCAAGGCCAAGCGCTTTGGCGAGGGCTCGGCCAAGCCGATCGTTTCGGCCGCGACCTATGGTGTGGGCGGCAATGCGTTTGCGCAGGCCATCGCCGATCCGGTCTCGACGGTGCACTCCAATAAGCCCGAGCTGCTGGTGGTCGACGGCTACAACGTGATTCACTGCACGCCGCGCTACGAAAAGCTCGTCTACGACCATTCCGACGATCCATATTCCAGCGACGTCCACGATATGGCTCGTACTGCGCTTATCAACGATGTCGCGGCGTTTGCCCAGGGCCGTTACGAGGCCGTGATCGTGTTCGACGGCGCGGGCAACATCTCCAACGAGCGCCCCAACCTACCGGCCCGCGGCGTGCGCATCGAGTTCTCGCCGACGGGCGTCTCTGCCGATACCGTGGTGCAGAAGCTCTGCATCGAGGCACGCGAGGAAGGCCGCGCGTGCTCCGTGGTATCGAGTGACGGCACGATCCAGGCCGTCGTCATGGGCAAGGGCGTTACGCGCATCTCGAGCCGTATGCTGGTGGACGAGATCAAACAGATTGATAACGACGTTCACGAGGCCGAGGAGGCCCCGCAGATCAAGATGACTCTGGGCAGTCGCCTGAGCCCCGATGCCCTGGCCAAGCTCAAGGCCCTGCGCGGGAGGTAGGTCAACCTTCTGTGGGGGGCTGCTTTCTCGATTGACCAACCAACTGGTTTGTAATCAATGGGTTGCGGCTTGGCATCGTCAGAACGAATAGTTTTGAGATGTGGTCGGTCGAAGGGCCTGTTGCGCCTCGTCTGCAATTCCTTTATTCTTATCTGGCTTCGCGCGAAAGCGCCAAGTGTGCCAGTGTGGCGCAACGGTAGCGCAACTGATTTGTAATCAGTGGGTTGCAGGTTCGATTCCTGTCACTGGCTCCATGAAAGTTTCGGGCTCTGTTCCCTTGTGGGACAGGGCCCGTTTCTATTTATGTTGACATGTCAGCGGGTTTGACTCCCACCAAGCTTCAGGTTTGTCTCGATCTATAACACGGGCGGGCTGAAAACCCTCCTTATAGTTACAGATCGAGACATTGCCAAGGGACGGCCGATAACATCTCGATCTGTAACACGAAGAAGCTGAAAACCGTTCTTACTGTTACAGAATGAGACGTAAGCGGAGGTCTCTGCGTAATATCTCGACCTGTAACAGATAGGGGAGAAAATGTTCTCTATATGTTACAGATCGAGACAAAAGCCGTGTCGAGCTCGGCTGCCCCCTGAGCGTGGATTATCGAACGTACGAGCGTGGAAAATCTCCCGCTTAGTGAATGATCGTGGATAATCTGCCACTTTGGCCTTGGGGGCACGCCAATAGTGGGAGATTGTCCACGCTCGATTTCAAACGGAAGAAAATCCACGCTCGAATCTGCCACGGAAGCCCGATCTCGACCTATATATAGGTGCAAATAGGCTGTTATCGAAGTTCGATCCTGAAGGTGTACTCCACTACGCCAAAGTGTTCCCTCGGGAAATGCCACCGCTACATGCAAATTCAGCGTCCTTCATATCTAAACTCAACAAAACAGCAGGTCAAAGGTATATAGATACGCCCGGAACCGTGTATTTAGAGGTTTTCGTTGACAGCCCCCAAGGTTGCATCGTATTATCTTTTTCGTTCGCGGGGGCGGCGGTCCAAAAGACCAAAGAACCTGCGGATACTTGAACGATTGGGAGTTTGCCCGAGTGGTTAATGGGGACGGGCTGTAAACCCGTTGGCTCTGCCTACATAGGTTCGAATCCTATAGCTCCCACCCGTCAAGTGCCTGTATAGCTCAGTCGGTAGAGCACTTCGTTGGTAACGAAGAGGTCACCAGTTCAAGTCTGGTTGCAGGCTCCATCCGGCGGTGTAGCTCAGTTGGTTAGAGCACACGGTTCATACCCGTGGCGTCACTGGTTCGAATCCAGTCACCGCTACCATAGGTAACACGGTGGCTTCTCAATAGTATGTTGAGAGGCCACTATGGTATAAAGGCAAAGTCCCGTCCGGGGACGACCTGTTAAGAGGAGGGCTTTATGGCCAAAGAGAAGTTTGAGCGCACTAAGCCGCATGTTAACATCGGCACCATTGGTCACGTCGACCACGGCAAGACCACGCTGACCGCTGCCATCACCAAGGTTCTCTCCGAGACCGAGGGCTGCAAGGCTGACTTCACTGCGTTCGAGAACATCGACAAGGCTCCCGAGGAGCGCGAGCGCGGCATTACGATCTCCGTCTCCCACGTCGAGTACGAGACTGCTGCCCGTCACTACGCTCACGTTGACTGCCCGGGCCACGCTGACTACGTCAAGAACATGATCTCCGGTGCTGCTCAGATGGACGGCGCTATCCTGGTCATCGCCGCTACCGACGGCCCCATGGCTCAGACCCGCGAGCACATCCTGCTCGCCCGTCAGGTCGGCGTTCCTTACATCGTCGTCTTCCTGAACAAGTGCGACATGGTCGACGATGACGAGCTCATCGACCTCGTCGAGATGGAGACCCGTGAGCTCCTCTCCGAGTACGATTTCCCCGGCGACGACATCCCCGTCATCCGTGGTTCCGCTCTGGGCGCTCTCGAGGGCGACGCCAAGTGGATGGACGCTATCCGCGAGCTCATGAACGCCGTCGACGAGTACATCCCGACGCCTGCTCGTAACAACGACCTCCCGTTCCTGATGGCCGTTGAGGACGTTATGACCATCTCCGGCCGTGGTACCGTTGCTACCGGCCGTGTCGAGCGCGGTGAGCTCAAGCTCAACGAGCCCGTCGAGATCGTCGGCATCAAGGATACCCAGAACACCGTCGTTACCGGTATCGAGATGTTCCGTAAGTCCATGGACTTCTGCGAGGCTGGCGACAACGTCGGTCTGCTGCTCCGCGGCATCAAGCGCGAGGACATCGAGCGTGGCCAGGTTCTCTGCAAGCCCGGTTCGGTTACCCCGCACACCAAGTTCACCGGTGAGATCTACGTTCTGACCAAGGAGGAGGGCGGCCGTCACACCCCGTTCTTCGATGGTTATCGTCCTCAGTTCTACTTCCGTACCACCGACGTTACCGGTACGGTCAAGCTCCCCGAGGGCACCGAGATGGCTATGCCTGGTGACCACATCACCATCGAGGGCGACCTCATCCACCCGATCGCCATGGAGGAGGGCCTGCGCTTCGCTATCCGCGAGGGTGGCCACACCGTCGGTTCGGGCATCGTCTCCACGATCATTGAGTAAATTAGCTCTTTGATATAGCTGACTTAGAGAACCCGGCACTTATATGGGTGCCGGGTTCTTTTCTGCAATGGATATTCAGCCGTTGCTGGTGTCGAGAGGATCGATAATGGTCCTGGATGCACCGTCGATTAGATCTCGATGGCTTCATTGATGTGTTCCAAATATGAATGGATCCACCGAGAACCAATTGACTCGAGGTTTTCGTTGACAGCACTTACGTGGAGCTGATAAAGTAACAACTCGTGCCCGTACGGGGCGGAAATGAAAGGTTCAGGATACATGCGTACTCTAGTTACTCTTGCGTGCACTGAGTGCAAGCGCCGCAACTATACGACCACCAAGAACAAGTCGACCATGCCTGATCGTATGGAGATCAAGAAGTATTGCCCCTGGTGCCGTCACCACACGCTGCACAAAGAGACTCGCTAGTCTCTAGTCATATACGCCAGTAGTTCAATTGGTAGAGCATCGGTCTCCAAAACCGAGTGTTGAGGGTTCGAGTCCTTCCTGGCGTGCCAGTCATTATTCCGTAAGCTCCCACTTGGGGGCTTACGGTTTACTCATGTATAAGCGCATTGCGCGGAGGTAACCCAAATGGCCAACAAGAAGAACAAGAAGAAGGCACAGCAGCAGGCGCCTGCCAACAACGCTGCCGCCAACTCCAAGGTTGAGGCCAAGAAGGCCGTTGCCAAGAAGAGCGAGAAGGCTGCGAAGTCTAAGAAGAACGAGAAGCCTGGTTTCTTCGCCCGCACCAAGAAGTATTTCGCTTCGGTGAAGTCCGAGATGAAGCGTGTCACGTGGCCCGATAAGAAGGAGCTCGTGAACTACTCGGTCGTCGTTTGCGCTTCTCTGATCGTCGTCGGCGTCGTCATCGCTCTGCTCGATGCTGGCTTTGGCGAGGCTCTTGCTCTGTTCTCTGGATTGAGGGGCTAAACCATGTCTAAGCGTTGGTACGTCGTTCACACTTACTCTGGATACGAGAACCGCGTTAAGTCCGATCTCGAGCATCGCATCGAGACCATGGGCATGCAGGACCGTATCTTTGATATCGAGATTCCTATGGAGCGCGTCACCGAGATCAAAGAGGGTGGCAAGCGCGAGACCAAGGATTCCAAGATCTTCCCGGGTTATGTCCTGGTCCGCATGGAGATGGATGACGATGCTTGGACGTGTGTTCGCAACACGCCCGGCGTCACCGGTTTCCTAGGCGGCAACGGCAAGCCCGCTCCGCTTTCCCGTGACGAGTACAACAAGATGACTCGTCGTCCCGGTAAGGGCGATTCGCCCAAGCGCACCTCGGTTGATATTCAGGTCGGCACGTCCGTCCGCGTCACCGATGGCCCGCTTACCGACTTTGATGGCAAGGTCTCCGAGGTTAACACCGAGGCCGGCAAGCTCAAGGTCACGCTGATGATCTTTGGCCGCGAGACGCCGGTCGAGCTCGACTTTAACCAGGTCGCTGTCATCGCTTAAGTTTTCGTCCGTTCGCGCGAGCGTGCTTCTTCTGTGACTGCTCATCTCAGGAGTGCTTCTAACACGTGCGTGCTTACGATATAGCAAGTACTTCACACTCGTGATTCGAAAGGAATGACCATGGCTGAGAAGAAGGTTGCCAACGTCATTAAGCTCCAGATTCCTGCTGGTGCAGCTAACCCCGCTCCTCCCGTCGGCCCCGCTCTGGGCGCTGCTGGCGTGAACATCATGCAGTTCTGCCAGGCCTTTAACGCCGAGACGCAGGACAAGAAGGGCGACATCATCCCCGTTGAGATCTCTGTCTACGAGGATAAGTCCTTCTCCTTCATCACCAAGACCCCGCCGGCGGCTCACCTCATCAAGAAGGAGCTGAACCTCAAGTCTGGTTCCGCTAAGCCCCAGGCCGACAAGGTTGGTCAGCTCTCCCAGGAGCAGCTCACCAAGATCGCCGAGATCAAGATGCCGGACCTCAATGCCAACGACATTGACGCCGCCAAGAAGATTATCGCCGGTACCGCCCGTTCCATGGGCGTCACCATCGCTGAGTAGCGATTTCTTATGGTAACGACGGGTGCTCCGACCTGGGCGCCCGTTAAATGTGTGCAATAGGGCACACGATACGATGTGGGAGGGCTCACGCCCGTTTAACCACAGGAGGTAATGCACATGGCTAAGCATGGTAAGAGCTATAACGCCGCTGCCGAGAAGATCGATCGCGCCACGCTCTACACCCCCCTTCAGGCTGCCAAGCTCATTAAGGAGCTCGACACCGCCAAGTTCGACGAGACCGTCGAGGCCCACTTCCGTCTGGGCATCGATACTCGTAAGGCTGACCAGAACATCCGTGGTTCCATCTCCCTGCCCCACGGCACCGGCAAGACCGTTCGTGTTGCCGTCTTCGCCGAGGGCGAGAAGGCCCGCGAGGCTGAGGCTGCCGGCGCCGACATCATCGGTTCCGACGAGCTTGTCGCCCAGATTCAGAAGGGCGAGATCAACTTCGACGCCGCTATCGCTACGCCGAACATGATGGCCAAGGTTGGCCGCATCGGTAAGATCCTTGGTCCCCGTGGCCTCATGCCGAACCCCAAGCTCGGCACCGTGACCATGGACGTCGCCAAGATGGTCTCCGAGCTCAAGGCTGGCCGCGTTGAGTACCGCGCCGACCGCTACGGCATCTGCCACGTGCCCCTGGGCAAGAAGTCCTTCTCTGAGCAGCAGCTCGTCGAGAACTACGCTGCCCTGTACACCGAGATCCTGCGCGTCAAGCCCTCTTCTGCTAAGGGCAAGTACGTCAAGTCCATCTCCGTGTCTTCCACCATGGGCCCTGGCGTCAAGGTCGATCCCGCTATCCAGCGCGACTTCCTGGCTGAGTAACTAACAGTTACTGCCTGAGCAAAGCAAGCATTGCTAAAGAGACCCGGTTCTGCCTCGTGCAGGACCGGGTCTCTTGCTTTTGAGTCAACGAAACCACCACGAAGGGGACAGGCACCCTTGTGGTGGTTTTACTTGTGTTGTACTTTAGCGCGATGTAGTACTACCCGAGGCCGAAGGGAGCCCAACATGTTTAAGAACACGCAACAGCTCCTAGGCCTAGCGCTACTAGATTGGATAGCGCGCTAGGGTTGTAATCTCGCTATAACGATTTGTTGTACCCGGGTGCGCTATCGTCTGCCGCTTTCAGGCGTGATGAGCGACACGGGTATTTTTCTATCTCTAGGCCTTCTCTCTCTCCTGAAAGCCATCTGTCATAAAACGGTCAATCAGGAGGAACATATAAGCCGCAAAATCACAATCTTTGACGCCACCCTGTGCGACGGTGAGCAGTCGCCGGGCGCCAGCATGAATACCGAGGAAAAGCTCTTCATCGCCCGCCAGCTGGTGCGCATGAACGTGGACGTTATCGAGGCGGGCTTTCCCATCTCGAGTCCTGGTGACTTTCGCTCCGTACAGGAGATTGGCAAGATTGCGGGCGACCGATGCACGGTATGCGGCCTGACGCGCGCTGTCGACAGGGATATCGAAGTGGCTGCAGAGGCGCTCAAAACGGCCCAGAGGCCCCGTATCCATACAGGGCTGGGTGTGAGCACCAGTCACCTGCGCGACAAGCTCCATATGACTGAGGAAAGGGCAATTGAGTGAGCGATCCATGCCGTCAAACATGCTCGCAAGTTCGTTGACGATGTTGAGTTTTATGCCGAGGATGCCGGCCGCTCCGATCAGGAGTTTCTGGTGCGCATTATCGAGGCGGCCGTAAAGGCCGGTGCCACGGTCGTGAACATCCCCGATACGATGGGCTACAACATGCCGTGGGATTTTGGCGCCCGCATCCGTGACCTGCGCGGGCGCTGCGGGTGCGGCCGGTCAGCGTGCGGTCGACGTGATGGAGTATCGCGAGTACGAGATTGAGCGCATTGCGCGCCAGGCATTTGAGGCGGCGCGCAAACGTCGCGGCAAGGTGACGAGCGTTGATAAGCGCAACGTGCTGGAGACGAGCCGCATGTGGCGCGAGATCGTGCATCGCGTGCAAGACGAGGAGTACTCCGACGTGGAGCTTGAGGACCTGCTCGTCGACAACGCCGCCATGCAGCTCATCAGTCGACCGGCAGACTTTGACGTCGTGGTGACGGAGAACATGTTCGGCGACATCCTGTCCGATGAGGCGGCTCAGATTACCGGATCGCTCGGTATGCTTGCCTCTGCCTCGCTGGATGATGGCGTATCGCTGTTTGGGCCGAGCGCTGGCAGCGCTCCTGACATCGCGGGGCTCGGCGTGGCCAATCCGCTGGCTCAAATCTTGTCGGTGGCGATGCTGCTGACCTACGCGCTCGACATGGGCGAGCAAGCCGCGTGGATCGAGAGCGCCGTGGCGCGCGTGCTCGACGAGGGCTGGCGCACCCGTGACATCGCCGATGTCAACACCCCGGCAGATAAGATCCTCGGCACCACGACGATGGGCGACAAGGTCGTCGCCGCGCTGTAGGCGATGCCGATTCAAGCTGTCAAATATCTCAATCTGTAACATCTAAGGGGCAAAATCGTTCCTACCTGTTACAGATTGAGATTTTCGGCCGAGCATCCGTGGTCTGTCTCGATCTGTAACAGCTAACCGATTATTTGGGCCCTACCTGTTACAGATTGAGACAAACCGTTGGGACAGGTCGGACGAGTCAGCAAAACCACCACAAAGGTGCCGGTCCCCTTCGTGGTGGTTTTTAGCGCAACGAGGTGTTCCCAGCCGACCATACGGGCGGCCTTGCGCTCACGCTGCTCGATGACAGTGCATCTTTAGACGCGAAGTGCGGAACCGGGTGCATATACGAGCCGCGTAGCGTTACGAATTCATGGGAATGACCGTATCGCCAATTTGTACGCTTGCAATCTTGTCTGTGTCACAAACTTGCGAGAACGGCCAGGTCTTGTGGACATCAGTGGTGCCGTTATCCAGTTTATTTGCGAAATAGCCGCTGTGGCTGGTTGCGTCCTCAACATGACCGTCTTTGAACGTCACGATGAGGGGTATGTTGCCAACGGCATCCATAGACTCCTCCATGTTTTGAGACATCTTGCCGCTGTTGTTGTCGTGTTCGATGGAACGATCTATGTTGTAGCGGACTGAAACGCCAACGCAGGATACGGTGGCCTCTTGAATCGTCGCCTTGGTGCCGTTAAAGTTGACCGATTTGGGCGCGGGAATCGTAACGGATGTATCTTCGTAATTCAGCTGGAACTTAAGATCCCATGGGCCCGTAAGTATTTTCTTATACTCGGGAAGCTCTTTGCCAGCACGTGGCACAACGAGAGAGTTGATATGCGTGCGGACGGTCCTGCCCATAAGGCCGGGTGATTCAACGCTGAACTGTGCAAAGTATTGAATGCTGGAGTCATTGGGGTTCTTGTCAATGAGCCATGATTGGCCTTGGCCGCCATGCTCGCCATCAACGTATACGTTTCCATCGACACTTCCGGCGATAGTTCCGTTCTCGCCCGGCTCGGAAAGCTTTTTCAGGGCAGCGGGATCGTCGAACGTAAGCGTATAGGCGATGGTAACCATATCCTTGTCGCCCATGATGGCGTCGGCGGTCACGGTGACTCCGTTGTTGGAGCAGCTAGCACCGACGGGCCGGCCAATACGGTCGATGATCTCGGTTTGAGAAGCAGGTCCGTCAAAGATGTCGGAAAGCATGTCAGAAGGAAGCGGCAGGACGCCTGTTGCCATAGCCGTGCCAGCGCCTCCAATGACGATAGCGAGGACTGCCGTTACAGCGGCAATGCGAGCGACTGTTCTTACGGGATGGCGGGCGATGCGCGGCTTGCGTCGCGTGCCATTAAAGTTGCTTTGAGCGGTCGCCGCATCGCTCGAGGCGACGGACTGAGCAATCGAGTTTGCCATGTGCTGCTTCGCATTATCGGTAAACGAAATGTGCTCCAGGGCGTGGCGATAGTCATTCGAATTCGTAGTCATTGTGGTCTCCTTTCAAGGAAAGCCGAAGTGACGCACGTCCGCGGCTAAGGTGCTGGGCGGTTGCAGCTGGCGTCGCGTGAACGGCGTCTGCGATTTCCCTGATGCTCATGCCTGCGTAGTAGTGCAAAAAGATGGCGATGCGCTGTGCTTGAGGCAGGGCCGTGACAGCGGAAAGAATGGCGCAGTCGCGTTGCGCGAATTCTTGCTCGGTATGTGTTACGGGTGCGCAGAAATCGGGGAGCGAATCGAGGTCGACAACCGGGTGATTCGCGTGCGTACGGCCGATATCGCGACATGCGTTCAGTGCGACTCGGATCACCCAAGCACGTTCGTGTTCGAGCGAGTCGAACGGTTGAGTGCGTTGGAGAATCTTGATCAGCGTGTCCTGGCAGATGTCTTGAGCGTCGTCAGCGGATCCAAGGGCCGAATAGCACAATCGAAGGATGAGGTCGGAATACGTGTCGACCAAGCGCTTTGCTTCCCGCTCGATCTGATCGGCATCGCATCGGAGCGTGCTATTGCGGTTACGGCGTGCAGGCATAGTGTCACCTCCAATTGGTCGTGGTGGATATAGGGAAGGCGTCTCGCGAGGTCCCTCTACATACAACACGGTCGAGACTGCATAAGTTGACAAAAAAAGACGGCACGTGAGCGCCGTCCTTACAAAACAATGAGTGTTCTCGTTAATTACACAAGCACCGTGATGGACAGGTCGGACGAGTCAGCAAAACCACCATAAAGGTGCCTATCCCCTTCGTGGTGGTTGTTGGCAGTTACCAGGGGGTTCTGGCGGTTGAAGACTCGATTGCTTCGTGGCGTTTGAGCTCGCGGCGCATGGTTTGCGAGTTGAGCCAAGCGGCCTTCCAACCGCGCGTGGGGTAGCGCGCCTCGTTAATTTCGATCTTGGTATAGCCGCAGGCGTTGACAATCTTCGTTCCGCATGGGTGTTGGCGCTCGCGTTGAAAGTTGGGGCCGTAGCTTTGGTGCACATGCCCGTGAATCATATAGTCGGGACCCCAAGACTCAAGAGCCGCATTAAAGCACTCGAATCCTCGATGCGGCAGGTCGTCCAGGTCGCCCATGCCTGCGACGGGTGCATGGGTAAGTAGAATATCGCATCCGTCTACCAGTGCGATTTTTCGCGATAGCTTGCGCATGCGTTTTGCCATCTCGCGCTCGGTATACATGTTGGCACCGTCTCGATAGCGCATGGAGCCGCCAAGCCCCGCAATGCGGACGCCGCGATACACGTACACGGTGTCTTCGACACAAATACATCCGCCCGGTGCATGACGTGCATAGCGGTCGTCGTGGTTGCCGCGTACGTAGATAAGCGGTTTGTTGATGACAGTGACCAAAAACTCAAGATAGTCCGGATCCAGGTCGCCTGCGGATAGAATCAGGTCAACGTCCTCAAAGCGCTCCTTGCGAAAACATTCCCACAGGCAGCGCTCCTCTACATCGGCAATGGCTAGGATATTCATAGGGCACGGACCTCCGGCTCGTTATCGAGCTGCGGAATCGAGCCTATAACGTTGTCAGCCAGCCAGTTCATCTCGACAATCTGCGTACTCGGCAGGGGAGGGAAGCCCTCAATCTGAACCACGCCGTCCTGGCTGTGGAGCTCGCCGCCAAATGGGTTGATGGAGCCCTCGACGATGCCATTGCGGAGCAGCTGCACCAGTTTGCGCGTCTGATAGGGCAGGCCCGGAGCGTAGCGAATGTCGATGACGCCCGAGCTCATGCCATACCAGTAGTTGACGGCGCGAACCTGGCTGTCGTCACTGGTCTCATCCCAGGTGCCATGCAGCAGGCTTCGCACGATAAGCTCGTAGTATCGGCCCCAGTTCCAGACCGGCATGGCGATGCCGACGACCTTGCCATCGACCAGGCGGTGGAGTCCGTAGGCCGTAGGGTCTACGAGCGACTTTGACATGTCAGCGCCGGTCATGACGCTCACGCCTTCGCGGCACATGGCCTCGGCAAGGCCTCCGGCGGGCACATCGCCCCAGGTCAGGATAATTTGCGCGCGGGGGTCGAGCAGCGAGGCGCCAATCGCAAAGGCGTTGATCTCGCTAAGCGCGCCCGAGGCGAAGACCGACGCGTGGTAGCCGATACGGTGGTTGTCCGCCATACTGGCGGCAAGGGCGCCCAGGAGGAACTTGGCCTCGTACATCTTGCCAAAGTACGAACGCACGCTTTGGTGGGGAAGGCCGATAGAGCAGTTGAGGAATCGCACCTGGGGATACTCAACGGCAGCCCTGAGCGTGTATTCCATCAGGCGGTGCGAGGTCGAGAAGATGACGTTAGCTCCATGTTTGACAGCCGTTTCCACGGCGGCGTAGAACACGTCCGGATCGTGGCAGTCCTCGAACGCCTCGGTGCGCACGATACCGCCAAAGTGCTCATCGAGATACTGACGCCCTTGGTCGTGCAGACTGTCCCAGCTCGACGTTGCGCAGGGGAATTCATGGATAAAGGCGATGCGCAGGGGGTTGGCCGCCGAATAGACGGTCTTGCCCATAAAGAAGTTGAGCACGCCGGAGGTGGACTTAGCGGGCGACTCTTCCTCATCGACGCTCGGTGCTTCGACAAGATCGACCTTGTCTTCGTTATTTTTGCCGGCAATGACCAGCTCGCGCCAAATCTTACACAGGCGGTTTACGACGATATCCGTCGGCGTATCCAGCAGGCGGTCCTGGTTGTACACATTGAGGTAGACGAGCATGGCGTCGGCGGGCGTAATGTCCAGGTGGTCGCCGCCTGCGCGAAGGTAGGCGCGCTTAAAGAGTAGGAAGGTGTGGCGCAGGTAGTCGACCTTTTTCTGCGGCCATTTTTCGATAAGGTTCTGACCGAGCATCTTGGCGAGCGTCTCGTAGCTTCCTTCGCGAGAGAACTCGATCTCGTATAGGGGGCAGACGCGCCAAAACGCGCAGAACTCGCCGTACAGGCGGCTTTCGACGGATTCCCATGTGCCGGGGTAGAGACGGGTGACCTTGGCCGAAATCGTCGGGGCGTCCAGGAATTTGAGAACGCTGACGCGCTTGTTGCCCTCTTGGACGTAAAACCGATGCATGAACTCGGTGACGATGACGGGATCGCGATAGCCCTCGGTCACCTGGATGTCGTAGAGGTTAGACCACTTGCGGGCGAACTCGGTGCTAAACGGCAGCAAGGGCATAAAGTTGCATGAGAAGGCGGACTGACGGCCCTTGGTAACCGTGCCGACGACCATTTCGAGCGGTATATCTCTCAGGCCGACATTCTCTCGCTGGCCTAAGGGGAGCTGGGAAACCAAGCTATCGAGGTCCGTGAGATACGGATGCTCGCTTTGACTAATGGCGCGTCGACGTCCTTGCTCGCCGCGCTTGCGTGCTTGACGATAGGCCTCTTCCATGGTGTCTACTCCCTTAGTCGTTTAAACAACGATATGAACCATGGTACCACGATGCGAAACCACCACAAAGGTGCCTGTCCCCTTTGCGGTGGTTTTAGGCGATGATGGGGGCGATGGCGCGGATGCAGGCGTCGGCTGCCGTAAAGGTGGTGCTGTCGTCACTGACGATAAAGATGATCTTACCCTTAATGCCAAAGTCGCCGATCTCGCTAAAGAGCACGTAGGGTTCCTTGTCAAAGCCCGAGATGGGTGAAACGGCGACCTTGGTGGCACAGGCGAGCTCGTCTGCCAGCGCATCGAGCGAGTCCCACTTTGACGTGTCCTTCACCGCGACGGGAACGACAACGCGTCCAAAGGGCATGAGGTGCACGAGTGTGTTCTTGGAGATGTTGGAGTTGGGGACGATGATGGTCTGTCCGCAGGCGTCCTCGATGGTCGTGTGGCGCCAAGTGATGTCCTGGACCACGCCCGACACGCCGCCGACCTCGATATTGTCGCCGGGCTTGATGATGCCCATAAAGGTCACTTGCATGCCGCCGATAAGGTTTGATAGCGTGTCCTGAAAGCCGAGCGAGATGGCGATGCCGCCGACGCCAAGAGCGGCGACGAGCGCGTTTGCGTTAATGCCAAAGCAGTTGTCGAGGATAAAGCTGCCGCCGATCATCCAAATGACGGCACGCGCGATGTTGATGAAGATGCTCGATGCGGGAAGCGGGTTGTCGTCTCGGTTGAGTAGGTGGCGCAGGGTCTTGGATGCCACCTTGGCGGCGATGGCGGTGACTATTACCAAGATGACGGCCCAGATGATGTTGTGGACCCAGCGCTGCTCAAAGAAATGAAGAATCGGTTCAAACAATTCCATGTAGGGAAACCTCCTAATGATCGTCCAACCATGATACCCACCAAAAAGCCCGTCCGATCACATTGGACGGGCTTCTGCGCTCGATATAAGGTTTACGCGGCGGGGCTGCAAGGCCCGGCGGTGTAGCTTAGCGTCGACGCTTCCAGATAATGCCGAGAATGATGACGATGATGCCGCCGATAAGGCACGTGCCAACTACTGCCAGCGTGCGGTCTCCCGTTGCGGCGAGCTTGCCGGTCGTCTTCTTGGTGATGACCTTCGTGGTCGTCGTGTCCGTCTTAGGCGAGGGCTTAGGCGTCGGGGCCGGTGTGGGCGTGGGGTCCACGGCTGCGGAGCCGAAGCTGATGGTGCCGGCGAGTCCGGCCATCTTGCTCTCCCAGCCGTTTTGCCCAATCAGCGCCCTCAGCGCCGCCTCACACGTGCCCCACTCGGTGCGCTTGGCGGCGTGTGCGAAGGTGGGGAAGTCGGTCGTGTTGGTAATGATGTAGTTGTTGGTGGCGACGGTATAGGTCTTGGTGGGATCGAGCGTGCTGCCGTCCTTGGCGAGTGTGGCACTCACAATGCGCTTGCCTTCGGGCTGCGTCCAATCAATCGTCACGTTGATGCCGCCAAAGGAGAGAACGCTGCCGGAGTCATCGCGCCACTTGTACTTGTCTTGCGCTTCCTGCTCGGTATGGCCGGCTGCCACGTAGGCTTGCTGAAGCTCATAACTGTGATTGCACTCGTCGCTGATCTGCAGCGAGCGCTCGAGCGCTGCGAGGAAGTCCGCACCGGTCATGGTCCAGGTCTCCACGGTGTTGCCGTAGGGCGAGATAGCGATGACGTTGCCTGCGGTCACATCGCCTGCAGCGATGCCGCCGCGGATGCCACCCGCGTTTTCGATAGCGAGGTCTGCGCCCGTCAGGTCAAGATAGGAGCCGCAGATCACATGGCCGATGGTCTGGGCCTTGGTGGTGTCGCCCTCCTTGCTGGGGCGGAAATCGGTGGTGCGCACCATTTCCCAACCATGCGTGCCTGCGGCGTCCTCGCCGTAGAAATAGTTGGTGGTGGATGTGCCGAGCACCTTGTTCGATTCGTTTTCAAAGGCCTCGTCGAGCGGCTTGATCTTGTTGCGGACGGCTTCAAGGCGGCTTTGGTAGTCGGAGCCCTTGTCGGGGTCTGCCAAAAGGTCGTTGACGTTCTTGGCGGTGTAGAGCTTCTCGTCACTGCCGTCTGCAGGGACCGTGACCGTGTCATCGTCGGTCGTCTCGGTGCCATTCGTGTCGTACTTGTACGGAATGGAAAGCAGCCCCACCTCGGCAAAGGCGCTGCCCGCCTCGACGACGCGGACCGACTTGCCGTCAGCCCCCGTCACGTTTTCGTCTAAGTTGATGTGCTCGTGGCCCGCGACCAGTGCATCGACCCCAACGAGCTTTGCAGCAAAGGTCTTGGCGTTGAGCGTGTGCGCGATACAGACGACAACGTTGCAGCCCTCTGTCTCGCGCAGTCGCTTGGCCTCGGCATTGATGGCGTTCGCGGCACTCGAGAACGACGTACCCGCGACCAGGTCCGCGCGCAGCGAGGATTCCAGCGACTCATCCATGGCACCCACGACGCCGACCTTGATTTTGTAGTCGAATGTGGAGTGATCTTCGCTATCCTCCCAGGTGCGATCGAGCGTCTTGGTGATACTCGAGCTCCATACGCCGCTCGTAGACTTCGCGTTCGCGCAGAGCATGGCGAAGGGCGTGCCGGTGGGGCTGTAGCCGGTCATGGTGCGGAGCTTGTCCGCGCCGTAGCTCCAGTCGTGGTTGCCCGGCGTGGTCGCGTCGTAGCCGTCTGCATAGAAGGTGTCCATGAGCTCGGCGATGCTCTTGCCCTCGCTCATGGTGGCAAAGGACTGCCCGTGGAAGGTATCGCCCGCATCGAGCAAAAGATCGGGGGCGCTGCTTTGGGCGCTATAGAGAACCGCCAGTCCGTCAAAGCCCACAGTGCCGGTGCCCTTGCTTGCGTTGTAGCTGTACCTGTAGCTGCCGTGGATATCGTTGGTGTGCATGACGTCCACGGAGCCGTCAATAGCGGCGGGCAGGTTCCCCGCGAAAGCGAGGCTTGGGATGCCTGCGAGCGAGCCGGCAAACAACGCGGCGGCTAACGCAAGGCGGGGGAGTCTTTTCATGGCAGTTTCCTTAGTCCTTAGCCAGAAAGTCTGGTTGAATATCGGATTATCGACATAATATGCGAAAACCGCCGCAAGGGCGTCTGTCCCTTTGCGGCGGTTTTGACGTTTGCGCAGATAAAACCTGCCAAAATAAACCTGTCCCTTTTTGGTAGGTTTAGCTCAGCAGCATGCGGTCGTTGGCGAGCTCGCCGCCCGAGACCTCCTCGAACTTCTGCAGCAGGTCGGCGACGGTGAGCGACTTTTTCTCGTTGCCTGCCACATCGTAGATCACGTGGCCCTCGTGCATCATGATCAGACGGTTGCCCAGACGGATGGCGTCGTTCATGTTGTGTGTGACCATGAGCGTGGTCAGGTGGTTCTCGTCGACGATTTCCTCGGTCAGGTTGAGCACTTTCGATGCCGTCTTGGGGTCGAGGGCCGCCGTGTGCTCGTCGAGCAGCAGCAGGCGCGGCTTGGTGAGCGTGGCCATCAGCAGGGTGAGTGCCTGGCGCTGGCCACCCGAGAGCAGGCCGACCTTAGCGTTGAGGCGCGTATCCAGACCAAGGTCCAGACGCTTGAGCAGCTCAACGTACTCGTCCTTCTCGGCCTTGGTGACGCCCCACGAAAGACCGCGATGCTGGCCGCGGCGCTTGGCGAGGGCCAGGTTCTCGGCGATCTGCATGTCGGCTGCGGTGCCGCGCATGGGGTCCTGGAACACGCGGCCCAGGTACTTGGCGCGCTGCGACTCGCTCAGACGCGAGATATCGGTGCCGTCGAGCTCGATAACGCCCGAATCGAGCGGATACACGCCGGCGATCATGTTGAGCAGCGTGGACTTGCCGGCGCCGTTGCCGCCAATCACGGTTACAAAGTCGCCGTCGTTAAGGGTGAGGTCGACACCGGTGAGCGCGCGCTTCTCGGTGACGGTGCCCTTGTTAAAGGTCTTCTTGACGTGTGAGAGCTTAAGCATCTGCCTCATCTCCCTTCGTGTAGGAGCTGCGGAGCTTATAGCGCTCCCAAACCACGGGTACGCACAGGGCCACGGCCACGATCACGGCGGAGAGCAGCTTCATGTCATTGGCGTCCATGCCCAGCTGCAGCACGATGGCGCGGATAAGGAAGTACACCACGGAGCCAAAGACGGCGGAGGCAAGACGGACGCTAAACTGCGTGAGTCCGCCGGGCAGCAGGCGACCGAGCACCTCGCCGATGACGATGGCGGCAAGGCCGATAACGATGGCGCCTGTGCCCATGCCAATGTCGGCATACTTTTGGCTCTGGCAGATAAGCGCACCCGAAAGGCCGATGAGGGCGTTGGAGAGCACGAGAGCGATCATCTTGGTGGAGTTGGTGTTAACGCCCAAGGCGCGGATCATATACTCGTTGTTGCCGGTGGCGCGCAGCGCGGAGCCGATCTCGGTACCAAAGAACCAGTACAGGATGGCAACGATGGCCACGGCGAGCAGGATGCCCAAGATGATGGCAACGGTGGACTGCGGCAGACCGGTCATATTGCTGACGGCCGAGAACACGGTGCCCTTGGCAAGGATGGGCGTGTTGGATTTGCCCATGATGCGCAGGTTGACGGACCACAGGCTGATCTGGGTGAGGATTCCGGCGAGGATCGCGGGAATCTCGAAGACGGTGGTCAGAATGCCCGTGACCGCGCCCGCGATGGCGCCGGCGCACATGCCGGCCAGCACGGCGAGCAGCGGGTCGACGTTATTGTTGACGATGAGTACGGCGCAGACGCAGCCGCCGAGGGCAAAGCTGCCGTCGCAGGTCATATCGGGGATGTCGAGCAGGCGGAACGTGATAAACACGCCAAGCACCATAATGCCCCAGAGGACGCCCTGCGAAACGGCGCCCTGCAATGCAATGAGCATGCTTCATACCTCCTAGGATAGGGTGGACACGTGAGTCACCATGATAGCGGTAACAATGTATAAAAGAGCTGCGGACGGTTGTTTTGTCTCATCCGAAACAAGCAGGGCGAACGCCGGTCTTTAGCGTTCGCCCCAAGGACTCAGATATTGAATAACGCAGCTATGGCGCGAGAACGAACCCTAGATGCGTTATGGCGCATGGCGCTACTCGTCCAGGGCGGAAAGGTCGATGCCCAGCACCTCGGCCATCTCGTCGTTCTTGACGACGACCAAGTCCTTGCTCGAGAGGTGCTCGACAGCCATATCCTCGGGCTTGGCCTCGCCCTTCAGGATCTTAACGGCCATCTCGCCCGCGGCATAGCCCAGGTCCTCATAGTTGATGGAGAGGGTGAACAGACCGCCGGCCTTGCACATGCCCTCCTCGCCGGTAACGAAGGGGAGCTTGTTCTCCTTGCAGATCTGACCGACCTGCGAAGCGCCCGCGGCGATGGTGTTGTCGGTGGGGGAGTAGAGCGCGTCGACCTTGCCCACGGCGGACTCGACGACGGACTGGATCTCGTTGGAGCTCGAGACGGTGAAGTCGGTGTACTCCAGGCCAAGCTTGTCGAGTTCCTTCTTGGCGGCCTTGATTTGGACGTCGGAGTTGGACTCGGCGGTGCAGTAGAGCAGGCCGACCTTCTTTACGTCGGGCAGGACCTTCTGCATCATCTCGAGTTGCTCGGCGACCGGGGTAAGGTCGGAGGCGCCGGTGACGTTGGTGCCGGGCCTGTCGTTGTCCTGGACCAGGCCGGAGGCGGCGTAGTCGGTGATGGCGCAGCCCACGATGGGGATATCCGCCGTGGCACCGGCAGCAGCCTGTGCGGCGGGCGTGGCGATGGCGTAGATCAGGTCGACGCCATCGCCCACGAACTTGTCGGCGATGGACTTACACGTGGACTGGTCGTTCTGGGCGTTCTTCTGGTCAATCTTGACCTTAAGGCCGCTTTTCTTGATGGCCTTGACAAAGCCGTCGTTGGCGGCATCGAGTGCGGAGTGCTCGGTGAGCTGCAGAACGCCGATGGTGTAGTCGGAACCGGCGGCAGCAGAGCCGGAACCAGAGTTGCCGCCGCATCCGGCGAGCGGGGCGAGCGCGAGCAGGCCGGCGGAGACCAGAAGGCTCCTGCGGCTGATGGTGATGTCCTTCATATCATTACCCCCAGTATAAAAATGGCTGGAAACACTGCACTGGGACAAAGTGCAAGTGGAACTATAGTAACGCCGATGTTCATTTTTACAACAGCCTGGCGGGTTTTTTAATACAGAACCGGATAGGCGGTACGGGTAGTCGAATGGGTGGCAGAGATGCTTATGCGGCGGAGACGGCGTCATCATCCTCGTCCAGGGCGGCAAAGAGTTTCTTGCCGTCAAGGAGGCGCGTGCTGACGTTTCTCATACGGGCGATCTCGACGGTGCGTAGCGTATCGTCGGTGCCTCGGGCGTCGTAGACCGTTCCCAGCAGATACGAGATGCCATCGCGCTGCCTGATGGCAAAGGGCCGGAGCGTCATCCGCACCGCTTCGGTTTCGCCACGGGCGAGGGTACTCGAGATATCAAAGCTGACGGTCGTTCCGTGGTCGATGGCCTGCTCGACGAGCTCGCACGTGTCGATGCGCTTGATGGGCGTGCGTGTTGCCTTGGTAGCCTTGCTGCCTGCGCTTGGAGCGGGTTCGGGTGTATCGAGGTAGTCGCGAACGTCGGCACTCGCCATGGCAACTAAATGCTGCGCCATGCTCTTGCGGATAGCGATAGGCGTGGAGCGGTTGCGCATGACCATGCCGTGGAGCCGGATGATCTCTTCATCGGTGAGCGGGCGGGTCAAGAGCCGATACCCCACACCGCGTTTGTACTCAATTTCGTATCCGGCATGGCGAAGTGCGGAGATGGCGGTGTAGATGCTGCGCCGCGCCGCCGAGATGGGCATGCGGGCGGGGTCGTCGGGATGGGCGAGGTGCTCGATTAACTCATCGGAAAGCAATGCCTTGTCTTCGCCGGTGTTTTCGCTCAAGAGCTGCAGGATGCGCACGGCGCGATAGGCCGCCATCGAGGCGGCGCCTCTGGTCGTGGTCTCATAGTTTTCAACAACGGCTTCGGTCATAACGCCCACGTCCTTTCCATTTTGGGTGGCGACGGTACGGAGCCTAGGACGCGGGACTTGCCTAGGGGCGCAAGGCGCTCTGGGCGGTCGGTAGTTGTCGGCAAGCGGCGGGTCGAGTTTTCAACAGCCCTGCTCAACTAACCAAAAACTTGCCAAAAGCTTGACGGATGCTGTTGAAAAAAGCGCCCCTCGGCTTGCCGAGAGGCGCTGACGCGATGTGCTGTAACGCGCTGGGTGGCGCTGTGGCGATTAGAAGTCGGCGTTGCCCACGGTACGCGGGTGCGGCAGGACGTCGCGGATGTTGCCCACGCCGGTGAGGTACATCACCAAGCGCTCGAAGCCCAGACCGTAGCCGGCGTGCTTGCAGGAACCGTAGCGGCGCAGGTCAAGGTAGTACTTGTATTGCTCGGGATTCATACCCAGGTCCTTGATGCGGGCCTCGAGCAGATCCAGGCGCTCCTCGCGCTGGGAGCCGCCGATAATCTCACCGATACCGGGAACCAGGCAGTCGGCGGCGGCGACGGTCTTGCCGTCCTCGTTCATGCGCATGTAGAACGCCTTGATCTCGGCAGGGTAGTCGGTTACGAAGGTCGGGCGCTTAAAGTGCTCTTCGGTCAGGAAACGCTCGTGCTCGGTCTGCAGGTCGATGCCCCAGCTGACGGGGTAGTCGAACTGGTGACCTGCGGCGACTGCCTGCTCCAGGATCTCGACGGCCTCGGTGTAGGTAACGCGGGCAAAGTCGGAGTTTGCCACGTGGTCCAGGCGCTCGATCAGGCCCTTGTCCACAAACTTGTTGAGCATGTTGAGCTCGTCGGGGCAGGTGGCCATAACGTCCTTAAGGACGTACTTGAGCATGGCCTCGGCGTTATCCATGTAGTCGTTAAGGTCGGCAAAGGCCATCTCGGGCTCGATCATCCAAAACTCGGCGGCGTGACGCGTGGTGTTGGAGTTTTCGGCGCGGAAGGTGGGGCCAAAGGTGTACACGTCGCCAAAGGCCATGGCAAAGTTCTCGGCATTGAGCTGACCGGACACGGTGAGGCTCGCATGCTTACCAAAGAAGTCCTGGCTCCAGTCGACCTCGCCGGACTCGGTGAGGGGCGGATTTTTGGGGTCGAGCGTGGTCACGCGGAACATCTCGCCGGCACCCTCGCAGTCACTCGTGGTGATGATGGGGGTGTTGACGTAGACAAAGCCCTGCTCCTGGAAGAAGTGGTGGATGGCGGCAGCCGCGACAGAGCGGATGCGGAACACGGCGCGGAACAGGTTAGTGCGCGGGCGCAGGTGCTGCTGGGTGCGCAGGAACTCGACGGTTGCGCGCTTCTTCTGCAGCGGGTAATCCGGGGCGCTGACGCCCTCGATCTCGATGGAGGTGGCGGAAAGCTCGAAGGGCTGGGGCGCATCGGGGGTCAGCTTGACGGTGCCAGTGCAAATGAGTGCGGCCGAGACGTTTTGGTGGGCGATCTCGTCGTAGTTGTCGAGCGCCTCGCGGTTCATGACGACCTGCAGGTCGCGGAAGCAGCTGCCGTCGTTGAGCGTAACAAAGCCAAAGTTCTTCATGTCGCGGACGGACTTGACCCAGCCGGCGACAGTGACGGTCTGGCCGCCGAGCGACTCGGCATCGGCATAGAGCTGCGCGATTTTGGTGCGGTTCACGTATCCTCCCATAGCGGTTGAATGATAGTTATCCATACAGTTCGATATTCTAGCAGCTCGGCTCATTTGGGCTATACAGATAAGTCATTGGCGGGATGGTTTTTCAAACGAAAAGCGCCCGCGGCCAAATGGTCGCGGGCGCTTGACGAGGTGCCTTTTGGCTGTGTGGCACGGGGCCTGGCTACTTGGTCTTGGCTACCAGCAGCGGGTCGCCAAGCTTGACGAGCGGGTTGCCGCCGATAAGCGTTCCAGACTCGCCGACATGGTCGATGCTCTTAAGACGATCGAGCTCGGAGACGATGACGGTCACGATGTCCTCGTGACCGGCGGCCTTAATGGCCTCGCGGTCGAAGCTGATGAGCGGCTGGCCTGCCTTGACCACATCGCCCATCTCGACAAAGCGGGCAAAACCCTTGCCGTTCATTTCCACGGTGCCCAGGCCAACATGGATGAACACGCGAAGACCGTCCTCGGTGATCATGCCGATGGAGTGGTTGGTGACGGTGGTGGCGCCGATGCGGCCGTTGGCGGGCGCATAGATGGTGTCGGTGATGGGCTCGATGCCATAGCCCTGACCGAGCATGCCCGCGGCGATGGTCTCGTCGGGAACCTCGTCCAGATTGACGAGTACGCCGTTGACAGGGGCATAGATGACGCCTTCGCGGGTAGCGAAGCTTGCTGAGGGCGGAACGGACGCCTCGCCCGACGAAGTGAACGTGGACTTGAGCGAATCGAGCAGACCCATAGTTGCCTCCAACGTATCAAGCGCGCCTGTTGCACGCGTGTAATGTAGCCGGAAACGTTACGTATGTGTTTCCCGGCACGGTCAGCGTCCCTATTTTACGCTGTGAAACGATAGTGCTGAGCTGGGATTATGTGATATATCAGTTGAAAGGGAACTTATTGCGGGAGTGTTTCTGCGCCGTGGGTCCAACTGGGGTACGCTTGAGGACGAAAAAATAGTGCGCACGAATTGCGCGAAGGGAGCACCAATTGATTATCGAGAGTCATGCGCTGTGGGGCGAGGAGCCGACTGAGGAATATCCGGCGACGTTTACCTATTTGGGCGCCGAGCCGCTGCCCGATAAGCCTAATGGTCGTCGCCCGGCAGTGATTATCTGCGGTGGAGGCGCGTTTACGCACATCGCTCCGCATGAGCAAGATCCGGTGGCGTTTGCGTTTTTGGATCACGGGTACCAGGCTTTTGTGCTCAACTATGTGACAAGCGGCACGGGCGACGTGAGTTTTCCGCACCCGCAGGCCGATCTTGCCAAGATGGTCGCCACGGTGCGCGCTAATGCCGACGAATGGCATGTCGACCCCAAGCGCGTGTGCGTCGTGGGCTTTTCGGCGGGCGGCATGATTTGTGCCTCGTTAGCAACGCAGTGGAAAACCGGTCCCTTTGCGGCGCTTGCCGGGGTGCGTCCGGATGATATTCGCCCCGACGCCGTGGTGCTGGGCTATCCATTGCTCGACCTTGCCTATGTGCGCGACATGCAGACGCGCGATCCGCGCATTGACCTGCGCGTGCCCAAGACGGGCGGCAAGACGGGACGTGATTTGCTTAACGACTACCTGTCGATGGTGACGGGCGGTGAGGCAACCGACGAACACTTGGCCGACATCTGCCCCACCACGCATGTTTCGCGCCAGATGCCGCCGACCTTTGTGTGGGGCGTGTCCGACGACAAGACGGCGCCGATCGCGCAGGTCTACCCGTTTGCGCAGCGCATGGCCGAGGAGGGCGTCGCATGCGAGATGCACGTCTTTGACCAGGGCGGCCACGGCCTTTCGCTCGGCAACGCCAACACCGCAGTCGACAACGAGGACAAGCAGGTGGCGGTCCGTCCTTGGATTCGCCTAGCCTTCCGATTCCTGGAGCGCCACGGTTTCTAGACCGCGCAGCACGAGAGTGGATAATCTCCCATTTTTTGGTCTGCTTTTCGACAAAAATGGGAGATTATCCACTCTCGTGAGGTGGACATTTGAAAGCTACCTTTGTTGCTTTTCTACCAAACGGTGAACTGGGCGTTGTCCGTGTTCCAATGGACATCGCGAACGTAGTCTCGCACGCCCACTGCATCTCGCGCTTCGAACAGCTCAAGAATATGAGCATGCTCGGCATTGGCTATGCCCAGGAGTTTGCACGCCGTCTCCTGGTCGACGGTCTCGTAATCGCGCTTGATAAAACAGCGTTCGAGTTGCGAAATCATGTCGCGTAGACGGTCGTTGCCGCAGCGGTTAAAGTACGTCAGGTGAAAGTCTCGCTGAATGTCGTCGTACTTTCGGATAAGACCGCCCTGGATCGCAAGGTCCATGGACCCAACCAAAAACTTTAGCTGCATGATGTCCTCTTCGGTCAGGAGGGGGCAGGCGAGATATGCTGCCTGCCCGTCGAGCGGCCCCATAATCTCAAAGACCTCAACGGCATTTTGCTGATCGAATCCACGGACGCGGAATCCGCGGCGGGGGAGATTGTCCAGATAGCCATCGCTTGCTAGCTGGATGAGCGCCTCGCGAACCGGCGTGCGCGAAACGCCCATGGCATCGCAGATCGCTTGCTCGCTCACGCGGTCGCCGGCCGAAAGCTCGCCGGCGTCTATACGACTCGAAATGTAGTCGTATACATGGTCCTTCAAGGGCCTTCTGAGTGTTTCCATGAACTTATAACCCTTAACTGTATATTTTCAATTCTTAATACGTTTCGCTTGAATAGACTAATTGAATTATAGAACGACCAGCTAAATCGCGCTACTTAATCAGAAGAAGCAAAAAAACGCTTACCGAGAAAAACCTACCGCTCAGGATTGTATACAATATACAAAACAGCAAAGACACCCTAAGATAAAGCCACCGGAAGGAAGGCGGGCGCGAGGAAGTCCGCCCTCTACTAAGAGATCCAAGGAGGATCATTATGACCAAGTTCAGCCACGTCATTATCCGTCGTCCCGGCAAGTCCCTGAGCAATGGCATCACGAGCGCTCCCGAGCTTGGCCAGCCCATCTACGAGCGCGCTATCGAGGAGCATTACGATTACGAGCACGCACTCGAGCAGTGCGGCGTTGACGTGTCGGTGCTGCCGGCTCTCGAGCAGTATCCCGACAGCTGCTTCGTCGAGGATCCGGCCGTTATCACTCGCTGCGGCGCCATCATTACCAACCCCGGCGCCGACAGCCGTAATGGCGAGAAGGGCGAGATCGAGCCGGTCGTCCGTCGCTTCTTTGACGACGAGCATGTGAAGCACATCGTTTCCCCGGGCACGCTTGACGGCGGCGACGTCATGATGGTCGGTGACCATTTCTACGTCGGTCGCTCCGCTCGTACCAACGAAGAGGGCATTCGCCAGTTCTGCGAGATTCTCGAGGGCTGGGGCCTCGAGGGTTCTGAGGTTCCGCTGGAGGAGGTCCTGCACCTCAAGACGGGCGTCAACTACATCGAGGACAACAACATGCTCGTCTCTGGTGAGTTCATCGATAAGCCCGACTTTGCCCAGTACAACAAGATCGTCGTGCCCGAGGACGAGGCGTACGGCGCAAACTGCATCTGGGTCAACGGTACGGTCATCGTTGCCGAGGGCTATCCGACTGTGCTCAAGGCCGTGCAGGATCTGGGCTACAAGACACTCGTCGTTGACACCTCCGAGTATCGCAAGGTCGACGGCGGCCTCTCCTGCCTGTCCCTGCGCTTCTAATGCGGTCGCTGTACTAGCTTAATGATCGCTTGACCGATGGCCCGGCACCCGATTCGGGACGTCCGGGCCATCTTTATGCGGTCGTCTGATGGAGGGGGTGCACATATAATGGCCTCTAAAACTCGTAACGACGAGATGATCGACCCCAATGGTCTTGATCTTTTCCGTCTGACCATGATGGTTATTACCGCCAGTATTTGTGGCGGCATCTTTTCGCTTGCCGGCGATATGGCAGCAGGCGGAGCCAATACCGGCGCGGTCATTATCTCGTGGGGAATTTGCTTTATTGGCGTCTTTGCGCTGATGATGGTGTTCAACGGTCTGTCTCAGGCACGTCCTGACCTGACCGGCGGCATCTATGCATATGCTGCGGCCGGCTTTGGCGATTACATTGGATTCAACTCCGCTTGGGGCTACTGGATCAGCGCGTGCCTTTCCAACGTGAGCTTTGCGCTCTTGCTGTTTAGCGCGCTGGGCTATTTCTTCCCCGCGTTTGGCGCGGGTAACAACCTGCTTTCTATCGTCTGCGCCAGCGTGTTTTTGTGGTTCCTTACCGCCCTTGTGCTTCGTGGCGTTAAGGAGGCTGCGGGCATTAACACAATCGTCACGTTGGCGAAGCTGGTGCCGTTGGGGCTCTTTGTGCTGAGTATCGTGCTCCTGGGTAAGTTCAACGTCGATATCTTTATGGACAACTTCTGGGGAGAGCCGGCTGGTCCTGGCTTTGGCGAGCAGGTTGTCTCGACCATGATTGCCCTTGTCTGGGTCTTCACGGGCATCGAGGGCGCTGTCGTTATCTCGGGCCGTGCTAAGTACGTGCGTGACGTCGGCCGCTCGACGGCGCTCGGATTTGCGGCTGTATTCACGCTGTATCTGATCATCTCGATGCTGTCGCTCGGCATTATGCCGCGCGAGGAGATGGCACAGCTTGCAACGCCCTCCATGGCGGGAATTCTCGAGTGCGCAATCGGTCCGGTTGGTGCTGCCATCGTAAACCTTGGCGTTATCCTTTCGTTGGTCGGCGCGCTGCTGGGCTATGTCATCATTGCGTCCGAGACGCCGTTCGAGGCGGCGCGCCAGGGTTCCTTCCCGTTGGCGTTTGCTAAGACGAACAAGCATGATGCCCCGGTGGTGACGATTCTCGTGAGCTCCGGAATCACGCAGCTCTTCTTGATCGTGTCGTATGTGGCGGCGAGCACCTACCAGTTCTTCTATAGCTGCGCGGTTAACACGATTCTGGTTCCGTATGTCTGCTCGGCTGCCTATTACATGGTGATCGGCTGGAAGAGGGAGCATCTGGACGGGCCGCATGCGCCAAGTGTCGGCAAGGCGCGCTTCTTCGGTACGCTCGGCTTTATCTACACGTTGTTCCTTGTGTGGTCGACGGGTCTCCAGGGCGTCATGATCACGACGATCCTATTTGCCCCGGCCATTCCCGTCTACATTGTGGGCGAGCGCGGGCGCGGCAAGCAGGTGCTTCCGCATATGCACGACAAGCTGATCGCAGCAGTGGTCATTGTCGTGGCGATCATCTCGCTGTATATGCACTTTGCCGGCATTGCGCCGATTGTCTAAGACTATGGCGAACTGTATTGCTTGGTAAGCCGACGGAGACATCGCGTGTCGGTGTTGCTCGGTATTCCATAACTGACGTGGGCCTCTGTAACGTGCTTCTGTGAGTGCCCACCAGGCCCGCGCGGGTGACATTAGTTGCTTGCGCGGGCTTTTGCTGCTTGGGTGCAATGGGGGCAGCTTAGCTTGCACCGATCTGTTGATTGAACGTCGTTGTGTGTTCGCGCTATCATGCATGGTTAAATTGGTTAGCCATGGCAAACGGTTAGCCATGGTGAACATAAATACAACGCCCTGTGGGCGCCGGGGGAGGAACACGGACGTGAAGCTCGATACACTCGAGATT
>CABUDQ010000006.1 GCA_902490365.1 uncultured Collinsella sp. | reverse complement strand
ACATCTGCGTGGGGTCGCTGATCTCGCCAAACTTAAAGGCCGTGCGCGGCGAGGCGGGCATGAGGATGGTGTCCACCTTGGCATACGCGGCATCGTAGTCCCGCGTGATGAGCGTGCGGGCCTTTTGCGCAGCGTAGTAGTACTTGTCGTACACGCCCGAGCTCAGCAGGTAGGCGCCGAGCATCTGACGGCGCTTGGCCTCGGCGCCAAAGCCGTGGGCGCGCGAAAGCGAGCTCTGGTCGGACAGGTTGGCGCAGCCCTCCTCCTGATAGCCGTAGCGAATGCCGTCAAAGCGAGCCAGGTTGGAGAACGCCTCGGCCGGACCGATGACGTAGTAGGCAGCGATGGCGGCATCCAGGTGCGGCAGGTCGACCTCGACCAGCTCGGCGCCCTGGTTCTGCAGCTCCTGGGCGGCGCGCTGAACAGCGGCCTTGACCTCGGGCGTCAGACCCTCGGCCTCCATAAACGCGGGGATGATGCCCACGCGCTTGCCCTCGATGCTGTCGTTGAGATGCTCGGTAAAGTCGACGGCGCAATCCTGGCTCGTGCAGTCGTACGGATCGTGGCCCGCGCCGGTAAGCGCGTTCATGGCCAGCGCGACATCCTCGACCGTGCGGCCAAAGGGCCCCACCTGGTCGAGCGACGAGCCAAAGGCAACCACGCCGTAACGGCTCACGGCGCCATACGTGGGCTTAAAGCCCACCACGCCGCACAGCGACGCCGGCTGGCGAATGGAGCCGCCGGTGTCCGAGCCCAGCGAGAGCGCGACCTCGCCCGCGGCGACGGCGGCAGCGGAGCCGCCCGAGGAGCCGCCGGGCACGCGTTCGGTATCCCAGGGGTTGTTGGTGCGGTGGAACGCCGAGCTCTCGGTGGAGCTGCCAAAGGCAAACTCATCCATGTTGGCCTTGCCCATGGGCAGGCAGCCGGCGTCGAGCATGCGCTGGACACAGGTGGCGGTGTAGACGCTCTGGTAGTCCCCAAGCATGCGGGAAGCGCAGGTGGTGCGCGTGCCCACGAGGTTCATGTTGTCCTTGATGGCTAGCGGCACGCCCGCAAGCGGGGGCAGCGGCTTGCCTGCGGCACGGTCGGCATCCACGCGCGCAGCGGCCTCGAGCGCAAGCTCGGGCGCCACCTGCAGGAATGCCTGGACCCCGCCCTCGCGCGCCTCGATGGCGGCAAGGGAGGCCTGGGCCACCTCGGTAGCGGTAAAGTCGCCGGCAGAAACGCCCGCGGCGATCTGGGCGGCGGTAAGGGAATCGAAGCTCTGCGCCATTACTCGCTCTCCCCCTCTCCCAAAATGGACGGCACGCGGAAGTAGCGGTCGCGCGCGCTGCCGGCGTTTTCGAGCGCGACGTCGAGCGGCAGGTCGCGCTCGGGCTCGCGCAGGTCGTCGCCCATCACGTTGGACAGGCTTCCGATGGGATGGAACGTGGGCTCCACGTCGGGCAAGTCATATTGCAAGACGGGCTCGAGCATCTGGACGGCGTCGTTCATGTAGGACGTCATCTGGGTGAGCTCGTCATCGGTCAGTGCGATCTTTGCGTACTCGGCGATGCCGCGCACGTCTTTCTCGCTGAGTGCCATAGGCGCTCCCTTCCGCATAACAGTTAAACCGCTCTAGTATACAGGGCAACGCCGCTTGGAGCAGGTGCTTTACCCAAATGCAGCGAAAACGTAACGAGGGCGGCGGTTGGCAGGCTGCGGGCTGGCGGTTCTGCAGCGAAACTGTCCCGCCCACAGCTAAAACCGCGTCACCCACAACGAAAGCCATCCCGACCGCAACGAAAAGCATCACAACATTCGACGCTTTTCGCCAAAAACGAGATTTTTATCGAATGTTGTGATGGTTTGGAAATCCCGACCACCACAGAGGTGCCTGTCGCCATTGTGGCGGTTCTGAAGAATGTCCTATGCCGAGGCTTTAGCCTTGCGGTGCTTGCGGACCGCGTGGATCACGATGTCCAGCAGCAACAGCACAATGGCTACGACCACGATGAGCACGGCAAACTCGCGCTTGCCCCAGTGGCGGCCGGCCAGTGATTTTTGCTTGTCGACGTCCTTCTTGTTGTACTTGGTGCGCACGCAATGCACCAGCAGGCGATGGTCGTTCACGCCGTAGGGCGTGCAGGTGACGAGCGTCACCTTGTCGGCGCCGGGCTCGATGGTCAGCGACTCCATCTCCTCGGGCAGCACCACCTCGGAGTCCACCATCTTATAGGCGAGCGTCTTGTTCATGGTGTGCAGCAGCACCAGGTCGCCGGGCTCCAGCGAGTGGATGTCGTCGAACATGCTCAGGTTGCGCATGCCCGAGTGCGCGGTGAGTACGCAATGCGTCGAGGCGCCGCCCACCGGCAGGCTCGTGCCCTCCAGGTGGCCGACGCCGGCCATAAGGACTTCCTCGCTCGTGCCGTGGTAGATGGGCATGCTCACGTCGATGGAGGGGATCTCGACCCAGCTCATCATGGGGTCGCGGTCAAAGATGAGCTGCTGAGCGTAGGGCTCAATCTGGTCGGCGGGGAGCTCGGTGGCCTCGCCCGCCAGCTGCTCGTTAAAGGAGCGAGCCTGGAGCAGAATGCGCTCGCGCTCCTCGGCAGATAGCGCGTCCACGGTGCTGGACACCGTGCTGATTTGGTTGAACACGCCCGAGGCCTCGAGCCGGTCCAAAATCCACGGCCAGGTCATAAGGCCCACGCCAATAAGGATGATGACGATGGTGATGAGACGGTCGGCCCAGCGCGGCAGTCGCTTGCGACGGCGCTTGGGCTTTGGTTGAGGTTTGGGCTGAGGGCTTGAGCCGCCGTTGTCCGCGGCGTTATTGCTCTTCATATGTTTGGCGCCCTGCACCATCGCCGGTCACTCCTCTACAACTCAGGTTGTCTAAACAAATAATAGCCGATTAGCAAACTCATGCACCGGACAACGCAGCTAGGACCGAAACGCCGCCTACGGTTCGAATTCTTGGAGACCTTCTACAGCGCTTCTTGCCATGGATATTCCTTTCCAAACATGCGATCGACTTCGAGTTGAATTCGCTCATCGTCGATTGCCGCCAAAGATAGCGCAAGCGAAATGTCATCGACACGGGAGGAGTTGGCAAACACGGGCGCATAGCGCCACACTTGGATCATCGCCGTTTCGTTATCCGGCAACTCCCCGTCTGCGACTTCGAGGTCACTCAGTTGACGCCATGCACTTCTTAAGACGGCCTTTTGTTCCATACCCGGCGCAGCGAGCATCGAACGCGCAGCGAGCGCCGTCTCCCCGGCGTCAACAAGATACTCGATCTGCGGCGTCTTCCTTGCAAATAAGACCTTCAAGACAGGCGAGGAGAGCTCTGCCATGTGCTCACTGAGCAGAAGATCAACGGCAACAGGGAACACGACGACACGTCGCTCGCAACGCTCGCGCCTCGCGAGCCCCCTGTCAACAAGCTCGGTTATGGCCTCACTCGCGCGGCTTGCCGAGATCCCAAGCGCACGACAAAGGTCATGGGGGCGATATGGCTCCTGGGCTGCTCCCCAGATTGCGGCAGCCTGTGCGTTGGGTGACATCTTGGTCGCGTGATTGCGAAACCGGGCACCGCCCCTCTCCGTGCAGGCCGTGCCCATAAATGGAAGAAAAGCCTGTCTGCCGGGGCAAACAAACGGAATCCCTTGTGCGACCAATGCTTTGCGCTGACGTGCATCGGCATCAGGAAACGAAACGACAACAGGAGTCTCCGCACGCAAGGCTAGCTGACTATAGACCCTCTTAGCCTCGGGAAGCCCGACGCCAGTAGGCAAACTTGCAAGCAAAAACGAAAAACCGTTTGCGTCAACAGCGCGGACTTCAATCGCCCGCAGATGCAGCGGCAAGCGTGCGGATCCAGGCCAAGTTTTGGTCTTGGCGGAGAGGCCTAGTGCTTCTTGTAAGTAGATTAACGCTTCGTTCATTTCCATTGTTTTCGTTCGATTCCAGTTTGTATTGGAATTATACATAATTTTCGGAATTAAAGAGATACCGTTCGTGCCTAAGCCTACATTTGAGTTTTCAAAATATCCCGGATCGGCGGGGTGATTCGGGATACAATCTCAATAGAAAACGACGCACCCCGCGTAAATGTTTGGGAGCGCGGGCGGCCTAGTTTTCAGTTTTTGTTAAATGCCCGGGATCCGACCCCCGGGCATTCTTATTTGCGCTTTCGGCGCAAATGCCGTCCACCGTCCGTATCGCGCGTGCGCCTACGGACCTTAAACCGAACCTCATACGAGTCAAGAAACGCGATGACGAGCGTGCCCGCATCGGACGATGGAGGCTGACTGCGTTATCCCAAAAAGAACGGGGCAGACTCCAGTGCGGAGTCTGCCCCGAAAAGAGAATGGCAAAGCAAGAACGTCAATGGACGAGAAAAGTGTCCGCAAGTCTCATGGCCATCGCATCCCACCTGCCAAAGGGATGGGTGAGCGAGCGTTACTCCTGCTCGGACTCCTCGGCCTGCTTACGGCTGCGGATGAGGTGCGCCACGCCGATGCACAGCACCGCGCCACCAGCGATCCAAGTGAAGGTCACACCGTTGAGACCGGTCAGCGGGAGGCCGACGGACTTGGTATTGCCGACGTTGATGGTGATCTCACCGGTGGCGGCGTTGGTGCCGGCGCCTTCCGTGCCGTTCAGTTTGTTGTCACCGGCAGTGTCGTCAAGCGTACCGAAGGCGATGTCGTTGCGGCCCTTGTCGTACTCGGAAACCTCCGCCTTAAGCTCCGTCACCTTCATGGTCACGGCGTCATACGTCGGGGTGATCTTGAAGGTGAAGGGTTTGGCCTTGGTGTAGGAGTCGCCGGGGGCCTTGACCTCGGTCACCTTGTAGGAGCCGGCGTCGAGGCCGGAGACGGGGATCTTGCCGTCTTTGTCGGACGTGAACGTCACGTAGTCAGGCAGGTGGTTGACGTCGGCAACGGTCACGAGCTGGCCCGCGACGACGCCCGCGGTGGGGTCGTCCTTCGAGGCGATATACTGGTCTTGAGTGTTCGAATCAGCGGACTGGATGGTGAAGACGGCGCCCGCAAGGCCCCTCTCGGTGCCCTGGTCGACCTTGTTGAGGTTGAGCTTGAACGCGAAGTCGGCGACGGTATCCTCGATCGTCTCGCCCGTGCCCTCGGCATACGGGTTGTTGGAGTACTCGAGCTTGACGGTGTTGGGGTTACCGCCCTTGTTGCCGTCGGTTGCATTGCCAATCACGGCGTTGCCGTTGAGCTTTGCCTTGTAGAAGACAACGATCTTGGTGTCGGCGGTCACGCTCGCGACGTCCTTGAGGCCCTTCTTGCCGCCTCCGGTCTTGAACTCGACCGTCAGCGTGTTGTTGTTGCTAGCATCAGCATCCGTCACGGTATAATTGCTCGACTCAATCTCGCTGTAAGTCTCGCCGTTCAGCGCGTACACCTTAACCGAGCCTTTGACATAGTCAAGGCCATTGGAAAGCCCGTCGGTGAACTTGTAAGCATACGTGCCAAAGGTAGCGTAGTTGCTGGCGATCGTGCCGGTAAGCTTGTAGTTAACTTCCTGGCCGATCTGGGAATCGGCGACATCATTCCATTTGTTGGAGCCCTTGATGTCGGTGGCATCGGCGGCGTCGGCATCGTCGAGGACCTTCTTCTCGACAGTAGGCACGCCCTTCTTTGGCGTAACGGTCGTCGCGTTCACGCCGTCGATCACGGCGTAGACGGGAGAGGTGGACACATCGGTCGACTTGTCAGCAGGCTTACCGGGAGTAGCGGTGAGGAAGAGCCAGTAGCCGGCGCCGAGTCCGGAAAGGGATGCACTGCCCTCGCTCGTCACCTTCCAGGTGGTGCTGTTCTTCAGGCCATCGGCAATTAGACTGAGAACGTTGTCGCTAGCAACCTTCGAATCGGTCCCGGTAACTTCAGATTTGGTGCTAAGCCAATCGGCAGCATCCTGTGCGTTCTCGCTTTTGTAGGATGCATCCTTTTTCTTGATGGCGTTTACGACAGCAGTTTGGGCATCGGAGCTGGCCCATTCGATGCTACTCACCGTCGTATTCCCACCGGTCGTCGTGACCTTTGCCTTGAAGATCTGGATACCCTTATAGGTCGTGGACGCAGCGTAATCGGCGTCCTCGAACGTGACGGTCGACCCCGTACCCTCAGCAAACGCCATGGTCACGGGCGCCATCACGCCGCCGAAGCTCAGCGCTGCTGTGAGGCCGGCGGTTACTGCCAGGCGTGCGATGTTCTTGCTCATGCTCATCTTCTTTTCCTCCGTTTTCGGTTGGTTCTCATTCGATCGATCATCATCTGTCTGTGTCTTAGCATCTGCTTCGCTACGTCTCGCCCCGCTCTCTGTGGGGCTGCCAGCTACTCTTTATGGCTGCCACCTCCCCGCTTGACCAGGAGCGCGACCACGATGAGCGCGGCTCCGGCGACCGCTGCGGCGGCCGCGGCGTACATTGCCATATCGCCAGTCGAGGGCATAAAGCCTCCGGTGGTAATGCTAGGGGGTGTGCCGGTGGGCGTGTTGATGAGCGATGCCTCCAGGCTGCCCGTCGAGCCGTCCGCGCTGTCGGCACGCAGGGGCGACTCGGCCGTGATGGTGAGTTTGGGCTTGGCAGCGGCCACCTGGTCGACGTCCAGGCCCTCGGCCTTGACCGTCACGGAGCGCGTGCCCTCGAAGGCGGTGTAGCCCTTGGGCGCCTTGAGCTCGCGGATCTCCAGCTTGCCAGAGTCCACGCCCGAGACGGTCACGTGGCCGTCCTCGCCCGTGGTGACGGTGGCCTTGCCCTCCGCATCCCACGTGCCGTCGGCCGCCGGTGTGCGGCCGCGGTCGTCGGCGATGCTCAGGACCGCCCCGGCAAGCGGCTTGTCGCCGTCGCTGCCGCGCTTGGTGAGTGCGAGATCCCAGGTGTAGGCGCACGCGTCGTCGCTCGGCGTGCGGGTGAAGCCGGCGTCGCCGGACTGGTCGGCAAAGGGAGAGCGCGGGTAGCGCAGGTAGACCTCGTTGGGGTTGCCCTTCGCGATGCCGTGGTTGCACGCGCTACTGAGCGGCGCATTGTACACGGCGACCACGCGAGCGCCCGCGGTGAAGGCGTCGGCCCCGCCGAGCGCGGCGATCAGGTCGCCGGTGCGCACGGTGAAGGTCTTGCCGTCAGCCGCTACCTTGGTGGCGCACTGGGCCGTGATGTCGGTCCAGCCCTTCGCGGGCTCGGTGCCGGCGCGTCCGTCCTTGCCGGCCGAGACGGCGTCGAAGCCGCCGTCCGCGCCCGCCGCCACGTACACACGCATGCTCTCGGCCACCTTGGAGGGGTCGAGCCCCGCGCTCATGGTGTCGACGAACCGCACCGTATAGGTGTCGTAGGCGGTGAGCCCGGCCGGGACCGTGGCCGAGAGGCGCCAGTACAGGTCGTCGGCGACCGTGGCGTCGGCGGCCTTCTGCCATGCGGCGGTGCTGTCCTCCAGCACGTGCTTTTGGACCTTGGGCGTCGCGGCCTTGGGCTTGACGGTGACGGCGCTGCCGCCGACCAGGGCCATGATCGGCGCGGTGCCGGCCTCGTTTTGGGAGATGGCGTCGTCTTTGGCGACGATGAGCCAGTAGCCACAGGGCAGCTCGGCCGTCGTGCCCGCGTTAAGGGCCACGGACACGGCGCCAGAGCTCTGGAGGGAACGAGCGAGCTGTGCGCTCAGCGCGCTCGTAAGGCGGGAATCGGTGTTGAGCCACTCGGCAGCTTCCTGTGCGATGGTCTGGGAATTGGGCATGCCGGCGCTGTGCAACACAGGCAGCGCGGCGTCGCGCACGGCATCGCTTGCCCAGACAAGGTCGGTGGCGATCTTGGCGTCGTTGTCGTCATCGACGACGTTGGCGTCAAAGATCTGGTAGGCGTCGTAGCAGCGCGCCA
Source organism: uncultured Collinsella sp. (assembly GCA_902490365.1). GTDB lineage: Bacteria > Actinomycetota > Coriobacteriia > Coriobacteriales > Coriobacteriaceae > Collinsella. The sequence goes on along the minus strand of CABUDQ010000006.1, from coordinate 46,727 downwards.
CGGTGCCTGTCACCGTGATGGATCCGGTCGCGCTCGGCGCGGCCTGCGCGGATGCGGGGAACACAACCGTGCAGGTGCCGATCAAGAGGGCGAGCAGCGCAAACAAGATCGGGAAGGAGCAAACTTTCTTATTCACGACGCTCGCCTCCCTTCGCATTCGCCTTGCGACGAATGTGCATCCAGGCCGCAGCAGCGCAAAGCGCCGCCGCGCCGGCAAGGTACGTCAGAGTGACGCCCGACATACCAGAAAGGGGCAAAGATGTGGAGTAGGTGTTGGTGAAGGTGGGGATGGAGGTGTCGGTGAGGTCGTAGGTCGTGCCGTTGGCCACTAGATTGCCGTCACGATCCTGAATCTGCTTGTAGGTAGCAGTGACGTCTATATGGTGGTTAGAGTCGTCAGTCGCGTTAACTGTAATCTGATAGACCGACCGGTCGTACTTATAGTTCGTAAACGGCGTGGTTGGCTGCTGTTCGCGAACGAAGTACGTGAAGGTCTTGGAAGCACCACGGCCAGTGGGGTCAGTCTCGAGTTTGTTAAGTTGATCGAGCTTGTACTCAATCGGGTTGAAGCTCAGGAGCTGAGAGTTTTTGTCGTTGGCTTTGGTCTTAACCGCCTCGGCCTTATCGAACTTGTCGTTATCCGCAAACTCGAGCGTAAACTCCTTCATCTCGCCACCCTCAACGACCTTGGTCGCCATAGGCGTCCAGGAGCCCTTCGAGTCGTACGGAGTGAACTTATTAGTGAAAGTTGCACCACTGGTAAGCGCAATGCTAACAGCATTTTCGCCTTCAGCTTCTGTGACGGCTGCTGGTTCTGTTTCTGGCGTTCTTGCGCCAGCGCCGTCATTTTTTACCTTTGTTACCGAAACGCTCTTGACTTTGTAATACGTGTATTTAATGTCAAGCACGTTGTGCGACTTGCCCTCATCCTTCACAACCTCAGGATCAATTTTGTAGATCGTTTTGTCGTAAGTCACGCCCTTGTCCTTGTCCGTGCCCGGAACCTCTACCAAGTAGTAAACAAGATCGTCATCGGCATAAACTTCACCCAGATCAAAGGTGAGATTTCCGTTCTCATCGTTTTTCACCGTATCGACCACCGAGCAGCGATTGAGCTGAAGATCACCATTGGAGTCAAAGCTCGGAATCGTATATGAGATCTCGCCTAGTTCGTTAATAATCTTGTTCTGCCTGAGAAGCTGGAAATCGAAATCATTTCCTTTAAGCTTGCCGCCCTCAAGCACCTTGGTGCCGTTGAGCTTCATCTTGGGGTAAACCTTGACCTCTCGAGTGGAACCGGCGACAACGTCTCCGTTGGTCATGATTCCGCCACCGTGGATATTGGAGCTGTTGCCCGTGATATATAACGTAGCCAGCCCTATAGCAGCATTTTGATCTTCAGCGGACGGTTTGGACTTTAGGCCAATCATGTACTTGGCTTGGGCTCCGTCATACTTACCGATGGTCGCAAGCTGACCGTCAATCGTGCCCGACCAATTTGCAGCACCACCGCCGAGCATCTGGCCCGTTACGGCTGCGATATAGTCAGCGTTATCCGACTTGCGGATAAGGAAGAGGTCCTCATGGCCACGCCTCTTGAAGTCATCAGTAATCTCACCGCCATCAACACTTGAAGGCTGGTCTTCATTCTTACCATTGGTGCCGCCTGATAGATTCTCACCGTTTGCATCGGTGTTTCCGAAAATCGCAATACCATTGGCATCTGTAATCGCCGTCTTGCCGCTCGGGCAGGCCGCGAAGCCACCACCATAGCCCTTGGCCGAGTTTTTGGTAATCAGGGCGTTGGATATCTTGAGACACGCCGAATTAACGCCTTCGGCACTGTTGCCTCCCTGGACAAACACGCCGCCGCCGCCCCAGTCATTGGGGGTATTAGTCGTATTGTTAGTTATGTAGGCTTTCTTGCCGATCACATTAAATTCGCCAACTGTAGGCGCAGCGATACGGATGCCGCCGCCCTCAGAGTTTTGCGCCACATTGCTGGCGATGCTTCCACCAGAGAACGAAAACAAGGAGAGAGCCTGATTCCAAGCGCCAGCATAAATACCGCCACCGGCCTCGGCAGAATAGTTACCGGTGATGAAGCCACCGTTAATTGTGAGACTGCCGCTATTGAAGGCAGCAATACCACCGCCGCCGTGACATCCGTTACCAATATGCTTCGTGGAGCCTTCATTGTCGCTGTAGAACTGATAGTTGTTGTTGGTGATGTAACCACCTGAAATGACTACAGTTGAACTAACAGCACAAACACCAGCGCCGTATCCCGATCGATCTTTGGACGTACCGTTACCGGAAATCGTGCCGCCGGTCATATTAACTGTGGATCCGTTAGCGTACACGCCGCCGCCATTGGGGGCATAATTGCCAGCGATTACGCCACCAGTCAGCTTAAGAGTCGAGGCGCCACCGTTCGCGTTGGATACCATAATGCCCGCGCCAGTACCCGAGCCAGAAGCGCCGCACACATAGCCGCCGCTCATGTTGACGGTAGAGCCGTTCTCGGCATAGATGAGGTTGCCGATACGGTCATCCTTCTTTTGTGTGAGTACGCCACTTTCAAGATTGAAGTTGCCGCCATTATAAAGGTTGACGAGCTTTAAACCAGTAGTGTCGGCGTTACCGCACGCCACGATGGCGCCCTTGATATCAGCCTTATGCGCTTTAAGGGTCTCGGTTGTACCGGTTCCCTTTGCGACCGATTCGGTTACGTAGTAGGTAAGCTTGGTCGGGATGCTGGAACCGTCGTATTCCATTGAAGCGAGATTGCCGTTTTTTACTCCATTAACCATGGTCTCTGTCGGGGCAGCTTGCTGGCTGTCCTTGACGGTCAACGTTGCTCCAGCGGTGATATTGAAGAGAGGCTGATTGGGACTCTCATGCTTAATCTTGCAGCCATTTAGATCCAACGTGATAATACTGCCGCTTTTATTGAGCTGAATTGTCTCGCTGGTAACAATATCTTTCGTAAGCTTAAAGTTGGCAGCGTCGCTCGCCTTCTCCAGCTCAGTTTTCAGCTTTTCCGCGCTATCTATCTCACCGGATGCCGCTTCGGCCTGCTCGCCTTCCGCGACCGCCATTGCAGCATTGTCATCCGACGACTTGCCGTCTTCACCCAGTAGCTCGTCCTCAGGCTGATCCTCAACCTGATTCTGCTCAAGGCCATTTGAAGGATCGGTCTCGCCATTCTCGGCATCATCACTATTCTGGTTTTCGACATCCCCGTTAGTAGCGTTGCCTACACCAGTAGACTCACTTGAGGAACCCCCCCATCACAGTTTCCTCGGCAGAAACCGTCTGGGCGTCATTGGCAATGGCCTGCGAGATCGGAGGCATAACGAGCGACAGCACCAGGCTCAAAACGGAAGCTCCGCACAAAACACCTGCTAATACACGATGTGTCGCTTTATTATGCTGCTTAGATTTGTCTGAATTTGCTGTCATCGATGTCTCCTCCCCAAGAGACCGCGATCTTGCTCTTTCACCATCAAACGTATCTGCGCAATCTGTAATTGCGCTCGTTTAGTAATGCAATTATAACGATTGTTTAAACATCTGAGCAACAAAACCGATAGTTTTGTAGCGAGTTCTCAATTCTCTTGACATTTGCTCAGATTTACCTTCGTTTATTCGCTATCTATTTTTGTTTCTGCTGGTAATTTAGTTGCGTATTATTTTTTAATGGCATTAGATTTATTTGCACAACATTTTGCTCAAGAGCAAACATCCTGTGAACGGTCGAAAATCGACCGTGAGCGGTAGGTCATTAACCGGGATGAATATCCTACCAAATTGATGAGAATATCTTAAACCCATCGGTGGTTAGAAGTATGATGTTCAGACAACAATATTTGAATTTTCGCACAGATTTTAGGTATCAATTCGCCCAAATCGCCTGAGGCCACCGCAAAAAGAGCCTGCCCCCTTCTGCGGTAGTTCTCCCCCAGCGCTACAGCAGATGTTCCTCGATAAAGATCGCGATGCCGTCTTTGTCGTTGCTGGCGGTTACAAAATCGGCGGCGGCGCGGGTGGCGTCGCTGCCATTTGCCATGGCCACGCCCACGCCGGCGTCAGCCACCATGCAGGTGTCGTTATCAGCATCGCCAAACACGCAGATGTCCTGGAGCTCCATGTCATTGAGCTCCGCCACGCGCACAAGGCCGCGCGTCTTGGACACGCGCGGATCCATGAACTCGTAGAGCCGCTGCGTGGTTTGCAGAGCCGCCGCTTTAACAGTGTTATCGGCAAACGTCGACGCCCGCTCAATCACCCGCGGCATTACCTCGGGCGCCATGGTAAACATCACCTTGGACTGCGGCTCGCGCAAAAACTCGGCAAAATCGACCACCTGGTAGGGCACGCCGTCGACGCGCGACAGGTGCTCGATGCACGCATTGCTCTCGGGCACGTAGAACACGCCGTCTCGGGGGCAGACGGGCGTTGCCGGAAGGTCTGCCATGTGCTTGCAGATGCGCGCGATGGTCTCGCCCGGCAGCGGGTAGCTCAGCTCGTTGATGCCGTGCGCGCGGTCGATGACCTCGGCGCCACCGCAGCCCACCAGCACGTCCACCAGGCCCTCGATGCCCCAGAGCTCGTACATGGCCTCGGTCGCGTGGGCATCGCGCCCGGTGCACAGGCCAAAGAGCACGCCGCGCTCGCGCAGGGCGCGGATCGCCGCCACGGTGCGCGGGGACACCGTGTGCTGGCTCGTGAGCAGCGTACCGTCGATATCGCAGAACACGGCTTTGATGTGGCTGAAGGTGGCGTCCATGGGGGCCTTTCTGAGTTGTGCGGCGGTGTGGGGTGTATTCGCAAACGGCGTACATGGTATACCAAGGCACAGGCGCGGCCCGTCAAAGCAAAAACCACCACAAAGGTGCCTGGCCCCCTTTGTGGGGGAAGTGGCGTTTGTGGGCCAAACCATCACAACATTCGATGTTTTTCGGCAAAATCGCGATTTTCATCGAATGTTGTGATGGTCTTTACTGCCTTGCGGCACGATCAAAATGCCGGCGCCCAAACAGCAGCAACGCCGCGGGGACTGCCGTCACGACCATGCCTGCTCCGATGAGCGTCTGCTGCACGCCAAACGTCGCCGCCAGCCACGGAGCAATCGCCAGCGGGGCCACGCCAGCGAACATATTGCCAAAGCCCATGACCGAATTGACGCGACCAAGCTGCTCGAGCGGCGCCGTCGTCTGCACGATGGTGTTGTGGAGCGGGTTGACGACACCCCAAGCTATGCCCAGGGCGACCTGACCGACAAGGGCCACACCCACGTACGGCGTCCCCACATAGAGCAGGCTTCCCAGGCCCACGGACATAAGTGCCACGAGCAGCGTTTTTAGGTTGACCAAGTGCGGCGGCAAGCGGAGCGCGAGCACGGCACCCAGTACCGCGCCCACGCCCGAGGCCGACGAGAGCCAGCCCATCCACTCAACGCCGACGCGTAGGACATCGCGATAGAAAAACGACTCGAGCGGATCGAAGGCTCCGTAGCCAAAGTTCGAAAGAAAAATGATGCAGAAAAGTAGCGCGAGGACACTGTTGGTGAAGACTGTCTTGATGCTGGCTGCGAAGGTGGCGCGGGTGGATGTGCTGGGGTTGGAGCTTTGTCCCGCACGCTCCCCTTCCTCCGCCGAATCGGCATCCGCATCCCCGGCGACATGGCTGGTCTGCGGCCTAAAGCCCCAACCGGCGATGAGCGCCAGCACGGTAAAGAGCATCATGAGAACAAACACCGCGCGCGACGACGCAGCAGCCGCGACAAAGCCACCCAGCGTGGGGCCAACGATGATACTCACGTTTGAAAACATGGCGATGGCGGAGTTGATGTCTTTGAGCTCGACAGGATCGTCGGTGAGGTAGGCCGGATAGGACGTGGCGATGGGCTGGGCGAATCCCATCACAAAGCCCAGAAACACCGCGCCGAGCAGGACGACGCCGGTCGCGCTACCAAAGGCGATGATTGCCGTGCCAGTTGCAAGAGCGCCGATGATGCTCAGCAAGAAATGGCGGCGCGGACCCCAGGCGTCGAGCGCAGCGCCACCCGCAAAGGATCCCAGGATCACGAAAACGTTCATAAACAGAACGGCCAGCGATGTCGCCACGACTGAGGCATCGTCTGCATAGGTGAGCGTTCCGATGACGCCGATAAAATAACTGGTCTGAAACCCGGTGTAGATGAGAAAGCGCATCGCCACCAGCCGCTTGGCCTGCACGGACAGCGATGATTGAGGCTTTGAGAAAAGAGATGCGAGCATGGAGACTCCTTGTTTCATACGAATACGGGCGGTGGGCATTCGCCACCGTCTGTCAAATCAATCTATCCGCATGAAACATTAAGGACGCATCAGGACCCTTCTCTCCGTTTTTCGCCCGTCATGAACTACTTGGTAGATTGTAAGGCATGTCCCACACATCTACCAAAGCAAAAACCACCACAAAGGTGCCTGGCCCCTTTGTGGTGGTTGCGACGTTTACGCTGGTTGAGACTTGGCTAGGCCAGGTCGGCGCCGTTGGTGGCGATGACCTTCTTGTACCAGAAGAAGCTGTCCTTGCGGCTGCGGGCGAGCGTGCCGTTGCCGTCGTTGTCCTTGTCGACGTAGATGAAGCCGTAGCGCTTCTTCATCTCGCCGGTCGAGGCGCTCACCAAATCGATGCAGCCCCACATGGTGTAGCCCATCAGGTCCACGCCGTCCTCGATGGCAATCTCCATCTGCTTGATATGCTCGCGCAGGTAATCGATGCGGTAGCCGTCGTGAATCGCACCGTCCGCCTCGACCTCGTCCACCGCGCCCAGGCCGTTCTCGACGATCATCAGCGGCACCTGGTAGCGGTCGTAGACCTCCTCCAGGTAGTAACGCAGGCCCTCGGGGTCGATCGCCCAACCCCAATCGCTCTTCTTGAGGTACTCGTTGCCAGCGCCACCAAAGATGTTGCCCTGCTCCAGCAGCACCGGGTCAGCCGTGGCCGTGGCGCTCATGTAGTAGCTAAAGCTGTAGAAGTCGACCTTGCCGGCGGCCAGCGTGGCGGCGTCCTCGGGCGAAACCTCCACGTGCACGCCTTCGCGGCGCCACACGCTGGGCGCCCACGAGGGATACGCACCGCGCACCTGCACGTCGCCGCAGTAGAAGTTCATCTCGCGCTGCTGCTTTTGTGCGGCCAGAACGTCTGCCGGATTGCACGTGTGCGGGTAGCAGGCGTTGCCGGCGATCATGCAGCCGATCTTGTTCTGGGGATCGATCTGATGGCCCATGGTGACGCACTTGGCGCTCGCCAGGAACTGATGGTGCAGGGCATCGAAGCGCGCCTGCGGGTCGTCCCAGTCGCAGTCGCCAAAGGCCATGGGCGTGTCGGTTGCCTCGGGCACCATGCCGCCGCCCATCACGCCGCCAAAGCCGCCCATGAGCAGGCAATTGATTTCGTTAAAGGTGAGCCAGTAGCGCACCAGGCCCTTGTACTCGGTCATGACGGTGCGGGCGTAGTTGAGGTAGAAATCGATGAGCTTGGGGTTCTTCCAGCCTCCGTAGTTTTTGGACAGACCATAAGGCAGCTCATAGTGGCTAAGGGTGACCATGGGCTCGATGCCCTGCTCCTGACAGGCCTGGAACACACGGCGGTAGAACTCGATGCCGGCCTGGTTGGGCTCGGCCTCGTCGCCGTTGGGGAAGATACGGCTCCAGTTGATGGACATGCGGTAGCACTTAAAGCCCATCTCGCCAAAAAGCTTGATGTCGTCGAGATAGTGATGGTACATGTCCACGGCCTCGTGGCTGGGATAGTGGTACTGGGGCAGAATGCCGTCGGTAATGTGGCGCGGCTCGGAGACCGTGCCGCCGGTCATGATGTCGGGAACGCCGAGGCCCTTGCCGTCCTCGTTGTATCCGCCTTCGCACTGATTGGCGGCAGTGGCACCGCCCCACAGAAATCCATCGGGAAAAGCCATGTTGGCTCCTTTCGTACGTGTTGGGATGTTGCGTGGACGCCGAAGCGGCGTCCACGAGGTAATTTGCGTCCCGATCGGAGTTCGCGTTGAGTCGGCCGCCACGAAACCGGCCCATCTACTACGTTTAGTCGTGAACCCCCGACCACGCCGCAATTGTCAAAAATAAAACCGCAGGTAGACGGCTTGGCGGTTTTCGAAAAACCACCGTGTGGTTGGCCCCTACCACTTAAACGTAGTAGATAGGCCGGTTTCGTGGCGAGGCATGTTGCGGGACGCGCACGGACCGACCCATCGAAACTATGCCGGCTTAAGATATGCGGACGGAGCTGACGGAGACGACGTTTGCCCAGATAAAACCGACCAAAATAAACCTGTCCCTTATTGGCAGGTTCAAAACCATGCCGGTTTACGGGGCAGAACCAGTGCCCCTTGAGCATGCCAGAAACGGCAAGGACAAAACCGCAGGTAGGAGGCTTGTCAGTTTACGGAAAAACGGGGTATGGTCAGCACTCACCGTTTCAGCCCCGTAATCCGGCATGGTTTTGATTTTGGGCAGTCGCTCGGACGAGCGCATGGCATCTAGCCCCTTTGAAAAAAACCGGCGGGGCGCTCCCCCCCCCCGCCGGCTTGGTACCGAGTCTTTGTCGTTTGGGCTACTTGGCAGCCTCGGGCTTGTAGGTGGCAAACTCGATCGCAAAGCCCACGGCGGCACCCACGAAAGAGGCAACGATAGCCCAGATCATGTGGTTGATGCCGTTAACACCGGAGGGGTCGATGAAGGACAGCCAGTTGAAGACGCCCAGACCACCGGACATGTACACCACGGCGCCGGAGAGACCAATGATGAGGCCGCCCACAGCAGAACCGATGCTGGCGTTGATGAAGGCCTTCTTATCGGGCAGGGCGACACCGTAGATAGCGGGCTCGGTGACACCAAAGAAGAAGGCGGAGATCATGGCCGGCAGCGCGATACCGCGGAACTTCTCGTCCTTGTTCTTGAGATACATGGCGAAGAGCACGGCGCCCAGCGAGAAGGAGTGGGCGATAACGGAGCCCAGGATGTAGTCGTGGCCCAGAGTGGACAGGTTGACCAGCGCGATGGGCACGAGCGACCAGTGGAAGCCAAAGATGACCAGGCACATCCAGAAGGCACCGACGAGGGTGCAGCCCAGGAGGGAGCCGATCATGGGCAGGCCAAACAGCAGCGCGAAGAACTCACCAAGCAGGTTGGTGATGAGCGTGGCGATGGGGCCAATGACCAGATAGCCAAGGGTGACGGTAACGGTGACGACGATCAGCGGGGTGAAGAACATCTTCATAGAAGCGGGCATCCACTTCTTAACCCAGTGCTCGAGGGTGGAGCCAAACCAGACCATGAGCAGGATGGGGATAACGGAGCTGGTGTAACCCGAGGCAGGCATGATGAGCGGCAGGCCCAGGAACGTGGTGTACCAAGAGAAGGTGCCAGCAAAGCCGAGCTCGACGGAGCCGACAACCTCGCCCGAGGTCAGGGCAACCATGGTGGGATACACCAGGGCAAAGGCGATGGCCATGCCGTTGAACTCGCTCATCTTGAACTTCTTGGCCGCGGTAAAGCCAAGCACCACGGGCAGGAAGTAGAACATGCCGTCAGCGACGGTGTAGAGCAGCGTGTAGGCGCCGTCGTTGGCAAAGCTCGGGACCAGGAAGGTAGCGAGCGCCAGCAGGCCCTTCATGATACCGGCAGCGGCGAAGGTGCCGAGCATGGGGGCGAAGATGCCCGAGATGAGGTCGATGATCACATCGGTAACGCCCTTGGGAGCGGCATCGTCGTCATCGGCGTCGACGGCGCCGCCGTCGCTAAAACCGCCGGCCTTGAGAACGGCGTCGTAGACGTCCTCGACGATGTTGCCCACAACAACCTGGTACTGGCCGTTGGCGTGCATGACCTTGATGACGTTGGGCAGCTCGGAGATTGCCTCGTCATTGGCCTTCGACTCGTCCTTGAGCTTAAAACGAACACGGGTAATGCAGTGTGCGACGCATTTGACGTTGGACTTGCCGCCAACCAGCTCTACGATCTGGGCAGCAAGATCGTCGTATTTACCTGCCATGATCTGTCCTCTCTTTTCCAAATTTCGACAAAAATATCCCCTACCGCGAGCCGGTACCTTGCCCGCAGTTAGAAACCAAAAAGAATTGTTGCGATTGCCGCCGGGCTGGCGGCTTTACTCACTCGGTCTGCGAAGCCGATCGCAGACGGTTGATATGCATCATCAGATACAAGAGCTCCTCGTCCGAGCAGCTCTGCTTGAACTCTTTCTCGAACACGCGGTTGATGGCGTACGCACACTGGTAGGCCTCGGGAAAATCGCGGGCGGCCTGCATAAACAGTGAGGAGTTCTCGGTCTGCGTGCAGCTGCCCTTAACAAGGCGGCGAACCAAAAAGCGCAGGTGCGCAAGAAAGCGAATGTAGCAGTACGACGCCGTGTCGAGCGAGCAGCCGAGCTGCTTTTCCACGGAATGGGTTACCTCGTCAAGCACGCGGGTGCTCTTCATGATGAAGTCCATGTCCTTGGCGCGGCCCATGCCGTCGACCTCGGCGTTAACGATGTGGAGCGCGATGCTCGTGGCCTCGTTCTGACCCAGCTTGGCGCCGGTGTGCTTTTGCACGATGGCGAGCGCGGCCTGACCGATTTCGAGCTCACGCGGGTAGATGAAAGCCACCTCATGCTCGAGCGGGTTGGGAGCGCTGATCTGGTCGTCGTCGCGCTGAACGGCAAACTGCAGGTGATCTGCCAGGATAAAGGGCAGGCCACCGGACAGCTTGCAACCAAGCTGCTGGGATGCGAAGCAGGCAATGTCGCTTGCCGCGAGCAGAACGTCGTCGGGAAGTGTGCCGACCATATCCTGCAGGCTCTCGGGAACGTTATAGAATTTGCGCTGGATGAGCGACTCATCGGCAAGCTCGTAGGGCATCTCGTGAAAACCGATGCCCTTGCCAAAGACAACAACCTCTCGGCCGTCATCGCTGGCGGCGAGAGCAACGTTATTGTTGATCTTCTTTAAAATGAGCATGAAAAAACTCCTCGGACATCGGCGCTAGACGACGGGGCGATATTCCTCGTCTTCTATTATGCGCAAGTGATGCCTCCCGAGGAGTAACAAACTTGTGAGCACGTGGGCGATTGTAGGATGAAACTTGCATGCAGCGTAAGCCCCATTGGTGCGAAAGTCCGCTGAACGGTAGGAAATCGCCTGTAAACGGCAAAACCACCACAAAGGTGCCTGTGAACTGCGCCCCGAAACTTGGACTGAATAAATAGCGACTACGCCGCAAGGGCCCGGCTCCGGAACTCCTCCGGCGTCAGGCCCTTCAATCTTACCTGCCTGCGCCGCGTGTTCCAATGGGCTATGTACCCTTCCAGGTCGCGCTTGAAGTCCTCGAAGCTGCCCCACTCCCTGCCGCGGTAGAACTCGTCCTTCACGTGGCCGAAGAGCTGCTCGGTGGCGGCGTTGTCGATGCAGTTCCCCTTGCGCGACATGCTCTGGGTGATGCCCGCCCCCTCCAGCCTGGAGGTGTAGGACTCGTGCTGGTACTGCCAGCCCATGTCCGAGTGCATGGTCGGTGCCGCCCCGTCGGGCAGGGCCTCGAGGAGCCGGTCGAGCATCCTGTGCTGCTGGGCGAGGTCCGGCGAGGTCGATATGTCGCTCGCCACGATCTCCTTCGTGCAGAAGTCGAGCACCGGGGCCCAGTAGGCCTTGGCGCCGGCGACCTTGAACTCGGTGACGTCGGTGCCGAGCTTCTGCCACGGCCCCTCGGCGCCGAAATCCCCTCGCGATGACGTTCTCGAACGTACTCCCCACGAGCCCCCTGTAGGAGCTGTACCGGCGGCGGGAGCCCCGGCGGCGTATCCCGCACCGGATGCCCATCTCGCGCATCATCTTGAGCACGGTCTTGTCGGCCACGACCGCGCCCAGCTCGGCGCGCAGGCACATGGCTATCTGCCGGTGCCCGCAGCCGTTGGCGGTGCGCGAGAATATCTCGGCCGCGGCGTCGCGCAGCTCGGGCCTGGTCGGCCTCCGCGGGTGCGCCAGCGCGTAGTAGTAGGTCGACCTCCTGAGCCCCGAGCACTCCAGCAGGTGGCGCAGGGAGTGCCCCTCCGCCCTCAGCGCCCTCACCGCCTCGGCCGCCGCCCTGGTCAGAGCCCGTCCCGCTCGACCAGGGCGCGCAATTTTTTTAGGTAGGCGACCTCGGCCTCGAGCCTGCGGCAGCGCTCCTCGAGCTCCTGCTCGCGGGTGCGGGCCCGGGGTTTCGACCTCGACCCCCTCGGCCTGCCCTTCGGTCCGGGCCGCAGCGCCTCGGCGCCGCCCTCGCGGTAGAGCCTGCACCAGCGCTCCAGCGGGGACTTCGACCTGATCCCGAACTCGGCCATGGCGTCGGTCTTCGCCATCCCGCCGTCGACCACGGCCGACGCCGCGGCGACCCTCTGCTCGAATGTGTACCTGGATTGTTTCCCGCCCATGGACAGCAGCGCCTCGCTTCCGAACGCCCGGTATACCCACTGCCATTCTCTCACGGTCTCGCGGGGGACGGACAGGGCCTCGGCCGCCGGCTTGCAGCCGACGCCGGCGTCGAAGAGCTCGACGGCCCGCCTCCTGGACTCCAGGTCGTGCTTCACCCTGAGGTCTATACTCATGGAAAACCTCCCATTTCCCGATGTCCAAGAAATGGGAGGCAGTTCACTGGCCCCTTTGTGGTGGTTTTGGCTGATGCCCCGATGTTACTCGCGCGGGGTGCCGTAGGGGTTGTACAAATCTGCAAGAGCAAATGTGCCGGTAGTAGCATCAAAGTCGAGTTCGAGCACACAGCAGTTGCCAATGCGGTGCTTCATCTTGAGCGGCTCCACGCCCACGCCGCGCATGACCTGAGCCGCTGCGGCGCCATGGCTCACGCACAACACGCTCTCATGTCCAGGGCGCTGCATGAACTCGGTGATGGTCGCCATCATACGCTCGCGAAACTCGACTTCGCCCTCGCCGTCATACTGCTTGTAAAAATCGCCGTACGGCAGGCGCGGATTCAAATCCTCGCTCGCGCCCTCAAATTTGCCAAAGTTCCACTCCTTAAGGCCCTTGACGCGCTCGTAAGGCTGACCGGGGAACGCAAGCTCAAGCGTGTCGCACGCACGCTCGGACGTCGAACTGTACGCATGGTCAAACGTAAGGCCACGCCCTCGCAGGGTCGCACCGACAGTTTTAGCCTGCTCGATTCCCAGCTCGGTGAGCGGCGAGTCACACCAGCCCTGCTTGCGACGAAGCAAGTTAAAGAGCGTTTGACCGTGACGCATAAAGTACAGTTTTGACATGAGGCCTCCGTGATCGCAATCGTTTGTCAGCGATTATGACACCTTGAGCTAACTTTAAGTCAAAGCTTTTTTGCAAAAACCACCACAAAGATGCCTGTCCCTTTTTGGCATGTTATGGCAGCGCAGCGAGCCGGTTCCAAGTGCCCCAGGTCGCCCCGAAAGAGGAGCGACGCGTACTTTGGTACGCGAGCGACGGCTTGAGGGGCGAGATGGGGTGCTTGGGGCCGGCGCAGCGTCAAGCCTTAAAGGTGGTCTTGGATGAGATCGCAGATGGCTCGGGCGTCGTTGATGTTGATGGCTCGGGTCGCAAAGCCGGCGTCGAAGGCCTGACGCGCCAGGGCTTCGTTGCAGGCAAGGGCCAGCGTGCGACCGTCGACCAGGTCGAGCGAACTCTTGCCGCGCAGACGGTCGACGCCGGAGCGCGCGACCACGATGTTGTCGAAGCCCTCGGTCTTGTAGCCCTCGATGATCACCACATCGACATCGTTGTAGCGCGACAGCAGCTCGCGCGCGGACATCTCGTCCTCCTCGCGCGTGTCGGCGTACTCCGCCCAGCGCGTGGCGCAGATGAGGCCCACGTGCTTGGATCCGGCTTGGTGATGGCGCCAGGTATCCTTAGCGGGCACGTCGATATCAAAGCCGTGGTGCCCGTGATGCTTGAGTGAACCCACGCGCAGGCCGCGGCGGGTGAGCTCGGCGATAACCTTCTCGACGAGCGTGGTCTTGCCCGAGTTTTGGTAGCCGATAAACGCGATCGCGGGGACGGCCGGTGCCGGAGCAGCGGGCGCGACGGCGACGGGTGCGCTTGCGAGCGTGGCACCGTCAGCGGCCACGGCCTCAACAGCAGCAACCTGACGCTCCGCGCGGTCCCACACGCCCGAGCGGCCACCCTCCTTGTGCAGCAGGCGCACGTCGACGATCTCCATGCCGCGATCGACGGCCTTGCACATGTCGTAGATCGTTAGGCACGCAGCACTCGCGCCGGTCAGAGCCTCCATCTCAATACCCGTCTTGCCCGTCACGCCCGCCGTGACCAGTACGTGAAAGCCAACCTGCCCGTCCGCGCGCGCCGGCGCCCAGCCCTCGGGCACGTCCTCGGCCGGCGTCCCCGCCGGAGCGATGGGCGCAATGTCGCACTTGCTCTTGGTAATGAGCAGCGGATGGCACATGGGGATGATGTCGCTCGTGCGTTTGATGGCCATGATGCCCGCCACGCGCGCGCAGGCAAGCACGTCGCCTTTTTTGGCGCGGTCCTGCAGCACCATGGCCTGCGTCTCGGGATGCATGAGGATGGTGCCCTCGGCGATGGCGATGCGATGAGTCTCGGCCTTGTCGGACACGTCGACCATGCGCACCTCGCCCTTGGCGTCCACGTGCGTCAGCTCGTCGCGGCGGGCGTCGCGGGCGGACTCGGTGGCAGCACTGGCAGTCGGCTGCGCGGGCGCTGCGGCGCTGCCAGCATTCGCCGCAGCCGTGGCTTTGTGGGCAGACATCGCGGCCCTGCGAGCGACCTTGGTGGCATCGGCGTACCTGCTCTTGGCCATATGATCATCCTCCGATTTGGGACATAAATCGTTGCGTGCCCTCAATTATCGCGTGTTCCTGCGGTTTGTGGGCCACGGCATCGCGCCAAATCGAAAGTACCCGTATATCATCACCACGGCGCAGGGCTTCGCGCACCGAATACTCGGCATCGCTGAATAGGCACGGACGCACGTTGCCGTCTGCCGTCAGGCGCAAACGGTTGCAATTCGCACAAAAATGGTTGGACATGGCGCTAATGAAGCCGACCGTTCCCGCCGCACCCGGAAAGTGCCAGTAGCGCGCAGGGCCCGCGCCGGCAGGAGCGTCGTTGATGTCGAGCGGCTCGAGCTCGCCCAATCCCGCCGCCGCGGCCCCGGCATTGATGCGCGCCCGCAGTTCGTCGCTCGGAACGGTGTCGCTCGCATCCCACAGCGCCGGATTGAGCGCGGGCGCATGCGGGTCCACAGCGCAATGCGAGCTCGTGTGTTCGTCGCCGATGGGCATGTATTCGATAAAGCGCAGGTGGATGGGGCGGTCGAGCGTGAGCCGCGCGAGGGCCGCCACATCTTGGTTGAGCCGGCGCACCACAACGCAGTTCACCTTAACGGGCTCAAAGCCCCAAGCCAGCGCCGCGTCGATGCCAGCCATGGTCTGCTCGAGTCGACCCAGGCGCGTGATCTTTCCAAAGAGCGTAGGGTCAAGCGTGTCGAGCGAGACGTTGACGCGGTTAAGGCCGGCGTCCTTGAGCTGCGGTGCCAGCTTGGGCAGCAGGGCGCCGTTGGTGGTAAGCGAGATGTCCTCGATCTGCGGGATTTCGCGGATATCGCGAATGAGCGGGATAATACGGCGGCTGACCAGCGGCTCGCCACCCGTCAGGCGTACGCGACGAATGCCCTCCCCCGCCACCAAGCGCACAAAGCGGGCGATTTCCTCGGCGCTGAGCAGCTTGTCGTGCGCGCGGGGCGCCACGCCATCGGCTGGCATGCAGTAAATGCAGCGGAAATTGCACTTGTCGGTAACGGCAATGCGCAGGTAGTTGATATCGCGGCCAAAGCCGTCATGTTGCACGTGCCCGTCCACGCAGCCCTCCCCTCACGCGGCGTTTTATTCTTCGGAAAACATAATACCCCACGAGCGAATCATGCCGACACCCGTACGACAGGACAGGTCGCTTCGAGCAAGACCGGCTTCCCAAGCCCATCCTCAGCACGCAAACCATCACAACATTCGATGCTTTTCCCGTTTTTGGCGAAAAACGTCGAATGTTGTGATGGTCTGCCTGCCCACGGCACCCCGTAGAAGGACCAAACGCCCCTAAAGGCCGCCGTCCCAGTGCCGAATCACGAATTCTCGCAGGTCGTTCTGCCGCTTTTGGAACGCTTCGCTTCGGTCGCACTTAAGGCCCATAGCGAGTGCGATGGCGTTCATCGCCCGGTGCAATTGCAGCTGATGGGCAAACTGAGTCCCGGTGAGGACGATCATTCTAAAGCCCAGCGCGCTCAGCACGGTCATACGCTCCGCATCCGACGCGCTGCGCTGTTTATCAAGATGGTCCGAGCCGTTGTATTCAATTCCCGTACCGCTCGCAGGCGCATATACGTCAATCTCGAAATACCCGGCCTTAGCGAGATACTTGAACTCGCTGGGAACATCGACCCGATGGTTGAGCTCAACCTTGACGTATCCCAGCCCGCCCTGGGAACGTTTTGCTACGACCATGATTGCGGTGGCCGTCTCCATGGGCGATCGCGCGCCATCGTGCACGCGCCTGAGCACACCGGCCGCGCGTATAGCCCCCTGACGAGATCGATTCTCATCGCAATAAGCAATCAAGTCGGCAACGGTATACCTCTGCCCCATCTCGATATAATCGTCTGTCGACAGATGATTCAAATGGTATCGGGCACAGATTTCGTAGCCATATTCCAGCTGCTCGGGCTCACTCATCCACGAACCCGCTTGGACAAAGCACATGACCTCATCAACCACCAGAAGGCCCTCCGCCACCTCGATTAGATGGCCTGGAGGTACCGGCGCTCCAAACACGTGGCACCTAAATCCAGCCGGCGTCGAGCGCTCAAAATCGAAGTTGACGAGCGTGTCGATATGATCAAGCTCTTCTCGTGGAATACCGAGCGAAACCAGATAGTCGGTAACGATCCCAACTGCCGTTGAAGCCCTCAGCCCCTTGGCATCGAGCCCCAATTTGGGCAGGTCCGCAGTCGGCTCCGCCTCGTTAGCAAGCGAGTCCTCATCGTATAGGCTGCTTGCTCGCGAGAGCGGCTCGGACGGGCGCGCCACGTTGTGGTACAGCCAGGCAGTCTTATGGGACAGGACGATCGGCAGGTCCATGAGCCCTCCAATGGAGTCGGATAACCAACCTTATTCCCCTGCCCACGGGTCCGCACACCTTCGTGCGCAAGAAAGCGATTCCACCCGATCGAGTGGCAGAAAAACCATCACAACATTCGATGCTTTTCCCGGTTTTGGCAAAAAACGTCGAATGTTGTGATGGTTTGAGGCGAGGTGAGAGGCACGGAGGGCCAAAGCATCGTGTTCGAACGGGTTAATCCAACTCTTTTAAGCCATGCGCCAGCTGCCAGTACTCGCCGTGCTGGGCGAGCAGCTCTTCGTGCGTGCCGCGCTCGATAATGCGGCCGTGTTCGAGGACCATGATGGCGTCGGCGTCGCGGACGGTGGACAGGCGGTGCGCGATCATAAACGTGGTGCGTCCGCGCATGATGCGGTCCATGCCGCGCTCGATGAGCTTTTCGGTGCGCGTGTCGATGGAACTCGTGGCCTCGTCCAAGATGAGCACCGGCGGATCGGCGACGGCCACGCGCGCGATGGCGAGCAGCTGGCGCTGGCCCTGCGACAGGTTGGCGCCGTCGGCCGTGACCGGCGTGTCGTACCCTCTAGGCAGGCGGCGGATAAACGAATCCGCACAGGCGGCCTCGGCGGCGGCGCGCACCTCCTCGTCGGTCGCGTCGAGGTTGCCAAAGCGGATGTTCTGCGCAATGGTGCCGCTAAACAGGTGTGTGTCCTGCAGCACAATGCCGAGCGACCCGCGCAGGCTGGCCTTGGCAATGTGCTTGACGTCGATGCCGTCGTACGTGATCTCGCCCTCATCGACCTCATAGAAACGGTTGATGAGGTTGGTGATGGTCGTCTTACCGGCGCCCGTCGAGCCCACAAACGCGATCTTTTGCCCCGGCTTGGCAAACAGGTTGAGGTCCGTGAGCACACGGGTGCCCGGCACGTAGGAAAAGTCCACGGCATGGAAGCGCACGTCGCCGGCAAGCGGGACCAAGCCGCACGTGAGCTCGGTACCGTCGGCAGCCACCGCGCGGCCCGACTCATCAACGGCAGCCACATCATGCAAGTGCCCGTACGTGCCCACGCCCTGGCCCTCGGGAATCTTCCATGCCCACGCGGCGTCGCCCGTCTGCACCAGCTCCACGCAGCCCTCGTCCACCTCGGGCTTAAGGTCCATAGCCGCAAACAGGCGCTCGGCACCGGCCAGTGCGTTAAGCAAGAAGTTGCCCAGCTGCGTAAACTGGTTGATGGGCATGGCCGCCTGGCGTACAAAGACCAGGTAACTTGCAAGCGCGCCCACGTCGGCGAGCCCCTTGATGCAGAGCATGCCGCCCGCCACGGCGACGATGGCGTAGTTGGCATAGCCGATCACCACGGTCATGGGCACCATGGAGTTGGCGTAGGCCTGCGCGGCACCACCGGTGCGGCGCAGTTCTTGGTTGCGCACGTCAAAACCAGCCACGTTGGCCTGCTCGTGATTAAAGACCTTGATGACCTTTTGGCCCGAGACCATCTCCTCGACGTATCCGTCCAAATCGCCCAGCGACGCCTGCTGAGCGGCAAAAAAGCGCTTGGAACGCATGCCCGAGTAGCGCGCATACAGCACAATGGCCGTATCGCACACGAGCGTGATAATCGTGAGCTGCCAGTTAAGGATGATGAGCATAGCTGTAGTGCCCACAACCTGAATGGCGGCCTGAATCACGTTGGCAAAGCTGTTGTTGAGCGCCTCGGAGACGGTGTCGACGTCGTTGGTGAAAAAGCTCATGATGTCGCCCGAGCGCGTGCTGTCAAAATAACTGAGCGGCAGCGTCTGGATGTGCGCGAACAGGTCGCGACGAATATCGGACACCACGCGTTGGGCCGCGCGCACCATGATCTGCGAGTAGCCCAGGGCCGAGAGCACGCCCGCGGCGTAGATAGCAGCAGTAAAGATAACCTGCCTGGCGAGCAATTCCTCACCGCCCGTTGCCAAACCGTTGACGATGGGGCGCACCATGTAGGTACCGGCAAGGCTTGCGATGGCGGCCACAGAGGCAAGCACACCCACTGCGAGCAGCGAGAACTTGGCATGCCCCATGTAGGAGAGCAGGCGGCGGAGCGTCTGCGTCAGATTGGCGGGACGGGCCTGAGCGGATGTCTTAGGCATGTTGCTCGCCTCCTTCCGTGGCTTGAAGTGATCCGCTGGGGCCAGACGAAGACGGGGCATTTGCGCCGTCTGCGACGCCCGCACCCCCCGCAAACTCCATCTGCGAGGCATAGATCTCCTGGTAGATGCTATCGCCCGCCAGCAGCTCCTCATGCGTGCCCACGCCGTGGACACGTCCGTCGTCCAGCACAATAATGCGATCAGCATCCATGACGCTCGCAATGCGCTGTGCAATGACAATCACCGTCGTATTGGGAATCTGAGCAATATGCTCACGAATCTTGGCGTCGGTCGCCATATCGACCGCGCTGGTGGAGTCATCAAAAATGAGCACGCGCGGATGCTTGAGCAGCGTGCGCGCGATGCACAGGCGTTGCTTCTGGCCACCCGAAACA
This sequence comes from uncultured Collinsella sp., assembly GCA_902490365.1. Taxonomy (GTDB): domain Bacteria; phylum Actinomycetota; class Coriobacteriia; order Coriobacteriales; family Coriobacteriaceae; genus Collinsella. The sequence continues at coordinate 27,026 of CABUDQ010000006.1, read as the reverse complement.
CCGGCGCCGCCTTGGCCCAACTCGCCGTCCAGCCCGCCGATGCGATCAAGGAACTCGTCCACGCACGCCGCGCGGCAAGCCGCGAGGAGCTCATCGTCCGACGCCTGCGGATTGCCCCACTGCAGGTTCTCGCGCACGGTACCCGTAAACAGCACGTTCTTTTGCAGCACGATACCCACGGCGTCGCGCAGGGCAACCAGGTCGTAATCGCGCACATCGCGCCCGCCCACGAGTACGGCGCCTTCGGTGGCGTCGTACAGGCGCGCGATCAGCTGCACAAGCGAACTCTTGCCCGAGCCCGTGCCGCCGAGCACGCCCACCGTGGAGCCTGCCTCAATGCAAAGGTCAATATGCTCGAGCACATCCTCGGCAGCATCCGCGCGGTACTTAAACGACACGTCGCGAAACTCGATGCCTCCGTCGGCCACCTCGTGCACGGCAGCGGCAGCGTCGGGCGCTTGAATAAGCGAACGCTCGTCGAGCACCCGCGAGATGCGCTCCACGCTGGCAAGTGCGCGAGTGAGCAGCAAAAACACGTTGGAGATCATCATGAGCGAGTTCATGATCAGCAGCACATAGCTCATGAAGCCCGTAAGCGAGCCCACGCCGAGCTCGCCGGCAAGAATCATGCGCCCGCCGATCCACAGAATGGAAAGCGCCGCCACGTACATCGACAGCTGAAACACCGGCAGGTTGAGCACGGCGTTGCCAAAGGTCTTCGTCGCCGTATGCGCAAGCTCGGTATTGACGGCATCGAACTTGGCCTCCTCGTGCTCGGCGCGCACGTACGCCTTGACGGCGCGCACGGCGGTGAGGTCTTCCTGCACCACACCGTTGAGATGGTCCATCGAGGTCTGCAGCTGGCGGTAGAGCGGACTGACGCGATAGGTGATAACACCCAGTACGATCGCCAGCACCGGCAGGATGATCGCGAAAACGGTGGCAAGCGGGCGCGACAGCACCAGCGCATAGACCAAGCCGACGATGAGCGTCACGGGACCGCGCACCATGGGGCGAAAGCCATTGCCGATGGCATTTTGGATGACGGTGATATCGGTAGTCATGCGGGTGACGAGCGAGCTGGCGTCGTAGTTATCCAGATTGCCAAAAGCGAGCGTCTGGATCTTGCGGTACTCCGCCTCGCGCAAGTTAGCGCCCAGCCCCGAGGCGACGCGAGCAGACGTGCGTGCATAGCCCAAGCCAAGTACCAGCGAACATGCGGCGCATACCAACATATACGTGCCCTGCAACAGCATGTAGTTGATGTCGCCCGCGGGCACGCCCACATCGATGATATTTGCCATGATGACCGGGATAAACAGCTCGAGCGCCGTCTCGGCCGTCACAAAGAGCACGCCGAGCATGGCATCGCGGCGGTATGCCCCCAGATAGGAAAACAAAATCTTGAGATTGCGCACGCAGGTTCATCCCCCATCAAACGTTGTTCGCAAACCCACGTATTATGGCGCGCCGTGCGGCGGTGTCAAGTGCTCCGAAATCGATTTCTGCAAGGCTAGTGCAGGCGCCATGCTCACAGGGCGCATGTCCGTATTCAATTGGAAATGAACGCGTGCGTGACTTTTTCGCCCCGCCGCCAACACAAACCTTGACTCTACAATCGTTGTAGGGTTTTCACTACACTGGTACGTAAACAGACCAAGCCAGAAAGCCCCGCCCATGGAACACAACCTCACACGCGGCAATGTCCTTAAGACCATCGCGGTCTTTGCCCTGCCTTATATGCTCTCGTACTTTTTGCAGATGCTCTACGGCATGGCCGACCTGTACATGATGGGGCAGTTTAGCGGCGCCGCCGGCATCACCGCCGTGGGCAACGGCGCGCAGACGCTCTATATCATTACCGTGACGCTCGTGGGCCTGGCCATGGGAACGACGGTTATCGTCGGCCACGCCGTGGGTTCGCGTCGGTTTGACCGCGCCGAGACCGCCATCGGCAACACCATCACGCTCTTTATGGGTGTCTCGGTGGTGCTGGCCGCTGTCCTGCTCGCACTGTGTCCGCAGATCGTGGCGCTCATTGGCACGCCGGCCGAAGCGGTCGAAGGAACCGCCGCCTACCTGCGTATCTGCTTTATCGGCATTCCCTTTATCGCCGCGTACAACATCCTCTCGGCCATCTTTCGCGGCCTAGGCGATTCGCGCTCGCCCATGTACGTGATTGGCGTGGCATGCATCATCAATATCGCGCTTGATTATCTGTTTATCGGCCACATGGGGCTCGGCCCCGTGGGCGCGGCGCTCGGCACGGTAATCGCCCAGACGGCCAGCGTTGCCCTCGCGCTCGTGTGGCTCAAGAGCCGCCGCACGAACATCCACGTTAAGCGCAGCGACCTGCGCCCTCAGCCCGAGGTGCTCGGCAGCATTCTTAAGATCGGCGTGCCCGTGGCCGTGCAGGACGGCTGCATCCAGGTGGCGTTTATGTTCATCACCGTCATCGCCAACCACCGCGGTCTAGTCGACGCCGCCGCCGTGGGCCTGGTCGAAAAGATGATCAGCTTTTTGTTCATTGTGCCGAGTTCCATGGGCGCTACCGTCAGCGCACTCACGGCGCAAAACGCCGGCGCGGGCAAGGGCGACCGCGCGCGTCAGGTACTCAAGGACGCCATGACGATCTCGGTGGTGTACGGCTGCCTGATCACGATGCTGATGTGGCTGGTGGCACCGGCGTTTATCGGCTTTTTTGCCAAGGACCCCGCGGTGGTCGCCGCCGGTACTGGCTATATGCACAGTTATATTTTCGACGCGATTTTTGCCGGCATCCACATTTGCTTTAGCGGCTTTTTCGCTGCATACGGCAAGAGCTACATCGGCTTTGCGCACAACGTGCTGGCCGTGGCGCTCATTCGCGTGCCCGGCGCCTGGCTGCTGTCGAATGCCTATTCTGACACGCTGTTCCCCATGGGCATCGCCTCGCCGTGCGGATCGATTCTGTCGGCGGTCATCTGCGTGATTGCATTTACCGTGCTCAACCGCCGTGGGGCTTTTGACAAACTGGTAGCGTAGCGGGGCGACGCAAAATCGCCCTGATCGACGACATCATCAGCGACGACCCAGCAACCTACGTGACGCAGATCACGGTGCCGGTCTCTCTAGGCTAGACCGAGCCTCGCCTCTAACTCGGTCAACGCCTCAAAGGCATTGCGAGATGCACCCGCCGCGCGCTCGCGCTCGGCAACGCAAATTCGCATCATTAAGCGCTCTTTTGCCTGCACTTGGGAATGCCTCGCGCGCCCTTCCGCCTGCGAGCAATTGCGATTCTCGATATCCATTACGCCTCCGGCACCTCACCAGTCGCCAGGATCTGCTCGAGTGCGTCCTCATCCAGTACGGGTACACCCAGCTGCTCGGCCTTGGTGAGCTTGGAACCCGCCTTGGGGCCGGCGACCAGATAGCTCGTCTTCTTTGACACGCTACCCGAAACCTTGGCGCCGAGTACCTTGAGCGCCGCACCTGCCTCGTCGCGGGTGCGGTTGACGAGCGTGCCGGTGAGCACGAAGGTCAGACCCGCAAGCGGTTGCGCGTCGGCGAGCTCGCCCGCCACGCCGGCGTCGGCTGCGGCCTGCGCGTGCGCGGCGCCCAAGTCGACCTCGAGCGACAGGCCCGCCTGACGCAGGCGCTCTAGCACGGCGAGGTTCTCGGGCACGGCCAGGAACTGCTTGACGCTCGCCGCAATCTTGGGACCGATACCCTCACACTCGGCGATGTCCTCTTCGCTCGCCAAGATGAGCTTGTCGATCGACAGGAATCGCTCGGCGATGACCTCGCCCACGCTCTTGCCCACATGGCGGATGCCCAGGGCAAACAGCACGCGACCGAGTGGCTGGCTCTTGGACTTGTTGAGCTCGGCGATGATTTTCTCGGCCGTCTTGAGGCCCACCGGAATGGGGTCGCCCTTCTTGACGCCCTTTTTGCTGTTGGAGCTGGCATAGGTGCGCCCTGTGTCCAGGCCGGCGATATCGTCGACCGTGAGCTGGTAGAAGTCCGCGACATCATGGATCAGACCGGCGGCGATCATCTTGTCGACGATCTCGTCGCCCAGGCCGTCGACGTCCATGCAACCGCGGCTCACCCAGTGGAGCAGGCGCTCCTTGAGCTGTGCGGGGCAATCGATGGACACGCAGCGGTAGGCTACCTCGCCATCCTCGTGAACCACGGGGCTGCCGCACACGGGACAGACCTCGGGCATCTGCCAGTCAACGCTGTCGGCCGGGCGCTTGTCGAGCACGGGGCCCACGACCTCGGGAATCACGTCGCCCGCCTTGTGCACGATGATGGTGTCGCCCTCGCGCACGTTCTTGCGGCGGATCTCGTCGATGTTGTGCAGCGTGGCGCGCGCGATAGTGGAGCCGGCAACCGTCACCGGGTCGAACTCGGCGACCGGCGTGAGCACACCGGTGCGGCCTACCTGGATGCGAATCTCGCGCAGTACGGTCTGCTTTTCCTCGGGCGGGAACTTAAAGGCAATGGCCCAGCGCGGTGCGCGAGCGGTAAAGCCCAGGTCGAGCTGCTGCTGGAAGCTGTCGACCTTTACGACCACGCCGTCGATGTCGTAGTCCAAGTCGCCGCGATGCTCGAGGGCCTGGGCGCAGAACTCGTGGACCTCGGCCGGCGTGGCGCAGCGGGCCACGTTGGGGTTGACGCTAAAGCCGGCGCTACGCAGCCAGTCCAGAAACTCGCGCTGGCTGTGGACGTGCAGTGGGTCGGTATCGGCAATGGCATAGATAAAGGTGGCCAAGTCGCGACGCGCCGTGACCTTGGGGTCCTTTTGGCGCAGGGATCCTGCAGCAGCGTTGCGCGGGTTGGCAAAAGGGTCGCGGCCCTCGGCATCGGCCTCATCGTTCAGACGAACAAAGCTGCCCTTGGGCATATAGACCTCGCCACGTACTTCGATGGTATGCTCGCGGTCGGCGCCCATGTGGGCGAGCGCCGGCTCGGACAGGTGCATGGGCACATCCTTGATGGTACGCACGTTGAGCGACACGTCCTCGCCCGTTGTGCCATCGCCACGTGTGGCGGCGCGCACGAAGGTTCCGTTTTGGTAGGTAAGCGCCACGCCCAGGCCGTCGATCTTAAGCTCGCAGGTATAGGTGACGCTACCGGCACCGAGCGCATCCTCGGTACGCTGGAGCCACGCGTCGAGTTCGTCCAGATCCATGGCATCGTCCATGGAATACATGCGTGCCATATGCGTGACCGGCGTAAACTGCTCGCTCACGTAGCCGCCCACGCGCTGGGTATAGCTGTCGGGCGTCACCAGATCGGGGTAGGCCGCCTCGATTTCCTGCAGCTCAACGAGCATTTTGTCAAAGGCAGCGTCCGTGATCTCGGGCGCGTCGAGCATGTAGTAGCGGTACGCGTGGTAATCGAGCTCGTGGCGCAGCTCGGCCGCGCGCGCTGCCGCCTGGGCACGGGCGTCGGTCGGTGCGGCGGCATCCGCGCTCGCGGGCGTTTCGGTATCGATGTCCACACCGTCACCAAACAGGCTCGATTGCTCCATAGCGGCACTCCTTCGCTCGATTTCAAACGGATACAAGAGTACCACCGGTCACCATGGCGCCGAATAACCCTTTCGAACCGCACCGAATCGGCAGCCGCCAGACTGGGGTGGATCGCGCGATTAAACCATGCCCTTGCCGTTTCTAAATGATCCGTTTTCCTCCGTCTCCAAGGGATCATCGCGAAAAGAGGGGCTGTCCCGCGCTGGCGGAACAGCCCCTCTGGCTTCGGCATGTGCGAAACGGCTCGTTAGAAACCCTGACCGTTGCCCTGACCCTGACCTTGCTGGCCCAGCAGCTCCTCCAGGTACTGGCGCAGCTGCTCGTCGGTAATACCGCCGTTGCCGGTGTCGGTCGAACTGTCGTCCTGCTGCTGGTTCTGCAGCTCCTCATCGGAGCCCAGCTCGACGGTGACCTTCTTCTCTTCCTTGCCGCGCATGAGCGTGATCTCGACCTTCTCGCCCACCTCGTGGCTGCGCAGCGCGATGATCAGGCCGTCGGCGCTCGAAATCTCATCGTCGCCCAGCTTGGTGATGACGTCGCCCTCCTGAATGCCGGCCTTGGCGGCAGGACCATCCTCAACGACGCTCGCCACATACGCGCCGCTATCGGTGCTCAACTTGTTGGTGCGGGCGTTAAGCGCATTGACGCTCGAAAGCGTAGCGCCCATGTACGGATGCACCGGCGTCTTACCGTCGATGATCTGGTCGGCAATGTTCTTGGCATAGTTAACGGGAATGGCAAAACCCACGCCCGAGCTGGAGCCCGAGTAGCTCTCGATGAGCGAGTTGATACCCACGAGCTCGCCGTTGTCGTTGACGAGCGCGCCACCGGAGTTGCCCGGATTGATGGCGGCATCGGTCTGGATCATGTTGGCATAGATGGTGTTGCCGCTGGTAGAGCTCATGGCCGTGGAGCGATACAGCGCCGAGACGATACCGGTGGAGACAGACTGTTCGTTGCCGAAGGGCGAGCCGATCGCCATGACCCACTCGCCCACGTTGAGCTTGGAGGAATCACCGATCTCAATCGGCGTGAGCTTGGAGGCGTCGGCGTCCTTGAGCTTGATGACGGCCAGGTCGCTCGAAGCGTCGTTGCCCACGAACTCGGCCTCGTAGGTGGTGCCGTCGTCCATGGTCACTACGTACTGGTCATAGCCATCGACCACGTGGTTGTTGGTGAGGATATGGCCCTCGGTATCGAGCACCACGCCCGAACCGACGCTGCCCGAGTTGTCCGACTCGTCGGCAGACTGCGAAAGCGAGCCATTCTGGCCACCGCTCGAAGTGGCGGTGATGGAAACCACAGAGGGCAGGGCCTTGGCAGAAACGGCCTCGGCCAGCGTGGTGTCCTCGGAGTCGATGGTGATCTTTTGCGTCGACGAACCCGAAGCGCCCGCCGTCACGGCATTCTTGCCGCCACCGATATCGAGCGTACCGCTCATAATGAGCGCAATGACCAGCAGGGCACCACATGCGCAGCCGGCAAGCGCTGTAATAAAGATCGGCAGCTTTTTGGTCTTGGTCTTGACCACCGTGTGCTTGTTTACAACCTGCTGGCCGCCCAGCGGCTTGCCGGTCTGCGTATCGTAGGCCTGCACGTAGGGAATGTTGTTGCCGTCGGCAGGCGTCGACTCCACCTGCACGCGCGGCTGCTGCTGAGTCTCGCCGGCATTGCCAACATCCTGGGGACGCTGGGAATCGTTCTCGCTCATAGCTGCGATCCTTTCGTCAAATAACCAAAGGCCCGCCAAACACCGTGGCGGGCCATCATTGTTCACGTTGAGTTGTACCCCAATATGCGGGCGTACGTGTACGAGAACGCAATCTTTTAGGAAGGCTTAAGTTCTGCTGCAAACTCGAAAGGAACCCGCACCTGCGTCAAAACCACCACAAAGGTGCCTGTCCCCTTTGTGGTGGAAATCTAGTCCTTAAACAGATAGCCCACGCCGCGGACGGTGGTGATGTGTGCCGCGATCTGCGGGCCCACCTTGGAGCGGATGCGTCGGATGTGCACGTCGACGGTGCGCGTGCCGCCGCAGTACTCAAAGCCCCACACGCGGTGCAGCAGCACCTCGCGGCTGTAGGCGCGGTTGGGGTGCGTCGCCAAAAAGCTCAGCAGCGAGTACTCCATCAGCGTCAGGTCGATGGGCTCGTTATCGAGTGTCACCTGGTAGGTAGCCAGGTTAATCTCGAGGTTATCGATATTGAGCACATCGTCGGCGGTGACGGTCTCCTCCTCGCCCATCAGGCGCTGCGCGCGAGCCTTGAGCTCATTGGGCGTCGCCGTGGGGCATACAAAGTCGGCATGCGCGTGATTCGGCAGGCGCAGGGTGCCGAGCGCCTCGTCGTCGACGATCACCAGCATGGGGACACCGCCGCGATCGTCAAGCCACTTGGCAATCTGGTCGATGCGGTCGCTGCGGATGCCATCGGAATCGAGGATCAGCAGGTCAAAGTCATGCGCCGCAGTTGGCGAATCGGGAGTGGCCAGGCTCACCTCGACACCCAGGGTGGTCGTCAGGCTGCGGGCAAACTCGTGGAAGCGCGTCGTGCGCGCCATGAACAGGGCACTCTTTTCGGACATATCGGCCTCCAAAGAAATGAGCTCAATCGTACTGGAACAAGCCAGCGCGATTAGGAGTTCGCCAGGTAGTGCTTGATCTCCCACTCGGTGATCGTAGACTCAAACTTATGCCACTCGTCGCGCTTCTTTTTGAGGAAGAAGCTGTGGATGTGCTCGCCGAGGGCATCCTTCATAAACTGCGAGTCCTCAAACACGTCAAGCGCCTCTTTGAGCGAGCGCGGCAGCGGCGCGTAGCCGGCCTCGACCATCTGACGGTCGGTAAGCTTGAGCGTCTCGGCCGTGGCCTCGGGCGGGAGTTCCAGCTTGCGCTCGATGCCGTCCAGACCAGCCGCCAGCGTGACGGCGTTGACCAGGTACGGGTTGGCCATGGGGTCGGGACTGCGCAGCTCGATGCGCGTGGACAGCGGCTTGCCGGGCTTGTAGACCGGGATGCGGACCATACTCGCGCGGTTGCGCAGGCCCCACGTGGCGTACTGCGGCACGGAGTCGCCACCCGTGGTGATGCGCTTGTACGAGTTGACCGTGGGGTTGGTGATGGCGCTGATCTCGCGCGCGCGCGCTAAGATGCCGGCCATGTAGTGCTTGGCGATTTCGGAGAGGTGGTACTTCTCGTCGTCCTCGCCCCAAAAGACGTTGTTGCCGTCGTGGTCGAACAGCGACTGATGCAAAAACATGGCGCTGCCGTCCTCGCCCGCCAACGGCTTGGGCATAAAGGAAGCGTGGCAACCGCTCTCGTAGGCCTGCTGCTTAATGATGAGCTTGGCCGTGGTGACGGCGTCGGACATGCTCAGGGCCTCGGCGTGACGCAAGCTCATGCCGTGCTGCGAGCGGCCGGCGGCGTGGAAGGTGTACTCCACGGGCACGGACATCTTCTCGAGCGTGAGGACCGTGTTGCGACGCAGGTCGCGGGCGGCATCGCTCACCGAAAGATCGAAGTAGCCCACGTTGTCGAGCGGCTCGGGGGTGTGCTCGTCGGGGAAGTAGTAATACTCCAGCTCGGCACCCACGTTGAGCAGATAGCCAGCCTTCTCGGCCTTGCGGAACATGCGGCGCAGGGCATCGCGCGGGTCGCCGGCAAACGGCTTGCGATCGGGAGTGCACACATCGCAGAACACGCGGGCGACGCCGTTGTGGCTCGGGCGCCACGGCAGGATCTGGAAGGTCGAAGCATCGGGGAACGCCAGCATGTCGGCTTCCTCGGGCGTGGCAAAGCCCTCGATGGCGGAGCCGTCAAAGCCAATACCCTCCTCAAAAGCGACCTCGAGGTCCTCGGGGCTAATGGCAAAGTTCTTGAGGCGGCCGAGAATGTCGACAAACCACAGACGCACAAAGCGAATGTCACGCTGCTCTACGGAGCGGAGTACGTAATCGATGTTCTGCTGGTTCATGTCGCTCCCCTTTCTTTCGGGCGGGTTTCGACTGGTCTATATCGCAGATACTATCGCAGAAAAATGTTTCCGCAGGGTTAAAGCGTATCAAGCGCTCAAAAAACGTGTGCGAACAGGCAGATATGACAAGTGACTATCGTTCAGATTCGGAGACAATTTGCCTACAGGCTCGTTCCAGCGCAGGGAACTCCATCGTCACTGCATCCCAAACAACCGAGCGGTCGACATTGCCGTAATCATGCGCAAGATAATTTCTCATGCCGATAATTCCACGCCATTCAATTTCGGGATGAAGCCGCTGCGAGCGTTCTGACAACTTGCCCGCCTCTTCCGTCACCCTAAGCGCACACATCAAAAGGGAGTCCGCCAACGCCCTTGTCCGCACGTCATTCGCATGCAGAAACTGATCCTCGGTGATATCAAAAACCTTGATGCGCTCGTTCGTTTCAGAGATGGCCTCCAAAACCTCTTGGGCGCGGAGGCAGTCTGACTTACGCGCGATCATAAAGGATCACTCCTTCGCGCTCGATCGCCGCGGCAAGATCGTCATCAAGACAGTCACTCGAGACGAGGTCGACCTGCCTCCCGGTTTCTTTGCGCACCGCCTCACCAAATGCCGACAGCGCGAAAAGACCAAAGCCCTGCTCGCGATCGACTTCGAGACGCAAGTCAATATCACTATCGGCATGCGCCTCGCCACGGGCATACGAACCAAAAAGAATCACGGTTTTGATGGCGGGAATCGAGCTGGCCGCCTCGCGGACGGCGGACTCAATCTGGGCAGTATCCAAAATGCCCGTCGCGGCGCTTTCGCTCGCAGAGCTTTTACCAAGTGAAGGAACAAACGGCAGAGAGCGCTCGCGCAGCATCTGCCTCATAAACATATTGACCGCAACAGACGAAGTCATGCCAAGCTCTTCGCACAGCTCAGCAAATGAGTCTTTAATTGACGAGTCCACTCGCACACTCAGCACAGACGCAGCCATGGATACCTCCTGTATGACATTGTCTATATATTATCACACAGACTAGCGAGAGGTCGAGGCGCGGTGTTCGATGTGGCCGGGGATCTCGATGCGTTTGGGCGCCAGCTTTGCGGCCTCACCCACCGTGGTGGTGACGACGTCGATGCGCTCGGACAGGCGCTCGACCACGCGCTCGGCGATGGTAAGGGTGTCTTGCGCGGCCGTGGTCACGCCGCCAAAGAGCACGTGATTCCAGGGATAGTCGTCAAACGTTGCGATCTTGAGACCCGCCGGCAGCGAGGGACCAAGCTGCGCCAGCGCCTCGGTCAGACGCAGGAAAACCAGGCCGTTGACGGCAATGAGGCCGAGCTTTTTGCCTGCATAGCCGCGGATGGTCTCGTCCAAGCGACCGACGCCCATGGCACCGCCGTCGGCCATGGTGACGACCTCGCCCGCAAGCCCGCGGCGCGAAAGCTCGTCGGCAAAAGCCTCAGCACGCTCGCGACGCACGGGGCTGTCGTCGCTTGCCTCGGTGAGCAGGCACAGGCGCTCGCTGCCCGCAGCAGCCAAGGCGTCTACCAAGCCGGCGACCAGCTCACGGTTGTTAGATGTCACCAGATCGACACCGCCGTCGGCAACATCGCGGTCGAGTAGCACAACGGGCAGGCGCTCCGCTGCCGCGACGATCGCCTCGTCATTGCCTCCGCAGGTGTTGACGACCAAGCCGTCCACGCCGGCATCGATAAGCCTGGTGAGCGACTCGGCCTCCTTGGCGGGATCGTTGCCGCTAATGGCCGTCATAAGCGAACAGCCGCGCGCGGCGGCGCCGGCGGAAAGCCCTTCGAGCATGGCGCTCGAGAACGGGTTGGCGATGTCGGCCAGGATCACGCCGATGAGGTTGGTGCGCGAGCTGCGCAGATTGCGCGCGGCGGCACGCGGGCGATAGCCGGTGCGCTCGATGACCTCGGCAATACGGGCACGGGTCTCCTCGGTCATTTGCCCGGAACGGTTGTTGAGATAGCGCGAGACCGTGGCCGGACTCACGCCCGCCTCGGCGGCAATGTCCTTAATCCTCATCTGCGCCATAGAGCACCCCGTTTCCCAATTGTCAGCAGTCTGAGCCATTTTAGGCATTTTTTAAAAACTCGGCTTCAAAACGCTGCAGATGAGCAGCATCGTTTTTGCGTCTCGAGCAGATGCGATGATGGGCTAGATAGACGAGTCTTTAGGCAGCTCAAAATAGTCGAGATGCAGGGCAATAACCGGGCCATGCTCCTCGGGCATCAGATGCAAGTGCGTCTCTGCCAGATAGCTCGCCGCGTCGGTATCGCCCCTCTTAATGGCCTCGAGAATCCGGCGATGCTGCCGACGAATCGGCTCCCAATCCAAATCCTGCGACACCATACGCAACCAGTTGTATCGCTCAAAATGCGTATTGACGCTCTTCATCCAATCCCACAACATGTGACGACCGGCAATCTCAAAACACGTCTCATGGAACAGGTTGTCCAGATCGAAAAAGCGACGCGTTTCGCTATGGTCGAGCGACTCGGACTCGGTAAGAATCTGCTCAAGCCGCTGCTTTTGCTCGGGCGTAGCAGCCGAACAACATTTAATGAGCACGCTTCTCTCGAGCTTCTCGCGCAAAAAGCAGGCGTTTTCGGCGCGTTCCATGCTGATCTTAGAGACGTAGGTGCCGCTTTTGGGACGCGTTTCCACCAGCTCCTGCTCACGCAGGCGCACAAAGGACTCGCGAATGGGCGTACGCCCGATCCCCGTCTCCTTTTCCAGACCAATCGCCGAAAGGCGCGTGCCGGGCCTGAGCTCGGCATAGATGATCTTGGAGCGCAGTGCGTTGTATGCCTGATCTTGCAGGCTCTGATAATGCTGGTGCTGTTCCATAAAGCCCTCGGATAAACCCTCGGTTAGTCGAATACCACCATGCAATACTATCGCATCGACACGCCCCAGCCCCCAATCAGTCTTTTTGGGACGGGGCTCTTTTAGCTACCCTGGCCCGCAGATCGGCCCCCTTGCCACAAAAGTGGCCCATCTACTACGTTAACACGGATAGCCTCGGCCATACCGAAAACCGTGAAAACAAAACCGCAGGTAGACAGCTTGTCGATTTTCGAAAAAGTCGACTATGGTTGACCCCTGCGGCTTAAACGTAGTAGATAGGCCCTTTTCGTGGCGCAGCACTACTGCACCCCAAATTGACACCTCGAGCCTGTTATAAGTTGCTGTGAAATACGGACGGTTGATAATCAAGGGTTGAAAATCAAGGCTCGCTATACGACTTGCTATATCTCACTATACTTTGCTATACGTCGCTATACTTTGCTATAACTTGACAATAATCGGCCTGTTACCATCCGGGATATAACGGACCCCAAGCCAACGCTGGCTTGGGGTCCGTCTTGTACCATGGCTCTTTTGGACTATGAGCGCTCGTATTTCGTGGCCCGCCCGGTTCCCTGCCTTACGATTGCATTCCGTTCAAGCAGAGATTCGAGTGCCGCCAACGTCCGCATGCGGCTCAGCCCCGTCTGTTTTTCAATCTCGCTTCGCGACATAATTCGCCCGCCCGACAAGGCCTTGAGAACCTGGGCCTCTTCCTCGGACCCTTCAAAGGCATCGGTAGCGGGCAATGTGACGGCCACCATGCCACCGCGAACATCAAAAATTGGTTGATTAATCGAATCGCGATAGGCACGTCTAATGCGCGCGATTCCCGTACCAAATTTCTCGATGTAATCCAGCTTTAAGAAGGTCTCTGCAACGATGGGGTTTCTGAGCACGGATATCTGCCCATACAGGTATTGTTCCGTCGTCAAACCGGCGGGCAGCGATCCGGGGGAGGTCACAACGACACGATCATCGTACAGGGCAATTTGAACGTTCGCTCGAACGTCCCACGTCCGATGCACCAAAGTGTTTGCAACAGCTTCGCGGAATGCCTCAAGAGGAATTCGATCGGTTTGGACGCGCTCCATCCCTTCAATACGCTCATAACGGTAGTAGCGTGCAAACATGGCCACCGCCCTGTCCGCCTGCTCAATTGCGGATACATTTGTCGCCGTCTCGCGATCCAAGATCACATCCTCGGTATCGCCAAAACGGACGCAGTCGATGCCTGGAAAATCATTCTTATCCGCTAAAATCGCCGCGGCATTGGTATAGCCATCCTTGCCGAGCAAGCGGAGCGTACGCATGATATCCGGCGTTAACTCGGAAATGCCGAGGTGTTCAACACACTTATGCTCGAGCGTATGAAAGCCCAAGTCCTGGCGAGCCGACGTGAGCGCGTCGAACGTTACGTTGCTGCCTTCGAGCGTCAGCCTGCCATACTCAAACCGGTCGACCTCCACCGTTGCCGAATCGTTTCGCCTGTAGGCCTTCAATATATAAGACGAAAACCGTTTGCGTACTGATTTATGCAAGACGCAAACGGTTTTCGTCTTGATTTGAGTACGGAATTAAGACGCATAATTTCGCTTTCGTATGGCTCAATGCCGGACGCAGACTGTTTTCGTCTGTCAATACGTCTGCAATCCAAACGAAAAGAGCCCCGAGCTCGTATTGAACTGCCTCCCATTTCTTGGACACAAGAAATGGGAGGCTTTTTTATGGCTGGAAACGCTTTGTACGACGTCGGGATGAGGCTGCGAGCGGCAGAGCTGCACGACGGGGGGCACGGCCGCGCGGCGATCGCGGCCCTTCTCGGGATGCCGGAGGAAACCGTGAGAGAATGGCTGTGCACCTACAGGTCTGCTGGTATCGAGGTTCTGGCCATGATGGGAAAGAAGCACACCGCCTATTCGTTCGAGACGAAGCTGGCCGCCGTCAGGGCGGTCGTCGACGATGGCATGACGAAGCCCGAGGCCATGGAGAAGTTCGGGATAGCCTCGCCAGGCCCTTTCAAGAAATGGCTGAAGGCGTACAGGGAGGAGGGCCCGGAGGCGCTCAGGCCAAAGCCAAAGGGGAGGCCGAGGGGGTCCGTCTCCCCGTCCGGGGAGACGACGCGCGAGCAAGAGCTCGAGCGCAGGATCAAGAGGCTCGAGGCGGAGAACGCCTACCTAAAAAAATCGATCGCCCTGAAGGCGGAGAAACGCTCTCGAACGGCGAGAAGGCCGCGGTCGTGAGCGGGCTTTCAGGGCAATACCCCCTCGCCGACCTGCTCGAGTGCGCCGGCCTGGCGAGGTCGAGCTACTACTACGCGCTGTCGCACCCGAAGGCTCCCACCAGGCCCGAGCTCTGGGAGGCCGCCGCCGAGATATTCTCGCGCACCGCCAACGGGTGCGGCCACAGGCAGATCGCCATGTGCCTGCGCGCCGAGCAGGGCGTGCGCATAGCCGACAAGACGACGCTGAAGATGATGCGCGAGATGGTCATCAGCTGCGGGATCCGCCGCGAGACCGACTACCACAGGTACAACTCGTACAGGGGCAAGGTCGGAAAGACCTTCGAGAACGTCATCGGCAGGGACTTCGCCGCCGACGGGCCGTGGGAGAAGATGGGCACCGACGTCACCGAGTTCAAGCAGCCCTGGGGCAAGGCCTACTTCGCGCCGGTCTACGATTTCGGCAGCAAGGAGATCGTCGCCTGGTCCACGTCGCTGCATCCCAACATGGCCCAGCAGCACGAGCTGCTCGACCAGCTCGTGTCCAAGATGCCCGAGGGCTCCAGGCCGGTCCTGCACTCGGACATGGGCTGGCAGTACCAGCAGGCCGGGTGGTGCAAGCGGCTGGAGGAGGCCGGCGTGGTGCAGAGCATGTCCCGGAAGGGCAACTGCATCGACAACGGCGCGACGGAGCAGGTGTTCGGCCATATGAAGGACGAGTTCTTTCGCGGAAGAAAATGGCCTTGCTTCGAAGACTTCAAGAGAGACCTGGACGAATACATCATCCATTGGAACACGAGAAGGAGGCAGGTTAAACTGAAGGGACTGACCCCGGAGGAATTCCGGAATCAGTCCCTATGTGCGGCGTAGGCCGCTTATTAGCCCGTCCAAGAATTGGGGCGCAGTTCACTCGTATGAACTCGGGGCTCTTTGTGCCGCACATCTATGAGAGGAGAAATTCGATGCGTACGGGCGCTACTCCATGAAGCCGCCCTGGGATGGCGGCAACCTCGTCAATGGGGCCAGGTTTACATGCGCCAAGTTGGTGCAAAGTAACCTGCCCCCACGCAACAAGGGGTTGACTAGAGCTCGCAGGCAACCCTGTAGCCATCGCCGATGGCGTCGCGGATGTTGCCGCACTTGTTGGCATCGCCCAGCACGTGGGTGGCAACACCGGCGGCGGCAAGGTCGTCGGCCAGCTTGGTATTGGGACGATAGCCCATGGCAAGCACCAGCGTATCGGCACCGGTGATGGTGTGGACCTCGCCGTCCTTCTCGTAACTGATGGTGTCCTCGGTAATCTCGGTCACCTTGGCCTCGGTCAGCACGTGGACGCCCTTGGAGAGCATGCGCGTGATGAGCACCGCGCGACCGGCACCGCCCTCGTTGGCGGCGAGCGTCTTGGTCATCTCGATGACGGTGACATCGCGATTGGCCGGCGAGAGGTCATTGACCAACGGGGCCAGGTAATCGGCCGTCTCGCAGCCAACGGTGCCGCCGCCCACGATGACGATCTTCTTGCCCGGGAAAGCCTTGCCGCCCAGCAGGTCATCGGCCGTCATAACCTGCTTAAAGCCCTGCATGAAGGCCGGAGCGATGGGCTCGGCGCCATAAGCCAGGACGACCTCGTAGCCCGCGTAGTCACGCTGAATGTCCTCGGCCGAAAGCTCGGTACCAA
Organism: uncultured Collinsella sp.; assembly: GCA_902490365.1. Classification (GTDB taxonomy): domain Bacteria; phylum Actinomycetota; class Coriobacteriia; order Coriobacteriales; family Coriobacteriaceae; genus Collinsella. Next base: position 10,770 of record CABUDQ010000006.1, on the reverse strand, counting down.
AGACGCACTTTACGCCCGCATCGGCCAGGCGACGGTACTGATACTTGATCACGCGGGTGAGCTCCTGCTTTGCCGGCGGAACGGCTGCGATGCGCATCTCGCCACCCGGCTCGTCCTGCTTATCCACGAGCACCACGTTGTGGCCGCGCTTGGCGGCAATGAACGCCGCCTCCATGCCCGCGGGACCGGCGCCCACAACCAGTACGTTCTTGGCCTCGGCGGCAGGCTCGTAGCCGGCCTCGTCGCGCTCCACGTCCGGGTTGACGGTGCAGGAGATGCGCTTGCCAAACATAATGCCGTTCAGGCAGCGCAGGCAGCCAATGCAGGGGCGGATGTCGTCGGCGTTGCCGGCAGCGGCCTTGTTGCAGAACTCGGCATCGCACAGATTGGCGCGGCCCATCATGCAGATGTCGGCGGCGCCGTCCTCGATCAGCTCCTCGGCGATCCAGGCCTCGTTAATGCGGCCGACCGTGGCGACAGGAATGTTGACGTGCTTTTTGATCTCGCGCGAGCAGGCGGCGTGCGAGGCCTGCTGAGTACCGGCGGCGGGAATTGCGGAGCCGCGCTTGATGGTGGTACCACCCGACACATGAATCATGTCGACGCCGGCCTTCTCCAGGCGACGCGAGACGTAGATCATGTCGTTGAGGGTCAGGCCGCCATCGGTGTACTCATCGCCCGAGATACGAACGTCGATGATAAAGTCCTTGCCGCAGCGCTCGCGAATCTCGGCGATGACCTCGAGCAGAAAGCGCATGCGGGCGTCGAGCGAGCCGCCGTACTCGTCGGTGCGCTTGTTGTAGAGCGGAGTCAAAAAGCCGCCAAGCATGCCGTGGGCGTGTGCCGCATGGACCTCGACGCCGTCGACACCGGCCTTCTGCATGCGCACAGCAGCGTCACCAAACTGATGCGTGAGCTCGTGGATCTCATCGACCGTGATGGGGCGCGGCGCTTCGCGGGCATAGGACGGGCCCACAAAGGACGGAGCGATCAGGCGCGGCGTGCCCGGAATGTTAAAGGCCATATAGGCGGGATGGAAGAGCTGCGGCATGATCTTGCAGCCATACTCGTGGACGGCCGCGGCGAGCTTTTCCCAGCCGGGGATAAACGTGTCGTCGTAGCAGCACATGTCGCCCGGCAGATAGGTATAGGTAGGCTCGACCGTCACGACCTCGGTAATGATGAGGCCCACGCCGCCCTTGGCGCGGGCACGGTAATGATCGACCAAGTCGTCGGTCACATAGCCATGATCGGCCAGGTTGGTGGACACCGGCGGCATAAAGACGCGGTTCTTGACCTCGGTCGTACCGACCTTGATCGGGCTAAAGAGCATCGGATAGGCGGAGGACTCCATACAGGCTTCCTTTCGTTTGAGCCGCTCGGCGGCAGTTGCTAACGTACCTATCGTATCAGCAACTGCCGTATCCGTAGTCAAACATGCCCAAACGCCGGTCGACTAATGAATACCGCGGCTCAGGTCTTCGGCAATTTTGTCCACGCCCTTAAGCGCGGCACAGGTTTTTTTATTGGAACAATGTCCCGTGCAAACGCCACCTTGAGCGCAGTCGGCGCAGGTGCCCTTGCGATAAATGCGCACGCACACGGCGACAAACGCGATGCCGATAACAGCCAGTACAACAATATCGATAGGTGCCATAGCAAGCCTCCTCTAGTTAACCACCACTTACTTTACCCCATTCTCCACCTGCCAAAAAGGGACAGGTATATTTTGGTCGGTTTTATCTGCGGAAACGCCACATCTCCCTCACCAAAAAGCCCGAGTGTCGCTGGGACACCCGGGCTCGTGGAAAGGGGCTAATCCTTATTCGGACTTAAGCGGAAACTGCGGCGGAAGCGGTGTTGGTCTCGTCCTCGTCGGTCCAGGCGTGCTTAGGCATGGGACGGAAGATCTGGAAGAGCATCGCAACCAGCAGAACGATGGCTACAACCGTCCAAATACCAAACTGGCCAAGGACAAACAGGTTGTAGAACTGGTTGATGAACAGGCCGATCACCCAAGCGAAGGCGCACTCGTAGCCGATGGCAATCGCGGTCCACTTGCCGGAGTCCATCTGATTGCGGATAGTGCCCATGGCGGCAAAGCACGGAGCGCACAGCAGGTTAAAGGCACCAAAGGCAACGCAAGCGCCCATGGTCGGGAACATGCCGGCAAACGCGGTCCACAGGCTCGGGTCGGTCTCGGCGGCGTCGGCCACGGACAGCAGCGAGCCGGCGGTGGCGACGACGTTCTCCTTGGCGACAAGGCCAGAGACAGTCAGCGCGGTTGCCTGCCAGGTGCTAAAGCCGAGCGGGGCGAAGATCCAAGCGACCAGGTTGCCCAGCATGGCGAGCACGGAGTAGTCCATAAACTCCTCGGGGATGCCGTCCATCGCAGGCAGGAAGCCGAAGGAACCGTTGTAGCTACCAAAGTTGGAGAGGAACCAAACCACGACGGTGGACGCGAAGATGACCGTGCCGGCCTTCTTGATAAAGGCCCAGCAGCGCTCCCATACATGCAGCGCCCAAGAGCGGATTGCCGGGAAGTGATAGGCGGGAAGCTCCATAACGAACGGCGTCGGGCGACCGGCGAAGAGCTTGGTCTTCTTGAGCATGAGGCCCGAGGCGATGACGGCAAAGACGCCCAAGAAGTAGAACAGCGGGCTGATCCATGCGGCGGTGGTGGAAGAATCGCCGATGATGGAACCCATGAGCAGAGCGATGATCGGCAGCTTGGCGCCACAGGGAATAAACGTGGTGGTCATGACCGTCATGCGGCGGTCCTTCTCGTTCTCGATGGTCTTGGTGGCCATGACGCCGGGGACGCCGCAGCCCGAGGACACGAGCATGGGGATAAAGGACTTGCCGGACAGGCCAAAGCGGCGGAACACGCGGTCCATGATGAAGGCGACGCGGGCCATGTAGCCGCAGTCCTCCAAGAAAGACAGCATCACGAACAGCAGGAACATCTGCGGCACGAAGCCGAAGATGGCGCCCAGGCCGCCGACGATGCCGTCGCAGACCAGCGAATCGACCAGGCCGCCGTCCTCGGTGCCGCCCGCCACAAGGGCGTCGTGCACCATGGTGGTGATACCCGGGACATAGGGCCCATACTGCGCCGGGTCGACCGAGTCGGCGTTGTCGCCCGCAGCCTCGACAGCTGCGTCGTAGGCATCGCGGCCCTGACCGAGCACGTACCAACCGTCGGTGCCGAAGAGCTGGTCGTTGGTGAAGTCGGTCACCGTGCCGCCTAGGGTGGAAACGGCGATGTAGTACACGCAGAACATGATGACCACAAAGATCGGCAGGCCCAGGATACGGTTGGTAACCACGCGGTCGATCTTCTCGGAGGTGCTCATCTTTGCCGGAGCCTTAGTGAGGCACTCGTCGATGATGTGGGCAATCACGCCGTAGCGCTCGCCGGTGATGATGGACTCGGCGTCGTCGTCGCAATCCTGCTCGCACTGGGCGACCAGCTGCTCGACGCGAGCGGCCTTCTCCTTGGTGAGGTTGATGAGCTTGCAGGCGTCCGCGTCGCGCTCGAACAGCTTGACGGCGTAGTAGCGACGCTTGTTGGCGGGAACGCTCGCCGGCAGATTGTTCTCGATGTGGTCCAGAACGTCCTCGATGGAGGAATCGAACTTGTGCTCCGGCACCTGGCCCTTGGAAGCAGCGGACTTCTTGACCTGCTCGAACAGCTCGTTGATGCCCTTGTTCTTAAGGGCCGAGATCATCATGACCGGGCAACCGAGCTTCTTGGAGAGCTTGTCCGTGTCAATCTTGTCGCCGTTTTTCTCGACCAGGTCGGCCATGTTGAGGGCGACGACCACGGGCAGGCCGGTCTCGATAACCTGAAGCGCCAGGTACAGGTTGCGCTCGAGGTTGGTGGCGTCGACCACCTGGACGACGACATCGGGCTCGCCGCTCATGAGGTAATCGCGCGAGCACTGCTCCTCGGGGCTATAGGGGGAAAGCGAGTAGATGCCGGGGAGGTCCGTGATGGTAACGTTCTTGTCGCTCAGGAGCTTGGCTTCCTTTTTCTCAACCGTGACACCGGGCCAGTTGCCAACGTAGCCGTTGGCGCCGGTGATCAGGTTGAAAAGCGTGGTCTTGCCGCAGTTGGGGTTACCCGCCAGCGCGACATGGATCTGAGAATCCGCCATTCAATCCTTCTTCCTTGTGTGCCTGCGCTGCTTTCTCCGCGCGGGCTGGATAATGTGCTTCAACGTTGCAAGTTTAAGTTAGAAAATCCTAACTTTATCTGCAGAAATATTCGCCGTCGGCCCTTACTGGACCTCGACGACGGCAGCCTCCTCCTTGCGGATGGAAAGCTCGTAGCCGCGCACGTTGATCTCGACCGGATCACCGAGCGGTGCAACCTTTACGACCTTGAACGAAGTGCCCTTGATGAGCCCCAGGTCCATGAGGTGGCGGCGCAGCGCGCCCTCACCGTGAAGCTTGACGATGGTAGAGCTCTCGCCCACCTTAACGTCACCCAACGTCTTCATTTACTTGTCCCCCTTTCAGTTTTTACAGAATGCTGCAGACTAACCGACGGTCATGATATGCATGGCGACCTTGGAATCGATGCCAAAGCGTGCGCCCAGCACCGTGACGATGATGTTGGCGCCACTCGAGCTCACCACGTGGATCTCGCTGCCCTCGACAAAGCCGAGGTCCTTGAGGTGGTGCTTCATGTCCTCATTACCCTTTACACGAGACACGCGCACGGTTTCGCCCGCCTTTACCATCGAAAGCGGCATAGCCGGCATCTGCGGTCCGCAAGACATGAGTGAGCTCCTTACGTCAGTTCGTCCTCAACATCGGCGCGGTTAAAGTTAGCCACGTCTATGTTCGCTTTAGTAAACTAACACGTGGTTAACTTTTTGGAAAGGGTCCTCATTCAGTTTTCGAAAAAGTTTCCTATACGAAACAAAAGAGGCACCGCAAAGACCATCTCTTTGCGGTGCCTTGTCATACCAATTTATGCAACAAAGGGGCCTGTCCCCTTGTCACATTGTTGAGGTTAGAGCGAGAGGTTTCTGATCGATGTGACGCAGGAGGCCTCATCCACGCCCGAAACGCGGAACACGATGTCTTCGCCACATTCGCCGTAGAGAGCCATGAGCCCCATCACATCGCGGCCGTCGGTATGGCGATCGCCGATGCTGACCGATACGTTGCTACGATGCTTGGCAATGATGTCGTAGAGCAGCGCAACCGGGCGGGCATGCAATCCCAACGGATCTTTAATCGTCTTTGTAAACTCGACCATGTCCCCTCCCACGACGTCGCACATTCGGCCGGCAAACCCAGCCACGTGATAGTTATTGTACGTTACCGGCGCACCCCCGTCCCACAAAAAACGAGGGAAGGCACACGTCCTTCCCTCGTTACAGGCAATAGGTAGCCGCTTGCCTACATCAGGCGCAGGCTGACGTCCTTGAGCTGGGCGCCGCTAACGGCACTCGGAGCGCCCGACATGAGGTCGGAGCCGCTGGCCGTCTTGGGGAACGCCATGACGTCGCGGATGGAGTCGGAACCGGTGAGCAGCATGCACACGCGGTCCAGGCCCAGAGCGAAACCGCCCATCGGGGGCGCACCAAACTTGAGGGCCTCCATGAGGAAGCCGAACTGAGACTCGGCACGCTCCTCGGTAAAGCCCAGGAGCTTGAGCATGGACATCTGCATCTCGGCGTTGTGGATACGCATACCGCCGCCGCCGGCCTCAAAGCCGTCCATGACAAAGTCGTAGGTGCACGAACCGGCTGCCAGCGGGTCGGCCTCGATCTTGGCGATGTCGGTCTCGGTCGGCAGGGTGAAGGGCTGGTGCTCGGCAGCGTAGGCCTTGCGGTCCTCATCCCAGTGGAACAGCGGGAAGTTGACGACCCACAGGAAGTCGTGGCCCTCGCGCTTGATCTCGAGCGCGTTGGCCATGTGGGAACGCATGCCGCCCAGGATCTCGTCGGAGAGCAGGCGCGGGCCGGCGGCGAACATCACAAGGTCGCCGGGCTCGACGTCCATGCGCTCGCGCAGAGCGGCCATCTCCTCGTCCGAGAAGAACTTGACGATGGGGCTGTTGATGGAGCCGTCCTCGCGGAAGGCGATCCAGGCCAGGCCCTTGGCACCAAACGTGGAGGCCACGCCGGCGAGCTTATCGATCTTGGCACGTGCCCAGGCACCGGCGCCCTTGGCGTTGATAGCCTTGACGACAGAGCCCTCCTCGTTTGCGGCAGTCGCAAAGACCTTGAACTTGGAGTTGGCGAAGATGTCGGTCAGGTCGACCAAGTGCATGCCATAGCGGGTATCGGGCTTGTCGGAGCCATAGGTGTCCATGGCCTCCCAGTAGTTCATGCGACGCAGCGGCGTGGGCATCTCGACACCCATGCGGCCAAAGGCGTCGGCCAGGACCTCTTCGAGCGCGCTCATGACGTCATTCTGGTCCACGAAGGACATCTCAATATCGACCTGGGTGAACTCGGGCTGACGGTCGGCACGCAAGTCCTCGTCGCGGAAGCACTTGGCAACCTGGTAGTAGCGCTCGACGCCACCGACCATAAGCAGCTGCTTCAGGAGCTGCGGGGACTGCGGCAGGGCGTAGAAGTTGCCCGGCTGGATGCGGCTGGGGACGATGAAGTCGCGGGCGCCCTCGGGCGTAGACTTGAACAGGGAGGGCGTCTCGACCTCCATGAACTCACGGTTGTGCAACGCCTCGCGAATGGCAAAGGTAAAGTCGGAGCGCAGCTTGAGGTTGGCCATCATCTCGGGACGACGAAGGTCCAGATAGCGATAGCGCAGGCGGGTGTCCTCGCTGGTCTCGATGCCGTCCTCGATTTGGAACGGCGGGGTGACGGACGTGTTGAGCACCTCGGCGTGGTCGGTCAGGACCTCGATCTCGCCGGTCGCGAGCTTGGTGTTGGTGGTCTCCTCGCCACGGGCGCGCACGACGCCGTGAATCTTGATGGGCCACTCGGGACGCATGGTCTCGGCGATCTTAAAGGCATCGCCGTCGGAGTGCTCGGGGTCGAAGGTGAGCTGCGTGATGCCCTCGCGGTCGCGAAGGTCGCAGAAGATAAGGCCGCCGTGGTCGCGGCGACGGCTCACCCAACCGGTGAGGGTGACCTCTTCGCCCACGTTCTCGAAGCGAAGCTCGCCGCAGGTACGGGTGTGCATGGAATGCTCATCGATGGGACGGGTCTGGCTCATACCAGTGATCCTCCTTTATGGATCTGTGCCGCCCCGTGTCGTTCCGGGCGGCGTCGTACAGATTTGCCCAGCCTGCGTAAACCGCGCAGCCAGACATGGCGTTCTATCTTATCGCACTCGCGTCGATGTGCCGCGAAAAAGTGGCTCCTGCCCAAAGACTTGACGGAGACGAAACAATTGACGCGCCGCGGCACCCGCCCGCGCTCGTCACGTGCGACAATATGCCCCAATAAAACAGCACTCGGAAAGGCCCGCCATGACTGCACGCCTCATCGTTATGGATATCGACTCCACGCTCATCAACCAGGAGGTCATCGACCTGTTGGGCGAAGAGGCCGGCGTGGGCGAGCAGGTGGCACAGATCACCGAACGCGCCATGCGCGGCGAGCTCGACTTTAAGCAGGCGCTCGAGGAGCGCGTGGGGCTGCTCGCCGGCCTGGACGAGAGCGTGTTCGAGCGCACCTTTGAGCGCGTGACATTTACCCCCGGCGCGTTGGAGCTTGTGCGCTCGGCGCACAGCAAGGGCTGGAAGGTCGGCGTGGTGAGCGGCGGTTTCCACGAGGTCGCTGACAAGATCGTGGCTGCCGCGGGTATCGACTTCTGCCTGGCCAATCGTCTGGAGGTCGTGGACGGCAAGCTCACCGGTAAGTTGGCTGCCGACATTGTGACCAAGGAGTCCAAGCTCATCCAGCTGCTGGACTGGGCAGTTGAGTGCGGCGTCGATATGGCCCACACCGTCGCGATTGGCGACGGTGCCAACGACATCCCCATGATTCAGGCCGCGGGCACGGGCATCGCGTTTTGTGCCAAGCCCAAGACGCGCGAGGCCGCCCCGTTTGCCATCGACGAGCGCAATCTGATGCTCGCCATGGACATCATCCTGCGCGACTAGCCAATCCGTCTAGCAATTGAATCAGTCTGTCCTATAGTTTCCGAACAATTCTGTCTTAGTGTTCGGAAACATACCCTTTGAGTGCTAAACTTTGCGCCGTCGAAGGGAACATATATGGATAAGCGAGATCTAGAGCAGCTGCTGAGCGATGTTGCCAGCGGAGCAGTCACCCCTGCCGACGCCCTCACGCGCATCCAGACGGCTCCGACCGCCGATTTGGGCTTTGCGCAGCTAGACCTTTCGCGCGGGGTGCGCCAGGGAGCCGGCGAAGTTGTCTACGGCGCCGGTAAAACCGCCGAGCAAATTGCCGCCATTATCAAAGCATTACTCGATGCCGGCCAGGAGCGCATCCTGGTCACGCGCCTGGACGACGAAAAGGCAGCCCGCACCTCGGAGCTCCTCGGCAACGGCATCGACCTGGGATATGTCCCGGACGCCCAGCTCGCCCTGGTGGGTGGCAAGCCCTCCCCCAACGGCAACGGACGCATCGTCGTCGCCTGCGCCGGCACGAGCGACCTGCCCGTTGCCGAGGAAGCCGCGTTGACGGCCGAGTTCTACGGCAACGAGGTCGATCGCCTCTACGACGTGGGTGTCGCCGGCCTGCACCGCCTGCTCGCTCATGCTGAGGAACTTGCCCAGGCGCAGGTGGTCATCGCCATCGCCGGCATGGAGGGCGCCCTGGCGAGCGTCATCGGAGGCCTTGTGAGCTGTCCGGTCATCGCCGTCCCCACCAGCGTGGGCTATGGCGCGAACTTTGGCGGCATGGCCGCACTGCTCGCCATGCTCAACTCCTGCGCCAGCGGCGTTTCGGTCGTCAATATCGACAACGGCTTTGGCGCCGCCTATCAGGCAAGTCTTATCAATCATCTGAGCGCCGGCACGTCCTGCGCCCGCTAAGGAGCATTTCATGTCCAACCATCAGCACACGCTTATCATCGACGGCACCTCGGGCATCAGCGGCGACATGACCGTCGCGGCCCTGCTCGACCTGGGCGCCAGCGAGGAGCATCTGCGCGACCAGCTCGCCACGCTGCCGGTCGACGGCTTTGAGATTGCCGTTACACGCGCAAACAAGCATGGCATCGACACCTGCGACTTTGACGTTCAGCTGGCAGAGGAGCTCGAGAACCACGACCACGACATGGCCTGGCTCTACGGTAACGAAGCAGCTGCCGAGCACACACATGAGCATGAGCACCACCATCATAATCATGGCGAGCATGAACACGAGCACTGCCACGAGCATGACCATGAGGCCCACGGTCATGGCCACGAGGGTCACCATCACGCCCACGGCCATCACCACCGTTCCTTGGCGGACGTCACCGCCATCATCGATGGCTCGCAGCTAAGCGATGGCGCCAAGCGTCGCGCGATCGCAATCTTTACCGCGCTCGCCGCCGCCGAGGCCAAGGCCCACGGCAAAACGCCCAAGACCGTCATGTTCCACGAGGTGGGCGCCGTCGACTCCATCGTCGACGTCTGCTCTGTCGCCATCTGCCTCGATGACCTTGGTATTGAGGACATCGTGGTCGAGTCGCTCTCTGAGGGTCACGGTACCATCCGCTGTGCCCACGGTCTCATGCCCATTCCCGTCCCCGCTGTCGTCAACCTGTGCCAGGCGGGCAATATCGCCCTCACGCCCGCACCGGTCGCCGGCGAGCTCGTGACGCCCACGGGTGCCGCCATCGTCGCCGCACTGCGCACGTCCGAGCACCTGCCAGCCCGCTACCGCATCGAGGCCGTCGGCTACGGCGCTGGCAAGCGCCCCTACGAGGGCTGCTCTGGCACGCTCCGTTGCCTGCTTGTTCACGTGGATGCATAGCTATGGATGCCCGCAAGGCAAAAAGCCGCGCCGCCATCGTCGCGGCGTTCTCCGAGCTGCTGCGCGAAGAGGACTACGGCAAGATCACCGTCGGCGACATCATCGCTCGCGCCCATGTGGGTCGGGCCACGTTCTACGGCCTCTTCAAGAGCAAAGATGACCTACTGTCCGAACTCGTGAGCGACATCTGCACCCACGCCCTCGACGACGATGGCACACCGCTCGATGATCCGCTCGTACAAGTCGAGCATATCCTCAACAACCTCTGGGAACGCCGCCAGGGCGTACGAGCCCTCGTAGCCGGCGCCGGTTCACGCGTCTTCGCCGACTGCTTACGCAAGACCATCATGTCACGAGCAGCCGAAACCGTCCCCACCGACCCAAACGGCCCCGCCGCCACCATGGACCGAAGCTTCCTACTACACCACATAGCCTCAAGCTTCGTAGGAATGGTCCAATGGTGGGCCTGGCACAACTTCGAAGCCAACAAAGCCAACGTAGCCAAAAACTACCTCTCAGCCATAGCGCCCCTCTTCAACTAAGTACCCGCTCAGCCCCAAAGCGCAACCCCCATCTCAAGGCGCCGCTCCACCCCAAGGCATCGAGCCTACCCAAAGTGCCGCCCGTCTCTCAAGGCCCATCGCAACAAAGCGCCCATCCCATTTAAATTCAGATATATATGTTGGGTTGCTTGCTCGAGCGCAACAAAGACCCCGCAGCTGGCCGCATGGGGTAACTTCCCAGCGCATTCCGCAGGACGAAAGAACCCCCGCCGCACGAAGTGCGCAGCGGGGGTTCTTTCAAGATCGGAAGAGCGTCGTGTAGGGAAAGAGTGTAGATCTCGGTGGTC
>CABUDQ010000005.1 GCA_902490365.1 uncultured Collinsella sp. | reverse complement strand
GGGCACGTTCGGCGAGCGTCGCGAGCTCGACTTCGTAGTCCTGGCGGTCGGCGAGGTCGCGGTTGCGTGCCTCGAGTGCCAGGGCGCGCTCTTGCAGCTTGTCGCGGGTGCGACGCATGCGTTCCTGTTCGCGCTCCAGCTGCGCGGTGCGCAGCGACAGCAACGTGGCGGCGACCGAAAGGATGGCGGTTAGCAACAGCGTTCGGGTGGTGAGCGCGCCGCAGCGAAGGTCCGTGGCAAGTGCGCAGGCAAACACGGAGCCAATCGCCAGCGCGGGCCAGATGCGTTCACGGCGCACGCGCCGCGCGATGTCATAGAGGGCGAGAGGTACGAACGGCACAAACGGCGGCACGAAGACAGCCGCGATGACGTAGGCGTAGCTGCCGGCCTCGCTGGCGCGACGGGCGCGTTCTCCCTGCGCGACCTCGGCCAGTGCGGCGATGACAACGCCAAGGCAAAACGCCGCGACCAGGCGAGCATCCACAGCAAGGCCCGTGGCGGCTGCGATGCAGCACGCCAGCACGATCGATTTGTCGAATAGCCTGTTCATACGGGTATTGTACGCGATGCCGCGCACGGGGGAGGCACCACTCAAAGCAACCGTGACATTCCTCCCACGCGGCGGGGCGGTCGCGTCAGCAGGCTACGCGACCGCCCCGCACTCGTGACAAAGCTCACTGGTGCGCGCCGTCAGCTCCTGCGATGATGCAATCGTACCGGGCCGCAAGCAACAGAAGGGCCGCCTCATGACAGACATCGTCCACGTCGAAAACCTCGTCAAGCGCTACGACGATCTTATCGCGCTCGACCACTTTAACCTGAGCATCGCCCCCGGCGAGATCTTTGGCCTGCTGGGCCCCAACGGCTCGGGCAAGACCACGTCCATCAACTGCATTCTGCAGCTGCTTGCCTACGACAAAGGCACCATCGAGCTGTTCGGCGAGCCCATGACGCCCGCCCGCTACGACCTCAAGCGCCGCATAGGCGTGGTGCCGCAGCAGGTGGCGGTGTTCGACGAGCTTACCGTGCGTGAGAACATCGACTATTTCTGCAGTCTCTACGTCAACGACCGCAAGCGCCGCCGCGCGCTGGTGGACGAGGCGATCGACTTTGTCGGCCTGGGCGACTTTACCAAGTTCCGCCCCGGCAAGCTCTCGGGCGGCCTGGCGCGTCGTCTCAACATTGCCTGCGGCATCGCGCACAAGCCCGAGCTCATCTTTTTTGACGAACCCACGGTGGCGGTCGACCCGCAAAGCCGCAACGCCATCCTGGAGGGCATCTGCCGCCTGCGCGACGAGGGCGCCACGGTGGTGTATACCAGCCATTACATGGAGGAAGTCGAGCAGATCTGCAGCCGCATCATGATCATGGACGGTGGGCGCGTGCTGGCGCAGGGCACTAACGACGAGCTCAAGCGCATGATTCAGATGGGCGAGAAGATTGTAATCGAGGTCGGCGAGGTTCCGAGTGCGGTGCTCGGTGCCGTCGCAAGCCTGCCGCACGTTCTGGACCTTTCGGCAACGGCGGGACAGCTCACGTTTTCGTGCGAAGCGAGCCCGCACAACCTGACGGACATTCTCGATGCGCTGCGCTCGCATGACGTGCCGCTCGGCCGCATCTATTCCGAACCGCCGACCCTCAACGACGTGTTCCTCGAGATCACCGGCCGCGAGCTGCGTGACTAGGGGGCAGTCATGTTCAACACCATCATCACTACGGTCAAGACGCTGCTGCGCCGGCCGAGCACGTGGGTCTGGGGCGCTCTCTTTCCCATCGCACTTTCCACGATGTTCATGTTTATGTTTGCGAACCTCAGCTCCGACGGCAAGATCGACCCGGTGCCGGTTGCCGTCGTGGCGGACGAGGCTTGGGACGCTTCGACCTTTAAGGGCGTGGCGACGTCGCTTGCCAAGGAAGGTGACGATCAGCTGCTCGAGATCCACGAGCTCGACGACGCAGCCGATGCGAACCGTGCGCTTAAGGCCGGCGAGGTTGCGGGCATCTATACGGTCGACGACGCGGGCACGCCCAAGCTCACGCTGCTTTCGAGCTATGACAACTCGCGCGCCTCGTCGGTGCTCACCGACCGCAGCATTCTGGAGACGGTGGCAAGCTCGTATACGCAAAATGCCGAGCTCATGTCCCAGATTGCCCAGGACAACCCGGCGGCGCTCGCCGACCCGGAGGCGGTTGCGCGCGCCCTGTCGCTCGAGGGTGGCACCCGCCGCGTAAGCCTGACACGCACCACGCCCGATGGCACGGTTATCTACTACTACGCGCTCTTTGGCCTGGTCGCGATGATGTCTGCCGAGTTTGCCGCCTTGAGTGTCGTCGATTTGCAACCCAATCTGTCTGGCCTTGGCGCACGTCGCTGCGTGGGCGGCCTTTCCAAGACGGCGTCGCTGGCCGGTATCTTTGTGGGCTCGTGGCTGGTCTCCTTTGCTTCGATGGCAATTGCGATCGGCTACGTGCGCCTGGTCGTGGGCGTCGACTTTGGCGGGCGCGAGGGGCTGTGTTTGGTGGGCGGCGCCGCTTCCGCGCTTGCCGCCACGGGCTTGGGACTCTTTGTGGGCACGCTTCCCGTTAAGGGCGGCAAGGCGTCCAAGTCGGGCATCCTCACGGGCTTTGCCACCACGTGCGCCCTGTTCGCCGGCCTCTACGGTGAGCCGGCGATGGCGCTTGCCGATGACGTTGCCCGCGCCTGCCCGGCCGAGTGTTGGCTCAACCCCGTCAAGCTCATCTGCGACATGTTCAACCGCCTGTATTTCTTTGAGGACCTGGGCCCCTTTGCCGTTCGCGCCGGCGCGCTGGTCCTTATGGCGCTGCTGTTCGTTGCCGCCGCTACGCTGATCTTTGGAAGGAGCCGCTATGAGCACCTTTAAGACCGCGCTTCGCATGGCGCTGGCGCACCCGTTCTACCTGCTCATCTATACGGTGTTCATCTCGCTCATGGGCGTATTCATCGCGGCTTCGGTGAGCTGGAACTCGTCGCAGCTTACCGAGTACAAGTCCTACGACACCAACGTGATCGTGGTCGACCGCGACAATAGCGACCTTTCGCGGGCGCTTACCAAGCACCTGGGCTCACGCTTTGACCTGGTCACGGGCGTCGGCGACGACACATACGACCTTGCCGACGCGCTCTCCAAGAGCAACAGCGCCAAAGGCAGCGCCGACTGCGTGTTCTTTATCCCGGAGGGGTTTGAGGACGATCTTGTTGCAGCCGCCCGCGCGGGGGAGTCCCTGCCCAAGCTCGATGTGACCTACGGTGCCGGCACCATGGCGGCGGCGCTTTCGTCTGCCGAGGCCTCACGCTGGATCTCGCTCGCGGGCGCTGCGGCCGCACTAGAGCCCGCCGCCTCTAATGGCAGCGTCGCCAAGGCCGCCGAACATGCCGCCGCCAAGCGCGCCGAGGTCGAGATTGAGCAGGTCAAAGTTGACTCGACAGCCGCCGCCACGCTCGAGTCGTACTTCAACTTTGGCGCGTACGCGATTATCTCGTCGGTCATCGTGTCGGTGGGGCTGGTGTTCTCGGGCATGAACGAGCCCGAGCGCGTGCGTCGTATGGATGCCGGCCCAATCTCCGAGCGCCGGCGTTCGCTTGCCGTGTTCGCGGCTGCCGCGGTGCTCACCGTCTGCATATGGTTTGTGTCGAGCATGATGGGTGTCGTGGGCTTTGCCGGCGCGGTCGCCGAGGTCGGCGTGGGCCGTGTGTGCCTGGCGCTGGCGGCGACGTTTGCCCTGGCGTGCACGCCGCTGGCCGTTGGCTTTGCCCTTTCGAGCCTGGGCGCGCGCGAGGAGCTGCTCAACGGTGTGGGCAATCTGCTCGGCATGCTCATGACGTTTTTGGGCGGCGCCTGGATGCCGCTTTCGATGATGGGCTCGGCCGTGCAGACGGTGGCGCACTTTGTGCCGACGTTTTGGGTGAACGACGCGATCGGCAAGGCGCTTGCCTCTGATTTGACGTCTACCGTGCTGGGCGACATCGCCTGCGACCTGGGCGTCACGGTGCTCTTTGCCGCTGCCATCGCCGCCGTAGGCCTGGCTCTCGCACACGCCAAATCCCGCGCCTAGCCACCTAGCCATTGGGGACAGTCTTTGCCGATTCGCCGGCAGGGCTGGCAGGGACTGTCCCAATATGTCGGCACTTGGGGACGCTCCTTTCCTGCCGGCACTCATTGGGGACAGACTTAAATGAGCGATTTCACTCATTTAAGTCTGTCCCCAATGAGTAGGTTGGAAAAAAGCCGCGCACGTCGCTTAAAAATAGTTCGCCCGGGTTTACTATTACCTTAGAAAAGTAGCAGAAGGCTAACAACGGGGGATAGCATGGCGACAAAGCGTGCCTACGTCCAGGTCAAAGGGCTCAAGAAACACTACGGCGACGGCGATGCGCGCTTGACGGTACTCGATGGCATCGACACGTCCATCAACCGCGGCGAGATCTGCGTCATGCTGGGGCCCTCGGGCTCGGGCAAGTCGACCTTTCTCAACCTCATTGGCGGCCTGGAGGATGCCGACGGCGGCTCCATCATGGTGGACGGCTGCGACCTCACGGCGCTCAAGCCTACCGATCTGGGCGAGTACCGACGCCGCGAGCTGGGTTTTGTTTTCCAGTTTTACAACCTGGTGCCCGATCTTACCATCAAGGAAAACATCGAGGTCACGGCGCACCTGTCCAAAAACCCGCTCAACATCGACGATCTGCTGCGTTCGCTGGGCCTCTACGAGCACCGCAACAAGTTTCCGCGCCAGGTCTCGGGCGGCCAGCAGCAGCGCTGCGCCATCGGCCGTGCGCTCGTCAAAAATCCGGGCCTGCTGCTGTGCGACGAGCCCACGGGCGCGCTCGACTACAAGACGTCCAAGGAAATCTTGCAGCTCATGGAGGACGTCAACCGCACCTACGGCTGCACCATCATCATTGTCACCCACAATGCCGCCATCGCGCGCATGGCAAATCGCGTGCTGCGCCTGCGCGACGGGCGCATCGTCGAGGATGAGCTCAACGAGTCACCCGTCGCGGCCGCCGAGCTCGATTGGTAGGCGGCGCCATGACACCTCTCGCAAAACGTCTCCCGCGCGAGCTGCGCCGCAATATCGGCAAGTACCTGGGCATCTTTTTGCTTATGTGCGGAAGCATCGCCCTCACGTCGGGCTTTTTGCTCGCGGCGCATTCCATCGGCTGCCTCATTGACGACATGCGCGATGCATATACGATCGAGGACGGCCGCGTAACTACCTCCTTCGAGGCCACCGACGAGCAGCTCAAGGCTGCCGAAGACGCGGCTGAGGACGTCGGCGGCGTTATGCTCTGCAAGAACTTCTCTATCGACGCCATCATCAAAAAGGCGTCCGGCGACGATGGCACCAAGCGCACCCTGCGCACCTACGCGCATCGCACCAAGGTCGACATTGCGTCCTACTGCGAAGGCAAGCAGCCAAAGGCGGACAACGAGGTGGCTATCGACCGCGTCTTTGCCACCAATAACGACCTCGCCATCGGCGATAAGGTCGAGCTCGAGGGGCGCACCTACACCATCTGCGGCATCATGACGCAGCCCGATAGCCAGGCGCTGTTCCTCGACAATTCGGACTTTACGGTGAACACCATCACGTACGGCGTGGCCGAGGTCACTGACGCCGGCTTTACCGCGCTCGAGGATGCCGGCGGCGCGCCTGCCTACACCTACTCCTTTACCTTTACCGACCGCGATCTCCCCACCGCGGATCGCATCGATGCGGAGCAGGATATGGTCGAGGCGCTGACCGATGCCGATGCGCGCGTGGACGATCTGATCGATGCCGATTCCAATCAGGGCATTGGCTATGCGCGCGACGACGTGGACGGCGACTCCATGATGTGGATGACGTTGCTCGACATCATCATCGTGATCATGGCGTTTGTCTTTGTGGTGCTCACCGACGCCACCATCGAGGAGGAGAGCGCCATCATCGGCACGCTGCTCGCCAGCGGCTATCGCCGCCGCGAGATCGTGCTGCACTACCTCGCGCTTCCCGCCATCGTGGGCGTGCTCGCGGCGCTTTTGGGCACTGCGCTCGGCGTTGTGTTCTTTACCGAGCCCATGCGCGGTCTCTACTACGGCTCGTACAGCCTGCCGCCCTTCCAGGTGTACTGGAGCTGGGAGATCTTCGTGAAGTGTGCCGTGGTCCCCGCCGCTGCGCTCATCCTCATCACGCTGGTGGGTCTGCTTCGCAAGATGGGCAAGACGCCGTTGCAGTTCCTTCGTCACGAGGCGAGCGGCAAATCGGGCACCAAGCGCGGCCTGCAGCTGCCGGAGCGCATGGGTTTTGTTTCCCGCTTCCGCCTGCGTATCTTCCTGCGCAATCTGGGCAACTTCGCCACGCTCTTCGTGGGCATCGCGTTTGGGTCGCTGCTTTTGCTCTTTGGTCTGGCGATCCTGCCCACGATGACGCACTATGCGGACAACCTCGAGACGAGCCTGGTCGCCGAGCATCAGTACACACTCAAGGCGCCGCTGGAGCTCGAGGGCACTGCCGAGGAGCGCGAGCAGTGGTCGGCACTCGAGCGCTTACAGTCGGTTGACGGCGCGCTGCTTTCTGCCGCCCAGGATGCCGATGACGAGCTTGACGGCGCGGCCGATGCGGCGCAGACGGCAGCCGATGCCGCGACCGCATCTCCGTCTGCCGAGAGCCTGACCGCAGCGCAGGATGCGCTTGCCAAGGTCCAGGACAAGAAGGATGCGCTCTACGCGCGCCTTGACGATCTTGCCGATGCCCTTGGCTGCGACCGCGACGAGGCTATCGACCTGATCGACAAGGCCTCTAAGATCGACACTGACAACGACGATATCCACCCGGTCAATACGACCGACAACGGCGCGGGCGCAATCGCGCAGGCCGAGAAATATGCCGTTTACCAGCTGCAGTACGACCGTGGCGACGGTAATGGCGAGGAGACGATTTCTGTCTACGGCATCTCGTCCGATTCGCGCTACTGGAAGGGCCTCAATATCGGCGATGGCCGCGTCGTCTTTGGCGGCGGTCTGCTCGATAAGTTTGGCTGGAGCGAGGGCCAGAAGGTCACGCTCAGCGACAAGTACGAGGGCGAGCATTATTCCTTTGAGTACGCGGGCAAGGACTGTGCCTGGGGCTCCAAGTCGGACATGAACATCTATATGAGCATCGATGACTTTAACGAGCTGTTCGACAACGATGCCGCCTACTTTAACGGCTATGTGAGCAACGAGAAGCTCGACCTCGATGCTCGTTACTTTGCCGGCGACACCACGCCCGACGACATGCGCGCCGTGGGTGACCAGTTCATCGGCATGATGAGCAAAATGATCGGAATGATGATCGGGCTCGCGGTGTTTATCTTCCTGCTGTTTATGTACCTGCTGACCAAAGCGGTGATCGACCACAGCGCCCGTTCGATCAGCTACATGAAAGTCTTTGGCTATCGCGATAGTGAGATCTCGCATCTGTACATCCGCTCGATCACGCTGTGCGTGGCGGCGTCGCTCGTGCTGAGCCTGCCGGTCATTATTGGCTCGCTCACGGCCATCTTCCGCTCGATGCTGCTCGCCTACAACGGCAATATCGAGATCTACGTGCCCGCTTGGTCCATGGCTGCATGCGTCGGCATTGGCTTTGCGACCTACCTGGTCGTGGCGCTGCTACACACGCGCTCTATCAAGCGCGTCAGCCTGGCCGAAGCCCTCAAGGTGCAGGAGTAGTCATTGGGGACGTTCTTAAACGACTAGTCGTTGGGGACAGTCTTTGCCGGATCGCCGGCTCGCCGGCCGGGCGGCAAGCACTCATTTAAGTCTGTCCCCAATGAGTGCCTAACGACTCGGCGTTGCGCTTGACTTCGACCCTACTTCAACGGGTACCATCCTCTATGTCTGTAACGCCATATAGACCGAGGGGATATAACTATGACCGCAACTGCACCCACAGCACCCGCTAAGGTGTACTTTACCAACCTGCGCACGCATGCTCGCGAGAGCCAGCTCGACAAACTCAAGCGCCTCATTCGCCGCGCCGGCATTGAGCAGATCGACTTCGAGAACAAGTTTGTCGCCATCAAGATTCACTTTGGCGAGCTGGGCAACCTGAGCTTTTTGCGCCCCAACTACGCCCGCGCCGTCGCGGATGTCGTGAAGGAGCTGGGCGGCAAGCCCTTCCTCACCGACTGCAACACGCTCTATGTGGGTAGCCGCAAAAATGCGCTCGAGCACATCGACACCGCCTACCAGAACGGCTTTACCCCGTACGCCACGGGCTGCCAGATCATCATCGCCGACGGCCTCAAGGGCACCGACGAGGCGCTCGTCCCGGTCGAGGGCGGCGAGTACGTGCGCGAGGCAAAGATCGGCCAGGCACTCATGGATGCCGACATCGTGATTAGCCTCACCCACTTTAAGGGCCATGAGCAGGCCGGCTTTGGCGGTGCCATGAAGAACCTGGGTATGGGCGGCGGTAGCCGTGCCGGCAAGATGGAGCAGCACGCCGCTGGCAAGCCGAGCGTCGATACCACCAACTGCGTTGGCTGCCGTGCCTGCGAGAAGATATGCGCGCACAGCGCCATCACGTTTGACGGTACGCGTGAGCGCGAGCTTGCCAACGGCAGCACTCGCACGGTTCACGTGGCTGCCATCGACCACGATCGCTGCGTGGGCTGCGGACGCTGCATTGCGGCGTGCAACCAGGACTGCATCAAGCCCGACTATGATGCCGCGGCCGACGTACTCAACTACAAGATCGCCGAGTACACCAAAGCCGTCGTCGACGGCCGCCCGAGCTTCCACATCTCGCTTGCCATGGATATCAGCCCCAACTGCGACTGCCATCCCGAAAACGACACGCCTATCGTCAACGATATCGGCATGTTCGCGAGCTTCGACCCGGTCGCCATCGATCAGGCCTGTGCCGATGCCGTCCTGGCATCCGAGCCGCTGCCTAACACCGAGCTTACCGACAGCGCGGCCAAGATGGAGCATAATCACGAGCATCTGGAGGGCGAGCAGGCCAAGGATCCCTTCTGCATCACGCATCCCGACACCGACTGGCGCGCGTGCATCGCGCATGCCGAGAAGATCGGCCTGGGCACGAGCAAGTACGAGCTCATCGAGGTCAAATAGCACCTAGTTATTGGACATATCAAGCGCATTCGTGGCTTAATTCAAGCAAAAGCCGCCCGCGAGCACAAAGCTCGCGGGCGGCTTTTCGGAAGTGCTAGGGCGTCAGATAGATCAGTAAACCGTACTATTTGCCTAAAAATTCTCGTCGAGGAAGTCGTCGACCGTATTCCAGTAGAGCTCGGGGTCAACTTGCGCACTCTTGGCGTGGGTGGCGCCATGGATGGTGAGCTTTTGCTTGACCTTGCTGGCGCACGCGTCGTAGTTTTGGTCGAGCATACTGTACGGCACAAAGGTATCTTGATCGCCATGGATAAAGAGCATGGGGACCGTCGCGTGTTTAAGCTGCTCCACACTGCTCGCCTTATGAAAGTCGTAGCCCGCGCGCACGTTGCACACCAAGTTTGCTACATCGAGCAAGGGAAAGCTGGGCAGCCCGAACACGTCCTTGAGCTGCAGAGAAAACTCGTCCCAAACACTCGTATAACCACAGTCCTCGATAATGCATTTCACGTTGGACGGCAAAGATTCCCCCGCGACGTCCATGGCGGTTGCCGCACCCATCGACTCGCCAAAGACCAGGATGCGCGCCTCGGGGTCAGCCTGAACGATCCGCCCAATCCATGCAACGACATCGAGCCGCTCGGGCCAGCCCATGCCGATATAGTCGCCGCCGGAGCGCTCGTGGGCACGGGCGGCAGGCGCGAGCACGTTCATGCCGCGGTCATGGAATCGTTTGGCGTATCGGGCCATACCGATGGGCTCATCGGTGTATCCGTGTAGGCAGATAGCGTAATTGTGCGTGCTCTCTGGGGCGGCAAAATACCAAGCGGAGAGCTCGGTTCCGTCATCTGCGGTGAGGCTGCTGCTCTCGCGGTTCTCTTTAAACCATGCCCGCGCCTCGGTTCCCTCGGCATCCGGCTGCTCACTTTCTTTGTCGTCCTTGCCGTCCTGCATCATCTTCATGGTGTATGGCGCGCGGGGATTCAGCGCGAAGTCAAACAGAAAGTTGCCGGCAAATCCGAGCAGCACAATGACAACAACCAGTGCAACGATGCCGGCTATCTTGAGCTTTCGATGGGAATGTTCGTTTTGAGCCATGCGGTATTCTCCTATAAGATGTTAATACATCAACATTTAAAACAAGCGCATTATGGATGTTCGCCGTTGATGCGTCAACAAGCAAAGAATGGGTAAACAAAGGGTCACGTATGGTGCAAATTTCGCACGTACCCAGACGCTTTGATATAGTGTTGAGAACTCTTTACATTGGAGGATGTAACCGGCATGTCCGATTCGAGCGACAGTTCCAAGCCGCGACCCAAGATCGCGGCCGTTCCGCACTACACGGTGGGCGAGGAGATCATGAACTCCGTCACCCATGGTGTCGGCTGCTTGCTGGGTATCGCGGGTCTGGTGCTCCTGATCGTATTCGCTGCACTGCGCGGCGGTGGCCCGGCCCACATGGCCGCGGCAATTGTCTATGGCGTCAGCATCATCCTCGAGTACCTAGCCTCCACGCTCTACCATGCGATTCAACCCGCGCGCGCCAAGCGCGTGTTCCGCATCATCGACCACAGCTGCATCTACCTGCTCATAGCCGGCAGCTATACGCCGTTTTGCCTCATCACGCTCGCAAACGACGGCGGCGCTGTGCTGTTCTTTGCCGTATGGGCCATCGCCATTATCGGCATCGCCCTCGAGTGCTTTATGCGCGAGCGTCAACCGCACTGGGTAAGCGGCCTGGTCTACCTGCTGATGGGCTGGCTCGTTGTCTTTAAGCTGCCCGAACTTGTGGCGCTGCTCAACCCCGTGGCACTTGCCCTACTCGCCGTCGGCGGCGTGTGCTACACCGCGGGCGTGCCGTTCTATATCGCCAAAAACGTGCGCTATCTGCACAGTGTTTTCCACTTGTGGGTGCTCGCCGGCAGCATCTTCCAGTTCATGGCGGTGATCCTCTTCGTAATCTAGCGACCGCGCCCACGGCCCCGCTCGCACGGGCGACCGGCGCAATTGCCCTATCCGTCACCTACGCTTACTACCCAACGTCCCGAATCTTGGAGGTTCGAGAAACTCCCGATGGACATAACCATCTCCCTTATCACTACCCTCGTTTTGACCCTCATCAACGGCTACTTCTCTATGTCCGAGATGGCGCTCACCACGGCCAAGCGCGCCGTGCTGGAGCATGAGGCCGAGGAAGGCGACAAGCGCGCCGAGCGTGCCATTAAGCTGGCTGCCGACTCCGACCAGCTGCTCGCCACCATCCAGGTCGCCATCACGCTCGTGGGCTTCGCCTCGTCCGCCGTTGCCTCGACGAGCCTGTCCGACCCGCTCGCCACGTGGCTCATGAGCTTTGGCATCGCGCCGCTCTCCGCCATCGCGCGCGGCCTGGCGCCGGTCATCATTACCGTCGCGGTCGCCTTCGTGTCCATCGTGATCGGCGAGCTCGTCCCCAAGCGCATCGGCCTGGCCAATGCCGAGGGCGTGTCCAAGCAGGTCGTGGGACCGTTGTCGTTTTTCCAAAAGATCGCCCGTCCGCTCGTGTGGCTGACTGGCGCTTGCTCCGATGGCCTGGCCCGCATTCTGCGCATCAAGAGTGCCGACGACCGGCAGAACGTCTCGGAAGAAGAGATCAAGTACATGGTCTCGGAGCAGGACGACCTGCTCGACGAGGAAAAGCGTATGATCCACGAGATCTTTGACCTGGGCGACACCGTTGCCCGCGAGGTCATGGTGCCGCGCGTGGACACCACCATGTGCGAGGACGACGAGACGGTCGCCGACGTGCTGTCTACCATGCGCCAGACCGGCTTCAGCCGCATCCCCGTCTATCACGAGGATCCCGACAACGTCGCCGGCATCGCGCACATCAAGGACCTGATCCAGCCCGCGCTCGACGGCAAGGGCGACCAGCCCATCGCCGGCTTTTTGCGCGACGCCACCTTTGTGCCCGACACTAAGGACATCCTGCCGCTGCTGTCCGAGATGCAGACCTCGCACGACCAGATCGTGGTCGTCGTGGATGAGTACGGCGGCACGGCCGGCATCATCACCATCGAGGACATCGTCGAGGAGATCGTGGGCGAGATCGAGGACGAGTTCGACCCCGACAACAAGTACCTCACGCGCCTTTCGCGCCGCGAGTGGCTCGTCGATGGGCGTTTTTCGTGCGATGACGCGATTGAGCTTGGTTGGCCGCTCGAGGAAAGCGATGATTATGAGACCATCGCCGGCTGGATTTTGGAGCTTTGCGACTCGGTGCCCGACATCGGAGAGGTGTTTGAGGTCGCGGGGTACAAGTTTAAAGTGCAGTCGATGCGTGGCCAGCGCATCTCGCTCATTCGCGTGATCGCTCCGGCCGAAACCGATAAGAAGGATTCCGAGTCTTCGGTAGACGAGCCGACGACGTCGGGTGCGGGTTCCGCGAATCCGCACGACGGCGACGAGTAGGACAAGGAAGAGTAGGGGAGAGTTATGGCAGGCCTGTTCAACATCCTTAAGGTCACCGTCAGTGAGGACAAGATCTGCGCGCATGTGCTGGTGAACCCCGGCATGCCGCTCATGACCTCGGAGGACATCGAGGCCACGGCGCGCGTGTACTACCTGGTGCCCGCGATTGCCAAGCACCTGTGCCTGGGCGATTCCGGCCGCGAGTTCCAGGACTGCATGGGTCAGACCGAGCTCTGCCACCTGCTGGAGCACGTGACGGTCGAGCTCATGAACGAGACCGGTCTTGCCGGTAGCATTTCGTGCGGCCGCACGCGCGTAAGCGAGCATGACGAGCGTGTCTTTGAGGTTGAGCTTTCGTGTCCCGACGACGCACTGGCCATCGGTGCGCTGTCGTCGGCCACCTTTATGATGGACTGGGCGTACCTGCACGCCGACCAGCCTGCCCCCGACGTGGAAGGCACGGTCGCGGGCCTGCGCAACCTGGTGCTGGGCATGCGCGCCGAGGCCGAGGGCAAGGACCCGCACGAGGCCGTTGCCGCTGCGAACGGCGAGGACGTGGCCGAGGATGCGCCCGAGCACGACGCTCCTGCCGACGCCGACGCCGAGCCCGTTGCCGAGGCGTCTGCCGAGGCCGAGCCCGCGGAGCCCCAGGGCGTCCCCAACTTTGACGACGAGCCCCAGGTGGCGATTGATACCGAGGGCGCGGTTGCCGAGAACCACGAGGCCTCCGCTGCCGTCTTTGGCGGTGCGGCGACGGTTCCGGCGGGACCTGCGCATGAGGGCGGCCTGCCGCTCGTGGACGGCGCCGGCGAGGACCCGGGTGCCACGGTGGCCATGCCGGCTATGCCTCAGGAGTAGGCCTACGCGTTTATCACCATCACGTACCTGCGCCTTTGCCGTACGCAGATGAGCGGAGCGGCAAGTGATGCGCTGCGGGTATAATGGACAGCATTCAAACGGTGGGCACCGACGTGCCCGCAGGAGAGGAATGATCATGGGTAAGACTTTCAGCTTTGTCTCCGGCGCACTTTTTGGTGCCGCTGCCGGCGCTATTATCGGCGTTGCTCTGGCCCCGCGCTCGGGCGCCGAAACCCGCGCCATGGCTGCCGATATCGCCAACGACGCCTGGGACAATATGCGCGACACCTACGAGCACAGCGCCGAGGAGGCCCGTGCCGCGGTGAATGACTTTGGCCCGATGGTCGACGCCAAGACCGACGACCTGCGCGCCAAGGTCGACCTGGCCCGCGAGCGCATGGACCAGCTGCGCGAGCAGCTCAACGACGCCATTTCGGGCGGCAACGTGACGCCTGCCGCCGACGTCGTGGTCGAGAACGCCGTCGAGGCTGATGCCGAGGCTGCGGAGCCCTCGACCGAGGCATAATGCGCGCCGGGGATTTTGTCGGCGCCAAGATCTATCGCAAGCCTACCGAGGACAAGCGCACCAAAAAGGACGGCACGCCGCGCAGCCCTAAAAAGCTCGGAAAGATTCACTTTCCGGTCTTTACCCCGGGCGGTACGCGCGTGGTCGGCTTTATGGTCCGCCAGTCCGATATCGCGGGCATGATCGAGCGTCCCGACCGATTCGTAGCGCTCGACGCCATTGGTGTCTACGAGGGCGCCATTGCGGTCGATGACGTCAAGGACACGTACGATGCCGCCGCCGCCAAGCGCCTCGACATCAACCTGGACGATTGCATCATCTGGGTCGGTATGGACGTGCGCACGGAATCGGGCGACGTCGTGGGCTATTGCTCGGACGTCGAGTTCAAGCCGCGCTCGGGCATCGTGCAGGCATTCTATGTGACCGCCGGTGCTGCTTCGAGTGTTTTGGTTGGTGACACGCAGGTGCCGCCGACGATGCTACGCGGCTACGAGAACGGCGCGATGGTCGTCTCGGACGAGGTCAAGTCGCTTGGGTATTCGGGCGGTGCGGCCGCCAAGGCCGCCGAGGCCAGCGTCGTGGTGGGCGACAAGGTCAAAAAGGGCGCCAAGGTGCTCGACGACAAGGGATCGGTCGCCGTGGACAAGGGCAGCCGCGCACTGGGCAAGCAGCTCGGCAAGACGCGCGGTATGTTCAAGGCCTTTAAGGACGAATACCAAAAGGCGAGCGGAGGCTCGTCAAAAGCTACAAAATAGCGACGTACCAAATGATGGGAGGCAAGCCGGAGACCTGTTGCTCCGGCTTGCTGTGTTTATGGGGGAGGGCACATGCGCCAAAACGGATCCAACTTAAACGGGCGTTCGGGTGCGCGTCCGACGGCGCGCCGCGACCTGGGGCAGCTGCCCAGCGGTCAGCGCCGCCGTCGCCGTAAGCCCGGCGCGATGTACCTCAACCATAGCCGCGGGTTTAGCGACCGCAGCGCGCGCATCGGCAACGGGCGCTCGCCGCGCCGACCGTCCCGTCTGCCCTATGCGCTCATCGCCGTGGGTTGCGCACTCGTACTGTTTATCGCTGCCGTCGTGGGCTACGTCAACCGCAGCGTGGACGTGGAGCTCAACGGCGAGAAGACCGCGGTGCGCGTGGGCTCTACGCTGCAGAATCTCATCGACGACCAGGAGTTGACTGACACCTACGACGCAGGCGACCTGCTGGCCGTCGATGACAGCGTGCTCAAGCGCCATGGCGGCGAAAAGCTGTCGGTTAAGGTGGACGGCAAGCGCATAAAACAGGGCAAATGGGATAGCCGCGAACTTGAGGGTGGCGAGAAGGTGACGGTCAAGGATGGCCGTAACACCTACGAGAAGCATGAGGTTCAGGCTACGGTTATCGAGCCCAAGCTCAAGGTCGAGGGCACGGGTGCTATCGAGTATGTGCAGACGTGGGGCGTTCAGGGCCGCTCCGAGGTGTGGGTTGGTGAGCAGTCGGGCAAGACACAGGACCGCGGCGAGGTTGTGCCCGCCACCGATTGCGTCGTTGCGTGCGCCAGTGTGGCGCCCAAGGGCAACGAAAAGTACGTGGCGCTGACGTTTGACGAGGGTCCGAGCGGCGCTACCAAGCAGATCTTGCAGGTGCTCAAGGAAAAGGGCGTCACCGCGACGTTCTTCCTTTCGGGCGATGCAGCCGAGGCCTCGCCTGCCACGGCCAAGGCGATTGTCGATGCCGGGTGCGAGATCGGATCCAACAGCTACAGCGACGATTCGCTCAAGGGTCAGGACCGTGAGGCGGTACGCGAACAGATCACGAAAGGCACCGATGCGATTAAGTCGGCGACCGGCGTGAAGACGATGCTGCTGCGTGCTCCCTACGCTGCCTTTGACGAGCAAAACTGGATTGATGCGATGGACCTGGTCTCCGCCGTGGTCTCGTGGAATATTGACTCGGGCGACTGGCTGCTCAACGGTGCCGACGAGCAGGTCTCAACGGTGCTCGATTCGGTGACGCCGGGCAATATCGTGCTGCTCACCGATAGAGACGAATGCGCCGAGCAGACGCTCGAGGCGCTGCCGCAGATCATCGACGGCCTTGTCGCCGACGGCTACAAGATCGTGACGCTCAGCGACCTGGTCAAGACGGACACGTCGCTGAGCAAAAAGCTCACCTCGCTGACGAAGGTCACCATGCCCAAGGACGCCGTGTTCCCCCAACTTGCCGAGGACGATGACACCACAGAGTAGTCATTGGGTAGTCGTTTAAGAACGTCCCCAATGGCTATGTCACGGATACGTCAGCGTTTGGTATGCCTGCAATGTGCAGCGCATTAATTCGATGCCGCAGGGCGATGCTGATGCTATAGTTACTGCGGTTAATGAGGGTCAAGAGAAAGGTTACAGGTGAAATCCAAACCTCGACCATACAGTCGATGACCCCATGCAGGTGCTTTTTGCGCATGCACGGGGTGTAAGCGTCGAGCGGCGTGCCGCCCGCGCATGCGTATACATATCCAGAAGCCCCCGGACGCCGCGCGCGCGGCCGCGTCCGGAGGAATAATGATGGGGAGCACCATTGAATTATCTGAGTGAGATGCTCAAATTGCCAGTCTTGGACGTCGACGGCGAAAAGCTCGGCGTGGTCAACGATTTTGGCATTGCAACCGGCGAAGTTTTTCCGCACGTGACGTCGCTCGCGTTCCGCGGCCCCGGCAAGACGCCGTTTATGATCAGCTGGCGCAAATGGGTCGACCGTATCGACGAGACGGGCGTGTATCTCAACACGTCTGCCACCAATATTCGCTTCTCGTACCTGCAGCCGACCGAGCTCCTGCTGGCGCGCGACGTGCTCAATAAGCAGATCGTCGACACGCAGGGCATGAAGGTCGTGCGCGTCAACGACATCAAGTTTTCCATGTCGGGCGAAAACCAGCTGCGCCTGTTGGGTGCCGAGGTCGGTGCCCGCGGTCTGCTGCGCGCGATCAGCCCCGCACTCGAGCACGTCGTCGAGGGCTTTATGAAGCACCTGGGCAAGCCGCTCAGCGAGGACATCATCGCTTGGTCCTACATGGACCTGCTCGACCGCTCGACTAAAAACATCCAACTCTCGGTGTCGCACAAGACGCTCGGCGAGCTGCACCCTGCCGACATCGCCGACATTATCGAGCAGCTCGACCCGCGCCTACGTGCGCAGGTGTTTGCGCAGCTCGATACCGCCCAGGCAGCCGAAGCTATCTCGGAGTTCGATGACGACGAGCTTATGACCGAGATGCTCGAGGGCCTGTCCGACACGGACGCATCGTCGATGCTGGCCATGATGGACCCGGACGACGCTGCCGACCTGATCGACGAGCTTGATTACGAGAAGGCCGAGAAGCTCCTGCGCCTGATGGGCGTCAAGGAGGAGAAGGCGATTCGTAACCTGCTGGGGTATGAGGACAACACCGCCGGCCGCATCATGACCTCGGAGTTTGTCTCCCTGCCTGCCACGGCAACGGTCGGTGACGCCATCGAGGCGATTCGCGAGCTCGACGAGGACTTCGAGAGCGTCTACTACGTCTATACCGAGGATCCGAGCGGCATGCTGACCGGTGTGCTTTCGCTGCGAACGCTGATCGTAGCCGATCGCGACGCCACGCTGGGTCAGCTGGCCTATCGCGACCTGGTCTACGTGTCGCCCGACGAGGACCAGGAAGACGTAACGGACGAGATGACCAAGTATGACCTGGTCGCTATCCCCGTCTGCGACGAGAACCGCCACATCCTGGGTATCGTAACCTTCGACGACGCCATGGACGTTATCGCCGAGGAGCATCAGGAGGACCTGCAGATCGCTGGTGTCGGCTCGGGTGACAGCGCGTCCGACGACTCGACGAACGTGCTCAGCTGGTTCGTGCATCGCCAGTACTGGGTTGTTGTATGGGGCATCGCGTCGTGCATCATGGCGACCGTGCTGGGAACGGCGCTCGGCTCCGCGCATCTGGTGGTGTTCCCCATGTGCGCCATGCCGCTCGTGCTGCTGGCGGCCTCGCGCATGGTGTCGTTCGTCAAGAACTACTTCCTGGAGTATGACGGTCACGACGACGAGCCCAAGCCGTATCTGGGATTCTTCTTCCAGAGCACGGGCATGGGCCTGATTCTGTCACTCGTGACCTACCTGTGCGCCCAGCTGGTGCGCACCGCCGCGTTCCCCGATGCGCCCATGTTTGAGGAGCAACTCTTTACCGGGTGCTTTAATATCGCTGCCATCATTTGCCTGGTTGGCAACATGAGCGCCGTGATTTACCTGATGGTGCTGTTCTGGCGTGACGAGCATGACCTCAACACGTCGGGCACCGCCATGAACGTCATTGCCGTCATGATCTCGTGTGTGGCGTATTGCATCGCCGCGGTGCTGCTCGCCATGTCAGTCATGGGTTAGGTGGTCGCGTGCAAAATACCAAGCAAAAGTCGGGCACCAAGCAAAAGCTGACCATCGCGGCCATCTTTGGCGCTATGGGTCCCGGTCTGCTGGCGGCGCTTTCGGGCAATGACGCCGGCGGCATTGCAACGTATTCCAGTGCGGGCGCCAGCTATGGCTACAAGATGCTCTGGATGCTTCCCGTCATGACTGTGCTGCTCATCGTGACGCAGGAGACCGCGGCGCGCTGCGGCTGCGTCACGGGTAAGGGCCTGGCATCGCTCATTCGCGAGCGCTTTGGCGTGCGCAAGAGTGTACTTGCTATGGCGGCGCTGTTGATCGCCAACACGGCTGTGACCATTTCGGAGTTTGCGGGCATCGCCAGCGGTCTTGCTCTCTTTGGCGTGCCGGCGAGCATCTCGGTGCCGTTGGTGGCGCTGCTGGTATGGATGCTTACCATGTCGGGTAGTTTCCAGCGCATCGAGAAGATTCTACTGCTGGTGAGCTGCGTGTTCGTGACCTATATCGTCGCCGCGTTTATGGCTGGCCCCAACTGGGGTGAGGTCGCGGTCGACCTGGTCGTGCCTAACATTCAAAATGACCCCAGCTACGTGTCGCTCGTGGTCGCAACGATCGGTACCACCATCGCGCCGTGGATGATTTTCTTGGCGCAGAACAACGTGGTCGATAAGAACGCGGGCGAGGACGATATCGTGCTGCAGCGCATCGATACCGTGAGCGGCTCGCTTGCCGCTGATGTCATTGCCGGCTTTATTATCATTACGACCGGTACGGTGCTGTTCCCGGCGGGTATTCAGATTAGCGATGCTGCCGATGCTGCCCGCGCGCTGGAGCCTATTGCGGGTCAGTGGTCTACGGTACTGTTTGCCTCGGGCCTGGTCGCGGCGAGTTTCTTGGCTGCCTGCGTGCTGCCGGGCGTTACGTCGAGCGCTATCTGCGAGGCATTTGGCTGGGAGCGCGGTGCCGATCGCAGCTGGGACGAGGCCCCGGTCTATCGCGGCATCATTACGGCCATCATCGGCATCTCTGCCGTGCTGGTGCTTATGCCCGGCGTCGATCTGTTCCAGATTATGATGACCTCGCAGGTCATCAATGGCGTGCTGCTGCCCGTGGTTCTGGTGTTCCAGGTGGTTATTGCCGCTGACCGTCACATTATGGGCACTAACCGCAACGGCCGCGTGTGGAATGTGCTCACTTGGGCGACTATCGGTGTGATTTCGGTGCTGACGGTCGTCATGTTTGTTCTGCAGGCGATGGGTTACAGCGCTTAGCGCCTCTTTTGGGTTTCGAGCGGCCGCTGCCATGGGCCGCGGCCTCTTTTTTGCCCGCTATGGGGGGTTAGTTATATGGCAGTGGACAAAAAATGCCAAATATGAGTACTGTTGCTAAGTGAATAGCATTTACATCCAAGAAGATAATGGACATAGCCGATAGTATGTTCATTAAAATTGGCTCCAATATGTCTTAAACCAGTCAGGTTGGCTGCTTTAGGGGGTTGTAGGGGTCGCTCGGACGTCATTTTGGGTGGTTTTGCCTGCTACTAAAATGGTAACAGTACTCATATTTGCCCCTTTTTGTCCATGACCTCTTGGAGTCGGCTCGAAAAGAGTGATTTTGGGTTGTTTGCTGCGGGTGTGGGCTTGGAAACAACGCTCGGGGTGGCGAGGCGTCCAGAATTCGGTCGCAAGGAGGGCGTTCCTCGGCTGTGTCAGGAGTGTCCCTAGGTGCCAGCACATAAGGAACGTCCCTAACTGCCGGAGGGGGTGTCTGCCGTGGCAGACACCCCCTCCGGATGTGGGAAGTTTGCGTTGCAGGTTACTTGTCGGTGCCCAGCTTGTGCGGCTTGAGAGCGAGCGCATTGACGAGCGCGTCGGTGGCAGACTTGACGGCCGCCGGCTGCGGATCGTTGACGTGATCCTCGGGATGCACGGGCAGGTCCTTCTTGACTGCATCGTGGATCAAGTTGAGGTACTCAGTCACGCCAGTGGTCGACAGGTGCGTGCCATCGCCATCGAACAGGTCGTTGCGATTGGCACTGTATCCGTACCAGTCGATAACGCGCACGTTCTTGTAGCGCGTAGCAGCGTTGGCGATGGCCTGGTTGGTAGAGCCAACCCACGGCTGCGGGCTGCGCGTGTTCACAAACACCACAATACGCTTATCTCCTGCATCGGTCATGATGGCGTCGATCTGGTCGTCGGTTACCAAGCCGTTGGTGCCCAGTGCAAAGACCACGATCTTGCCGGCAAGGTTCTGTTGGAGATAGCCCTCAAATGTCGCGCGGCCCGCATCAAACTGGCGGCCCTTTTCGGCATCGATATGGCTGTGCGGGAACACGCCGTCAAAGGAATCAACGGCGCGCAGCGACACGGAGTCACCGATCATCAACAGGTCGTAGGAGCCATCGGGGAAGCCGTCGTTGTCCTTGTCGGTGTCGTCGGCCGCCTGTTGGTCTGTGGGCGCGGTGTTTTTGGCTTCCTTGTTGAGGACTTCGGCGCCCTCACCGCTCAGTGCGGAGGTCTCCGGCACAAAGATCAGGCCGCCCAGTGCAACGACCAACACGACAGCGCAGGCTGCGCAGACAAGGACGTGCGCGCGCACCCAGTTGGCGGGCGCGGTGGTGCCGTTGCGGAACTCGGATACGGTGCGCCCAAAGGCGCCCTTTCTAAACGGCGTCTCGATAAAGCGATATGAACATTCGGCTACGGCGACCACCAACAACGCCTGCAAAATGTACTGCCACCACGGCGTATCGTTGATGTTGGCGACCGGGTTCATGAGCAACAGTAGCGGATAGTGCCACAGGTAGATGCTGTACGAGCGCTTGCCAACCCACACGAGCGGCTCGGCGGACAGTGCGCGGGCAACCATTCCCTGGGGCTGCACGCAGGCCGCGATGACCATGAGCGTGAGGATGGAGCATAGCAGCGTGCCGCCGCGATACTGGAACGCGGTGTAGCCGTTGGTGAGCGCGACCATGGCGGCAAGGCCAACCAGACCCACGACGCCCAACACATCGATGGATGCGGGCGAGGACCAAAAGCGCACGAGGGCGCTCGGCTGTGCCGGGACGGTCTCGGCTGCGTTGTCGGCCTTCTCGCCAGGCTTGCCCTCGGCGTTCTTGCCGTGCTTGGCGGCGCCAGCCAGGCGATTGAGCCCCAAACGATGAGCGAGACGCACCGGCGCCAGGTCGCGATCGGGGATAAAGGCCATCCAGGCGCCCAGCAGCAGCGAGAAGACGCGGGTGTCGGTGCCGTAGTACACGCGGCTGGGGTCGGCGGCGGGGTTATAGAGCACCATCATGGCGATGGCGGAGACAGCAGCCAGGCCCAGAACCATGCGGCGCGTGTTGGGCTTGCTCATGTGCATGGATACCATAGCGAGCAGCAGCGGGGGCCAAACCAGGTAGAACTGTTCCTCGATGGCGAGCGACCAAAAGTGCGTAAGCGGCGAGGGATCGCCCAGAGCATTGAAGTACGAGACGTCCTGCATAATCTGCCACCAGTTGTTAAAGAACAGCAGCGACGGCAGAATGTCGGGACGCATCTTGGTGAGCATCACGTGGTTAAAGATGGTGCACAGCGCGCAGGTCACGAACACTACCGTTACCACGGCGGGGACCAGGCGACGGATGCGGCGAATCCAGAAGCTCTTAAGGTCGATGCGACCGGTCTTAGCGACTTCGTTGAGCAGCAAGCGCGTGATCAGATAGCCCGAAAGCACAAAGAAGATCGTGACGCCAAGCAGGCCGCCCTGAGCCCACGTGAGGTTGAGGTGATAGAGCACCACCGCGACGACGGCAAGCGTGCGCAGGCCGTCAAGGGCAGGGATGTAGCGGGACTTGGGGCGAGCAGGCGTCTGCTCCGCGGCGGGAGTGTTGGCGCGGCCCGCGTTGTTGGCAGAAGCGCGATGGGGGCTCGCGGTGCGTCGCGGCTCGTTGGCACGGCGCTCGCCCTTCACGCGTTCGTGCGGCGCCGGCTCGTTGCCCGTGCGGCGTCGACCGCGCGAGCCCGATTGCGAGAATTGTTCCATAAAACATCATCCAATGACGAGAATAATCAGCACGCCTTCATTGTAACTGCCTGCTCCTGTGAATGCTTGCTGCTGGCGCAAGCTCAAGCGCGCGTCCACATCAAAGTGAACTAAAGTTATAGGGGGTGCGAGAGTGCACGATCGACGGCCGACGGTGGGCATAAGGCCCGCAGATGAGGAGGTTTCCATGGCAGATCGCGGCATCGTTGCGGTGTTCGGCAGTATGAACATGGACCTTTCGGTGGCGTGCGAGCGCATACCGCGTGCGGGCGAGACCGTCGGCGGCAGCGGGTTTATCACCAACGCCGGTGGCAAGGGCGCTAACCAGGCCGTTGCCGCCGCGCGCATGGGTGCGCGCACGTGCATGATCGGCGCTGTTGGGCGCGATACCTTTGGCGATGCGCTCGTGGCAGGGCTCCAGGATGCCGGCGTGGGCGTTGAGTTCGTGGCGCGTCGCGATGACGTGGAGACCGGTACCGCGACTATCATTCGCTGCGAGAGCGACAACCGCATCGTGCTGTCGCCGGGCGCCAACCATGCGCTTGCGGGCGAGGACGTTGCCCGCGCACTGAGGCGCTTGGTGGCCGACGAGCTCGACGGCGATGCCAGCGAGATTGCCCCGGCTGCCGGAAGCGTCTTTATTGCCCAGGGCGAATGTGACCTTGCGGCGACGGCCGCGGCGCTTTCTTGCGCTCACGAGCTGGGGTTCTATACGATCTTTAACCCGGCGCCCGCCTGCGACCTGCCGGCAGGAGCGTGGCCTGCGGTCGACCTGGTCTGCCCCAACGAGACCGAGTGCCAGGTGCTGACGGGCATTCTGCCCACAGATGATGCGAGCTGCGTCGCCGCGCTCAATGCGCTGCTCGATAAGGGCGCCGGCGCCGCGGTCATCACGCTGGGCGGCGCCGGCTCGGTTGCGCTCGGCGACGGCGGTGAGCCGCTGCGCATGCCGGCGCTTTCGAGCGCGGTGGTCGATACGACGGCCGCGGGCGATACGTTTATTGGTGCGCTTGCTGCAGCTCGTCTGGAGGGTCTGCCGCTCTTTGAGTGCATGGCCGCGGGTGCTCGCGCCTCGGCGGTGACGGTGTCGCGCCTGGGCGCTCAGCAATCAATTCCCACGCGTGCGGAAGTCGAGCACAAGTTTGGGTCGGACGATTTAGTACAAGGCGGAGAAGCGGAGTAGAACAATGGCAACCAAGAAGCTGATCCTTGATCTGGATATGGGTGTGGACGATGCGATGGCGCTCGCCTATGCCATCGCAAGCCCCGAGGTGGAGCTCGTCGGCATCACCACGTGCTTTGGCAACGTGCGCGTCGAGCAATCGGCGCACAACTGCCTGGCGGTGCTCGACCTGTTGGGTCGTCCCGAGGTGCCGGTGTACCTGGGCGCCGATCGTCCCATTAAGGCGACTGAGCCCTATACACCGCCGGCGTCCACCACGCTCATTCACGGCAAGAACGGCATTGGCGGGGCGAGCGTGCCCGCGTCGCCGTACGAGCCGGTGGGGGCGACGTCGGCCGACGGTAACGCGGCGGTCGATTACCTGATTGATGCTGCGCGCACCTATGGTCCCAATCTGGTCTACGTTGCGACCGGCCCGCTCTCCAACCTGGCACTTGCCTTGGAGCGCGATGCGGCGGCGATGATGTCTATCGGTCGCGTGGTCGTGATGGGCGGTGCGCTCACCGTGCCCGGAAACGTGAGCGCGGGCGCCGAGGCCAACATGGCAAGTGATCCCGAGGCGGCCGATGCCGTGCTGCGTTCGGGCCGCAAGCTCACTATGGTGGGGCTGGATGTGACGCATCGCGTGGTGCTCACGCGTCGCGACATTGCCGGCTGGACGGGCTTGGGCACCATGGCCGGTTGCGCGTTTGCGAGCATGGTGGAACACTACATTGGCTCGTACGAGATGAACGCCTCCTACCTGGGTGGCTGCGCGCTGCACGATCCGCTTGCCGTCGCCGTGGCGATTGACCCCACGCTCGTGGGCGCGCTCGGCTGTAACTTGCGCATCGACCTGCTTGGCGAGTATCGCGGCCGCACCATCTGCGATGAGCGCCGTGTGGCCGATCCCGACAAGAGCGCACTCGTGGCGCTGACCGTCGACGCCCCGCGCTTTCTGTCCGAGTTCAAGGCGCGTATGGCCCGCGTCCTGGGCTAAATGTTTTTCACGCCCCGCCCCATGTAGTCAATTTGGGACGGGGCTTTTTTAGCTACCGAGTAAATGTGCCCGTTGGGGGAATAGTCGCACCACTTTGCTTGACAACAGGCTAAACTAGCTATTAACCATTTACTATTATGTTTAGATTGAATTTGCGGTCGTTTAGTTATCGAGTCACGGGGCGGTCAGGCCACGATGCTCGACCGCGACCGTTACTAGGGGGAACAATGGCTAAAGCAAGTGTTCGCGAGATCAGCCGCATCACCGGTTTTTCGCCTGCGACCGTGTCCAACGCGCTCAACCGCAAGCGCAGCGTGAGCGAGGAGACCGCCAAGGTCATCCTGGAGTGCGCACAATCGCTCGGATACCAGCAGTCGACGCAGCTCGAGAGTATCCAGTTCGTGCTTGCGCGCAAGACGGGTGCCATCCTGGACGAGAGCACCTTCCATCCCGCGGTTATTGAGGGCGTGGAGCGTCAGGCGCGTCGCCACGGCATGAGCACGAGCTTTGTCTCGCTCGACTTTAGCGACCTGGACGCCGTGCGCCCGCAGGTCGAGGGCCTGATCGCCGATCCGTCCGCCGCCATTGTGCTAATGGGTACGGAGTTGGGCGAGGAGGACTACGCCCTGTTCGCTAACGCCGCCGCCCACCTGATTGTGCTCGATGGCTGGAGCGATCGCCAGTATTTCGACGCCGTGGTCATTGCCAACACCGATTCGGTGCTGCGCGCCGTGGACTACCTTATCGAGAAAGGCCACAAGCAGATCGGCTATCTGGCGGGCGACCTTCGTATTCGCAACTTTAAGGATCGCGAGCGCGGCTATCGCCAAGCGCTTGAGGACGCGGGCCTCGAGGCCAATCCGGCATGGCGTGTCACGTTGGGCACCACGCTCGAGGGTGCCTATCGCGACATGGGCGTGTGGCTCGACAGCGTTTCGCACGACGACCTGCCGACGGCTTTCTTTGCCGAGAACGACGTGCTCGCCGTGGGTGCCATGCGCGCGCTCAACGAGCACGGCATACGTGTGCCCGACGATGTCTCGATCATCGGCTTTGACGACCTATCTCTGGGTGCCTTCTCCAACCCGCCGCTCACCACGGTGCACGTTCCCAAGCACGAGGTGGGCGAGATCGCGGTGCGCCGCCTGGTGGGCAACATCCGCAATCCCAAGAGCTATACCTGCAAAACGGCCGTATCGACCTATTTTGTCGAGCGCCAGAGCGTGCGCGAAATCTAGGCAGAACGGCGCCAGACCTCAGAGCGGAAAAGTCCGCCAAAGGCAACCATATATGACGCTACCAAGAGAGAGGGTCCTACGGGGCCCTCTTTTTGTTGCCCTTGTATGTTCAGATTGTTTACATACCGTTTAGGCTGATTTCTCTACCGTTTACGGGACTTTCGCGCTAAACTACTAAACAAAAGAGTAAAACATTTAGTAAACAGAACAAAACGAAACATGCGTCTGTTTACTGAACATGTGATTAGGGGAGGACGTACATGGATAAGATCAAGCTCGGTTTCGTGCCCACGCGCCGCAGCATCTTTAGCGCGCCGGACGCGATCAAGTATCGCGGCCTTACGGCTGATCGCCTGCGCGAGATCGGCGTCGACATCGTGGATATCGACGACATCAACGACGAGGGCCTGCTGTTCGACGACAGCCATATCGCGCCTATCGTCGAGAAGTTCCGCGCCGAGGGCGTCGATGGCATCATGCTGTGCCACGCCAACTTTGGTACCGAGTACGTTTGCGCCCGCCTTGCCCGCGAGCTCGGTCTGCCCGTGCTGCTGTGGGGTCCGCGCGACGAGCGCCCCGAGCCCGACGGCACCCGCCTGCGCGATAGCCAGTGCGGCCTGTTCGCCACCGGCAAGGTCCTGCGCCGCTTCCAGGTGCCCTTCACCTACATGACCAACTGCCGCCTGACCGATCCCGAGTTCGAGCGCGGCGTCTGGGACTTTTTGGCCGTGTGCAACGTGGTCAAGACCTTCAAGCACACCCGTATTCTGCAGATGGCCACCCGTCCGTTCGACTTCTGGTCGACCATGTGCAACGAGGGCGAGCTGCTCGAGAAGTTCAACATCCAGCTTTCGCCCATCCCCATGACCGAGCTTGTCCAGGCCGTGCGCGACGCCCAGGCCGACGAGCAGGCCATGGCAGCCATGCTCGCCCACATTGCCGACAGCTTTGAGATCTGCATCCCCGAGGATAAGGTCCCCGCTGTGGCCGGTCTTGCCATCGCCATGAAGCGCTTGGTCGAGAAGTACGGTTGCAACGCCGGTGCCATCCAGTGCTGGAACGCCCTGCAGGACGAGTTGGGCATTATGCCCTGCGCCGCCAACGCCATCCTTAACGAGATGGGTATCCCCGTCGTGTGCGAGACAGATATCCACGGCGCCATCACCGCGCTGATGGTCGAGGCTGCCGATCTGGGCCGTCACCGCGGCATGTTCGCCGACTGGACCGTGCGTCATCCCGACAACGAGAACGGCGAGCTGCTGCAGCACTGTGGCCCCTGGCCCTGCAGCTGTGCGGCCGTCAAGCCCAAGCTCACCTACCCGCTGGCGTTCGATCACCCCGGCGCGCTGACGGCCGAGGCCAAGCACGGCGACCTCACCCTTGCCCGTTTTGACGGCGACAACGGCGAGTACTCGCTGCTGCTGGGCAATGCCCGCGGCATCGACGGCCCGGCCGGCATGGGCACCTACCTGTGGGTCGAGGTCGACAACCTCAAGCGCCTCGAGGCCAAGATCGTCGAGGGTCCCTACATCCACCACTGCGTCGCCATTCACGCCAACGTCGTGCCGGTGCTCTACGAGGCGTGCAAGTACATCGGCATTGCCCCCGACTTATACGACCCGATTGAAGAAGACGTCAAAGCCTACCTGCGAGGAGAGTAGAAATGGCAACTATCGAAGAGCTTGAGTCCCTGCGTTGGGACCTTCGCCGCGATTGCGTCGATATCATCATGGCTGGCGCCGGCGGCCACATCGGCGGCGACATGTCGGTGATCGACGCCCTCATGACCCTCTACGCCAACCATCTCAACATTTCGCCCGAGACCGTCGACGATCCCAACCGCGATCGCTTCGTGCTCTCTAAGGGTCATGCCATGGAGGCCTACTACGCGGTGCTCTGCCACGAGGGCTATCTGGACCTCGATGACGTCAAGGCCCGCTTCTCCAAGTTCGGCAGCCCCTACATCGGTCACCCCAACAACAAGCTCAAGGGCATCGAGATGAACTCGGGCTCGCTGGGTCACGGTCTGCCCGTGGCCGTGGGCATGGCGCTTGCCGGCAAGATGGACGGCCGCGACTACCGCGTCTGCACCATCATGGGCGACGGCGAGCTTGCCGAGGGCTCGGTCTGGGAGGGCGCTATGAGCGGCGGCAACTACCAGCTCGATAACCTGTGCGCGCTCGTGGACCGCAACCGCCTGCAGATCAGCGGCAGCACCGAGGACGTTATGAAGCAGGACTCGCAGGAGGAGCGCTGGGCCGCCTTCGGCTGGAACGTGCTCTCCATTCCGGGCAACGACGTCCAGGCCATCGACGCCGCGCTGACGCTGGCCGCCGAGACCAAGGGTAAGCCCACGGTCATCATCCTCAACACGGTGAAGGGCTACGGCTCGCCGGTTATGGAGGACAAGGCCGCCTGGCATCATCACCTGCCCAACGATGAGGAATATGCCCAGATCATCGCCGATTTCGCTGCCCATAAGGAGGCTATCAATGGCTAACAAGATCGCCAACCGCAAGGCTATCTGCGACACGCTGCTCGAGGCCGCCGCAACCGATAAAGACATCGTCGTCTTGTGCTCCGACTCCCGCGGCTCCGCATCGCTCACGCCGTTCTTCGATCAGTATCCCCAGCAGTCCATTGAGGTCGGCATCGCCGAGCAGGACCTGGTGAGTATCGCCGCCGGTATGGCCTCGTGCGGCAAGAAGGCCTGGGCCGCCTCGCCGGCGTCCTTTGTGACCACGCGCTCGTATGAGCAGTGCAAGGTCGACGTTTCGTACTCCAACACCAACGTCAAGCTCATCGGCATCTCGGGCGGCGTTTCCTATGGCGCCCTCGGTATGAGCCATCACTCCGCGCAGGATATCGCCGCCATGAGCGCGATTCCCAACATGCGCGTGTATCTGCCGAGCGATCGCTTCCAGACCGCCGAGCTCGTGCGCGCCCTGGTTGCCGACAGCAAGCCGGCCTACATCCGCGTGGGCCGCAACCCGGTCGAGGACGTGTATACCGAGGACGAGTGCCCGTTCCAGATGGACCGCGCCACCTGGGTGCGTCGTGGCACCGATGTGACGATTGTCGCCACCGGCGAGATGGTCCGCCATGCCGTGGACGCCGCCGACCTGCTGGCCGAGCAGGGTATCTCCGCTACCGTGCTCGACATGTACTGCGTCAAGCCGCTCGACGCCGAGGCCGTGATTGAGGCCGCCGGTGCCACGCGCGCCGTCGTGACCGTTGAGGAGCACAGCCCCTTTGGCGGCCTGGGCTCCATGGTCGCGCAGGTCGTGGGCGAGCATTGCCCGCGTCCGGTTAAGTGCCTGAGCCTGCCCGACGCGCCGGTCATCACCGGCACGAGTCCCGAGGTCTTTGCGCACTACGGCCTCACCGGCGAAGGTATCGCCAAGACGGTTACCGAGTTCCTGCCCGCAGAGTAATTGGTGCATCGGGGACAGGTTTGCACCAATCCTTTTAGGTTGAATTCTGAGCAGGCCGGCTGCGCTCTCATGAGCCGGTCGGCCACTCGCTCCTTGTCCGTCGGGTTTTAGTTTTGAATCGACGGGGGAGACAGGAGAGTACATGAGCAAATACATCATCGGAATCGATCAGTCCACACAGGGTACTAAGGCGCTGCTGGTGGACGAGGGCGGCCATCTGATCCATCGCGCCGATCGCTCGCATCGCCAGATTGTCAACGAGGCCGGCTGGGTGAGCCATGACCCGGCCGAGATCGCCGCCAACGTGCTGGCTGTGGCACGCACCGTGGTGGAGGAGACCGGGGTCGATCCGGCCGACGTCGCCGGCGTTGGCATTTCCAACCAGCGCGAGACCACCGTTGCCTGGAGCCGCACGACGGGCGAGCCGCTGTGCGATGCCGTGGTGTGGCAGTGCGCCCGCGCCCGCGAGCTGTGCGACGAGCTGGCTGCGCGCGAAGGCGTGGCCGAGCTGGTGCGTGACACGACGGGTCTGGTGCTCTCGCCCTACTACCCGGCGGGCAAGATGACTTGGATCCTCGCGAACGTTCCCGCGGCTGCCGAGGCCGCGGCGGCAGGCGAACTGTGCCTGGGCACCATCGATGCCTGGGTGGTCTGGACGCTCACGGGCGGCGTGGAGTTCCGCTGCGACTGGTCCAATGCCAGCCGCACGCAGCTTTTTGACCTGCGCCGTGGCTGCTGGAGCGAGCCTGTGTGCGAGGCCTTTGGTGTCAATCCGGCGTGCCTGCCGCAGGTGACCGATTCCGATGGCCTGTTCGGTACAACGGACCTGGGCGGCTTTTTGCCGGCGCCCGTGCCCATTCACGGCGTGCTCGGCGACAGCCATGCCGCCTTGTTTGCCCAGGGCTGCCATAGCCGCGGCATGGCCAAGGCGACCTATGGCACCGGAAGCTCGGTCATGATGAACGTCGGCGACGAGTTCGTCGCCAGCTCGCATGGGCTTTCGAGCTCGCTCGCATGGCGTATGGACGGTGTGACCGAGTATGTTCTCGAGGGCAACGTGAGCTACGCCGGCGCCGTCAAGACGTGGCTGCGCGACGATCTTGAGCTCATCAATAACCCCGAGGAAGTTACCGACCTGTGCTACGCCGCCAATCCGGCGAGTCGCGTCTACTTTGTGCCGGCGTTTACCGGTTTGGGCGCGCCGCACTGGGCGAGTGACGCCGAGGCCTGCGTCTTTGGCATGACGCGCACCACGGGCCGTGCGGAGTTCGTAAAGGCCGCCGACGAGTCGATCGCCTATCAGATCTTTGACGTGATTGATGCGATGGTCGAGGATTCGGGCGCGGCACTGGCCGAGCTTCGTGTTGACGGCGGCCCCACGCGCGACGCGTACCTGATGCAGTTTGAGAGCGACTTGGTTGGCTCGCCCATCCGCATCGCGAGCAACGACGAGATGAGCGGTCTGGGTGCGGCCTGGGCCTGCGGCATTGCGCTGGGCATGTACACGCGCGACGTCGTTGACGTCTACGGCGCTCGCGGCATCG
The DNA here is from genome assembly GCA_902490365.1 of uncultured Collinsella sp. GTDB lineage: Bacteria > Actinomycetota > Coriobacteriia > Coriobacteriales > Coriobacteriaceae > Collinsella. The sequence goes on along the minus strand of CABUDQ010000005.1, from coordinate 30,965 downwards.
TGGAGCCTGCCATGTCCGCCGACGAACGAGCCAAAAAGATCGCCGGCTGGCGTCACGCCGTCGACGCGACCATTGCCTACACTGCCTAGGCGACTGCGCGGCGCCCGCAGGCTATTCCCGGGCAGCTCATTTGGGATGGGGCTTTTTTGACTGGTATGATTGGTGCGATCATTCGAACCAGCTAAAAGAGCCCCGTCCCAAATTGACTACCGAGAGGATCTGCCATGGAGCGCATCGCGAGTTTTTCCGTTGACCATCTGCTGCTCGAGCCCGGCGTGTATGTGAGCCGCATCGACCACGATCCGGCGACCGGCGCCGCCGTCACCACCTTTGACCTGCGCCTGACCACGCCCAACAAGGAGCCAGTTATGAACACGGCGGAGTGCCACACCATCGAGCATCTGGGTGCCACGTTCCTCCGCAATCATGCCGAGTGGTCGAGCCGCATTGTCTACTTTGGCCCCATGGGCTGCCGCACGGGCTTTTACCTGGTTGTCTTTGGTGAGCTGACGAGCGAGGAGATCTTGCCGCTCGTGCGCGAGCTGTTCGAGTTTGTCGCGGGCTTTGAGGGCGATATCCCCGGCGCCGCTCCCGAGGAGTGCGGTAACTACCTGGACCAGAACCTCCCCATGGCCAACTGGCTTGCGCGTCGTTATCTCGACCGCGACCTGGCCGATATCGACGAGAAGCACCTGCACTATCAGCAGGCATAGGGCCGCCCTCTGCCTCCAAACCGTTCACACGGAGATATCGACCGTTTAACTGTTTAGAAGTGTTTATTCGAGGTCATTAGCACTAGCTCGCTTAAACTAGTCCTCAGAGTGATATTCAGGCAAGGCTCCTGAAGCAGCATCTGTCGACATTGATTGTCGGATTCTGCTTCGGGAGCCTTGTTCTGTTTAGGGGGGGACACATGGAAATTGTTAAACGAATTAATACCAGCGCTGTCCTCTGCGTCGATGGAAATGGCAGACAGTTGGTTGCATTCGGCCGTGGTCTGGGGTTTAAGAATGTCGGAGACGAGGTCCCTCTTTCGGAGATTCAACGAACGTTTTATAACGTTAGCTCTCGCTACATCGCTCTCGTTGACGAGGTCCCCGACGAGCTTCTCGAGCTTACCTCGGATGTTATTGATATGTCGACAGGTTTGCTGTCTTATGAGGTGAGCCCTAATTTGCCGTTTATCCTTGCGGACCATATCGCGTATGCGGTTAAGCGCAAAGAGCAAAATATCGTTGTCCGCATGCCTTTATCGTTTGATGTCCGCCAACAATATCCCGTCGAATTTAGAATCGGCGAGTATGCACTTAAGATAATCAGGAAACGTCTTAACGTTAGGCTTCCAGCTCATGAGGCAGTTGGAATTGCCATGGCGTTTATCAATAACATGGCCGATTCGGACTCATGCGAAGTAGTTAAAGAGTTTAGCGCGGATATCTACGATCGTGTTCTGGAGGAGTCAACCGTTGCTGTTGAAAATCGGCTTGGCATTCAAGTTGATCGGGAAGGTTTCGATTACGCAAGGTTCGCAACCCATCTTCAGTACTTATTCAATAGGTTGAACTCTGGCGAAAGCATCGTGAGCGACAACCGCAAGATGTACCTCTCGCTCAAAAAAGAATATCCGGTGGCATCAATGTGCGCCGATGATATTGCTTCTGTTCTCAGCCGACTGACGGGGCGGGAACTTATAGACGAAGAAAGACTCTACCTCATGATGCACATCAATCGAATTGCATCGAAAACAAGGTAATTAGTTGGCAAAGGCGCGCGCTTTGCTGATGGTTACATATAAAACTCAACATGGGAGAAATGGTATTTATGGCAGATACAACCAAGCTCGCTGCCGAGATTCTCGAGATGGTGGGCGGCGCAGACAACGTTACATTTGTAGCTCACTGCATGACTCGTTTAAGGTTCAACCTTAAGGACGAAAGCATCGTAGACGATGCAAAAGTCAAGGCGATTGATGGCGTGATCGACATTCGCCATTCCGCGGGGCAATATCAGGTGATTGTGGGACCTAAGGTCGATAAGGTCTATGAAATCGTTGCCAAGGAAACCGGGATTGATGCCGGAGATTCCGAGGCAAGCGAAGGAGAGACTAAGGGCTGTCTGGGAAAGCTAATGAAGCTCATCAGCGGCATCATGATGCCCGTTCTTCCTGCCTTGATCGCATGCGGAATGATAAACGCCGTCCTTAGTATTCTGACGACGGCGGGTGCTGTTTCCGCCGAGAGCGGAATATACACTCTGCTGTACGGCATGGGAAATGCCTGCATGTATTTTCTGCCCGTTCTTGTCGGATCATCTGCTGCTCAGTTCTTTGGAACCGATCGATATATCGGTGCGGTACTCGGTGCAATCCTGATTTATCCGACTTTCGTTGCTGCGGCCGGAGCGGGCGATGCGCTGGATTTGCTCGGCATGAAGTTCACAATGGTGAGCTATTCCTCCACGGTGTTTCCTGCTATCGTGGCGGCTTGGTTCGCATCCGTTCTTAATAAGTGGCTGCGGGCGGTTCTTCCCGATGTTGTGGCATTTGCGCTCGTCCCGTTCCTGACGGTTGCTGTTGCCGCCCCCGTCTCGCTCCTTGTGATCGGCCCCGTTATTCAGCAGGCGAGCTCTTTGCTTGCGACTGCAGTGCTGGCGGTCTATCAGTTCAGCCCCGTCCTTTGCGGCGTTATTCTCGGGCCGATATTCGGTCTCGTTATGATCCCCCTTGGACTCCATTGGGCCCTGATCGTGCTTTCCATCAACAATATTATGACCGTCGGCTCCGATCCTATCCTTGGACTTCTCTGCTGCAGCATGGGTGTTGTCGGCGCTTGTTTGGCGTTTGCCCTCCGCTCGAAGGACCCGAGTGAAAAGAGTCTTGGGTTCAGCTGTGCCATTACGGGCTTTTTCGGGATTACGGAACCGGCGCTGTACGGCATCATCTTGGAGCACAAGAAGATCATTATCGCTTCCATGGTCGCCGGAGCAATCAGTGCTGTTATCCCGGCGATTTTCAACACCTGTACGTTCGTTATGACGTCGAGCGGCATTTTTAGCTTCCCCGGTTATATGGATCCTTCTGGTGATATGAGCAGCCTCATCGGCGCAATTCTTTGCAATGTCGTCGGTTTAATTCTTAACTTCGTTCTCGTTTACATCCTGTATCGCCCTGATGAAGAGGCAGTAGTGGAGTAGACAATTATTTGGGATGTAAGCTGCCGAAAACCCCGCGGCAGATTGCATGTGGTGGGCTTGCCGTTGATTCACGCGAGCCCACCCTCATTTTTGGAGTGACTAGCTATGACAATTACAGCCGATATGACGTTTGGCGAAATCGCGCTCCTTCCTGAGTTCGCTGGCTTTGGCGAGCACCTTATGCTTTGCCGGCCTTCAACTTGGGAGCGCATGTGGAATAAACCCATCGTGTCTCATATGAATTCTGATGCTAATCCATATGAAACTACTCGCGTTTTGCGTGGATTGAATCGGATTGTCGAGCTCGTGGATGACGGGAGGCAAGTTGCCTACGATATATGGGATGAAGCCGACTGCATCCGTGATCCGACTCGACGCAACACGAAACTGTTCTTCTTTCCCGGGAGACCCGGGGCTCCCTTTATCATTGCGGTTTCGGGCGGAGGTTATCAGAGCGTTTGTCATCAAATGGAAGGCTTTCCCGTTGCCCCCGAGCTCAACGATGCGGGCTATAACGTGTTCGTGCTGTCATACAGGGTGAGGGTCGAGCCTTTGATGCCGCGTCCAATCGACGATTTAAATCGAGCTGTCCGTTTTGTCTTCGAGAATTCAGCGAAATTTAATGTCGCAAAAAGTTATGCAGTTATCGGCTTTTCTGCTGGTGCGCATTTAACTGCCGAGTGGGGGACGGACAACAAGGGATTTGCGTCCTACGGATGCGAGGCACCCAAAGCCTTGGTCCTGTGTTATGCACCGATTGATCTTCGTGGCTTTGAGAACGCATCAGACAATAGATTTCTTGATTCGGTGTGCGGCGGGGCTGGTCGCGACTCGCTCGATGATTTCTGTATTAATCAGCATGTGTGGGAGCAGTATCCTCCGACATATCTTTGGCAATGCGCTGACGATGATATTGTATCGCCCGACAATTATGAAAAGATGGTCGATGCTCTGGATGCAGCTGGAGTACACCATGAGGGAGTCATGTATTCAGAAGGGGGGCACGCATTGATGAAGCCCCATGCGCCGGAGACCGACTACTGGTGTATGAGCGTTATTGAGTTTCTTAAAGATTATCTCGACTAGGAAGCTGCATGTCGCTTTTTGAGCGGGTGATTTCGTCATGCAATGTTTTCGGTATTGATCGTGGTCGTGGATGAATGATGTTCTAGAATGTTCATACTGTCACATAAACGAACAGGAGCGAACATGCATATCTACTCTGTATCAGATCCCGAGTTCAAATCCTATGGTCGCGTGTGGGACGACGTGCCGTCCAACCTGACCGCCCCGCTTGTCGAGGCGCTTGCGGCTACTCCCATTCCCGAGGGCACCAAGTACGTGGCCTCCGCACCCGAGCTCGAGCAGGTTGAGGGTGTCGACACGCTCGGCCTGCTCATGTACGGCGGCCGTCCGTTCCAGCCGGGCTGGTGCAACGGCCACAACACGCGCCTCAACTGTCTGGAGTATCACCGTGCCAGTGAGTTTAATTTGGGTGCGCGCGACTTTATTCTGCTGCTGGCCAAGCGCGAGCAAATTGTCGACGGCAAGCTCGACACCGCTCAGGTCAAGGCCTTTCGCGCGCCCGCCGGCACGCTCGTCGAGGTTTACGCCACCACGCTTCACTACACGCCCTGCATGGTCGACGACGGCGGCTTCCAGGTGATGGTGGCGCTGCCGGCGGGCACCAATGGCCCGCGCCCCGAGGCCGCAGCCGACATGCCTGCCGCCGGTGACAGCTACTGCTACTGGAAGGCCGACAAGTGGGTTCTCTGCCACGCAGATAGTCCCAAGGCTGCCGAGGGCGGCTACGTGGGCCTCGTCGGCAAGAACCTCGACATCGCCTGTGACTAGCATCTTCCGTCTCGATTTGTAACATCTAGCGGGCTAAATCGTCTCTACCTGTTACAGATTTAGACAAACTGCGGGGGGCTGCCCGAAAATCTCGATCTGTAACACCAAGCCCGGTTTTGGCTGCCTACCTGTTACAGATCGAGACAAACCGTCCCCAACCACCACAAAGGTGCCTGTCCCCTTTGTGGTGGTTTGGGGCGGCGGTATCAGAAAGTGTCAGGCAGGGGCGGCTGCCGGGCCGCCGTGTGCGAAAAGAAGTGTCGGCCTGCGTCGTTGCCGTTGAGTAGCGCGCTGCTTACGGGGATACTGAAACCACGACAAACAGCGTGTGAAAGGATTGATGCATGGCTTTCCGTAAAGACTTCCTGTGGGGCGGCGCGACGGCTGCCAACCAGTGCGAGGGCGCTTACGACGTGGATGGCCGCGGCCTGGCCAACGTGGACGTGGCGCCGCACGGCCCCGAGCGCTATGCGGTGGTCTCCGGCCAGCGCAAGATGCTCGACTTCGAGGACGGCTATTACTACCCCGCGCAGACCGGCATCGATTTCTATCACCACTACAAGGAGGACATCGCCCTCTTTGCCGAGATGGGCTTTAAGACCTTCCGCATGAGCCTGGCCTGGACCCGCATCTTCCCCAACGGCGACGAGACTGAGCCCAACGAGGCCGGCCTGGCCTTCTACGAGGACGTGTTCCGCGAGTGTCAGGCGCACGGCATTGAGCCGCTCGTGACCATCACGCACTTCGACTGCCCGATTCACCTCATCAAGGAGTACGGCGGCTGGCGCAACCGCAAGCTCATCGACTTCTACAAGAACCTCGCGACCACGATCTTCACCCGCTACAAGGGCCTGGTAAAGTACTGGCTTACCTTCAACGAGATCAATATGATCTTGCACCTGCCGTTTATGGGTGCCGGTCTGGTCTTTGAGGAGGGCGAGAACAAGGAGGCCGTCGAGTACCTGGCCGCCCACAACGAGCTCGTCGCCAGCGCTTGGGCAACCAAGATCGCTCACGAGATCGACCCTGAGGTCAAGATCGGTTGCATGCTTGCCGCAGGTAGCTACTACCCCTACAGCTGCCGTCCGGGCGATGTGCGCCAAGCGCAGATTGACAACCAGAGCAACTATTTCTTCGTCGACGTTCAGAGCCGCGGCTACTACCCGGCCTATGCCGTCAAGAAGCTCGAGCGTTTGGGCATCGATGTGGGCATGACGGATGAGGACCGCGAGATCCTGGCCGCCAACACCGTCGACTTCATCAGCTTTAGCTATTACAGCACCCGTTGCTCCGCCGGTGCCGATAACCCCGATGTCGAGCGCACCCAGGGCAACGCCTTCGCCGGCGCCAAGAACCCCTACCTGCAGGAGAGCCAGTGGGGCTGGGCCATCGATCCGCTGGGCTTCCGCATCACCCTCAACGACCTGTACGACCGTTATCAGAAGCCGCTGTTTGTGGTCGAGAACGGCCTGGGCGCCAAGGATGTTGTCGAGGAGGATGGCTCCATCAACGACGACTACCGTATCGACTACCTGCGCCAGCATATCGCCGCGATGCGCGATGCGGTGACCGAGGACGGCGTTGACCTGCTGGGCTACACCACCTGGGGCCCAATCGACCTGGTGTCTGCCGGCACGGGCGAGATGTCCAAGCGCTACGGCTTTATCTATGTCGACCGCGATGATGCGGGCAACGGCACCCTCAAGCGTTCCAAAAAGAAGAGCTTCGACTGGTACAAACACGTCATCGAGACGAACGGCGAGGACCTGGCCTAAGGCTTCCCAACAACCATAGCCTCCTAACCAAAACGCCCGGCGAGCAGTTAATGCCCGCCAGGCGTTTTGTTAAAAGAAGTGAAAGCACTCATTGGGGACGTACTTAAATGAGTGCCCGCAGAATGAGAGTGGATAATCTCCCGTTTTTAGCCTGTTTGTGGGCTCAAAGTGGGAGATTATCCACTCTCGCCATTTGGGCGTCCAAAAATCCTCGCTCGTTTTGTCTTAGTCATTGGGGACGTTCTTAAACGACTAGTCGCTGGGGACACCCTTTGCCGTCGGCGGATTTTGGGACATGTGGCCCGCTTTTTGGGCCCGCCTGTCGGTACACTAAAAGCACTATGGGTACCTGCGAGCGACATATCGGTCACGCGGCCGCCCGATCCGCACCCGTGGCGGATCCCAGGGGCGGCAGGCTCTTCGCCATGCCGCGATTCCTTGTTGGCATAACACATCGGGTGTACCGTCACCGCGTCTTTGCTATCGCCGGCGCCATCACCGCGCTGTTCCTCATGGTTTTGGCAGTCTTGCCGGCGCTGTTCGCCTTCGACCCCAAACTTTCTAACGCCGTGCCCGCCTATAGCGAGGTGTCCGAAGAGGTCGTGGATGCGCTCGTCCACTCGAGCTCTCTCCCGCTGCTTGTCGCCGCAATTGCATTTTCAATCTGGGGTGTGTTGGCGTACCTACGCTGCTTGGACTACGTCTTGCGCCGCCGCCTTGTTGCCATCGCCGCCATTTGTGCCTGTGGATGATCGAGGTCATCCTCAAATATAAGTCGTTCACGCCGTTCTATGCCACCGTGCTGTGGTACCTGTACTACGTGCCCATGACGCTCATTCCGCTGATCTACCAGCTGTGCGGTCTGCGCCTCGCGGGTTTGGAACAGCATCGTATGGGGCGTCGGTACCGCACCGTTTTGTGGGTCATGGCTGTCCTGCTTATCGGCTTTGTGCTTACTAACGATGTTCATCAGCAGGTCTTCCATTTCGATCGATCGAGTGGAACCTGGAGCAACGATTACACATATGGTTGGGGCTACGGTACCGTTCTGGTATGGACAGCCTTTAACTTCGTTGCCTTTTTTATCTTGGTAGGACGGTCCTCGTCTTTTCGTATTCAGCGTTTCTCGGGCACGGCCGCGCTTGTCCTATTGGGCGGCGCGTTCTTTGCCATTTCATATGCGCTGCGTGTGCCCTGGGCATGGAGGCTTAATTTTTCACTTGTCTACTGCGTCCTGTGCGTGGTGGCGATGGAAATCTGTCTCGATTGCGGTGTCATCCCGTCGTACCACGATATCGCCGGTATTTTCGGCACCTTGCCGCTTGACCTCAAAGTTCTAACGCGTGACCTGCAGGAAGTCTATGTCACGCCGGTGTCAAAGCCAATGCCGGTAGGCGTGCGTGAGGAGTTGCGGGTCCAAGAGCACGGGCACGCTCACGCCTTTGCCGTGGCGTCCGATCCCGATGTAATGTATCGCGCCTTTCCGCTGCTGGGTGGATCGGCTCTCCTTGCCCAGGACGTCTCGGAGCTCAACGAACTCAATCGCGAACTGGCGCATCGTCGCATGGAGCTGCAACGCCAAAATGAGCTGCTTGCCGCCGACTACGACCTTAAGACACATTTGGCAGACCAAGAGGCCGAGACCTTACTGGTCCAAGACGTGGACCAAGCGCTTGCCCGTGCGCTCGAAGGGATGTACGACCTGCTGAGCTCGCTGCCGCCGTTGACCGATGAGGCATCTTCGCACGAGCGTTACCGCATGCTGCAGCGCGCCAAGATGCTCGTCGCCTATTGCAAACGCAAGGGGTCGCTCACGTTGGCACAGCACGGGGAGAGCGGTTTTGACCGCGACCGCATTCAGCTCATCGCCAACGAGCTTGCAAGTGACCTACGCACCATCGATGTCGATTGCGCCTCGATTATCGCCATACGGCGCCCGATGCACGCCAGTACGGTAAGCGCCCTGTACGACTGCGTGTATGACTTTGCGTTTTTTGCCTACACCACCGACCATCCGGCGCTTATGTATCACTTGGGCGACCATGACCGGTGCAGTGTCGAGCTGCGCGCCACGCTTTTTTCCAACGATGATGAAGATCTTTCGCAGACGCCCGCTGCGCAAGAGCTCGAAAGCGCTCTGCAAGGGCGCAACGTGGCATACCGCCTTGAGGGCGAGCCCGGCCAGCTGCGCATGATCGTCTTGATGCCGAGGGCGGGTGAGTGACGATGCAGATTTCGTTCATCCTTCCCCAAATCGTTGCGCTCGATGTTGTCTTTGCCCTGGCTGCGTGTCTGCAGATGATCCACGTCCCGCTCATCGCATCGCGCCGCTCGTCCTATAACCGTAAGGTGATTTGCGCCTACGAGACGAGCCTTGTGCTTCACCTGATGATTTCGGCGCTCATCTTATTCGCGTCGTCTGGCTCGTATCTGGTGGCGCCGCTTGACGTTTGCGCCAGGGCAATGGGCGGAGTGCTGTGGCTCAATGCCGCGATCTTTGCCTATGGCGTGGTCCTTATGGTGCGCTATCGTCGCCCTGTCATGCTGGCCGAGCTGCTGCTTGCTGGCGCCGTGACACCGCCGGTGGTTTTTGCCATGGGCTCGGTGTGGGCCGTTGTTCTTATCGCAGAGGGAGCGTTCTTCCTGTTCCGTTCCGTCGCGGCGCTCTTGATGGACGTCCGTAACCGCCAAGAGGATATCACCGCGTTCTCGACGATTGAAACCATCAACGTGATTCCCGTGGGCATCCTGTATCTGGACTCGAGGGGCCGTCCACTGCTCATGAACCGCTGCATGCGCAAAAACCTGGCGGAGCTTCATATGCCCACCGACCTAGGCGATATGAGCGGTACATGGAACGACCTGCGCAAGCTCAGCATGCAAATGCCCGAAGGCGGTAAGAACCGCGTGCGGATCAACCTGGACCGCTTTGGTGAGGCGCGTGCGGTGGTCGAGGTTTCTCCCGCCGAGATTCGCCTGTTTGTGTGCGATGACGTTATGGTCTCGGGCCGTTCGTTCGAGCGCATAATCGGTCTGGACGTGACAGAGTATGCGCATGCGCATGACCGCCTGGCGCAGGCCAATCACCTGCTTGAGCTTGCGGGCCAAGAGCTCCAGGCCCAGATCGAAGAAGTCAAAAAAGTTGCCGACAATGTGGCCTATCTGCGCATGCGCACCCGCGTTCACGATGTGATCGGCCAGCGCCTATCAATCCTTCATCGCTATTTGGAGGAGGGGCGCTTGGACGACGAGTCGCTCGAGCAGATCGACCCGCTGCTGCGCTCAATCGCTGCCGATCTGCGCAGCGGGGGCGACACCGAACCGGCAGAGCAACTGGGCGATATCGTCCATGCTTTTGGCCTGGTGAGCGTGCAGATCGATGTTGAGGGTGCGCTGCCTGAGGACGCGCGTGTCGCCGCTGCCTTTTTGCAGATTATCCGCGAGGCCTCGACCAACGCCACCAAGCATGCGCAGGCGCATCGGGTCCATGTGCGCTTGTGGCAGGAGAGGACGGATGCTGACGCCGTCGCGCACATGACGATTTCTAACGACGGGTCCCCGGCCCCCGTATCGTATCGCGAGGGAACGGGTATCCCAGGTATGAGGCATGTCGCGCAAGATCTGGGTGGCAGCCTAGAGGTCCACGCCACCCCGCCCTTTACGCTTACGGTATCCATTCCGCTTAACGCTAGCGACACGTCCCAAAGGAGAAACTCATGATCCGCGTGTTAATTGTCGAAGATCAGGCCATCCTGCGCGAGAGCCTGGCGCGCTCCGTTGGCGACCAGCCCGATATGACCGTCGTTGCCGCGATCGCCGATGCCTCCGAGGCCTTGGGTGTCGCGCTCAAGGAGCGCCCGGACATGATACTGATGGACGTGTGCACCGAGCATGATTCCAACGGCATCGTGGCGGCGGCACGCATCAAGGAGCAGCTGCCCGAGTGTCGCATCATTATCATGACAGGCATGCCCGAGATCACCTTTGTCGATCAGGCCCGCGAGGCGGGCGTCGACAGCTTTGTGTACAAGAACGTCGGTATCGACGAGCTATTCGCCGTGATGCGCTCCACGCTGGCGGGTTACTGCACGTTTCCCAAGCCGCCCGAGAGCATCTTTTCGGGCACGGCGGCCCTCGACGATGTCGAGCTGTCGATCTTGCGCCTTGCCTGCGAGGGTAAAAGCCGCCGCGAGATTGCGGCCGAGCTGTTTATGAGCGAGGGCACCATCAAGCGCCGCATCTCGGAGATCCTGAGCAAGACCGGCTACGACAACATCATGCGCCTGGCCGTGCATGCGGTGACCGAGGGCAGCATCGTTCCCAACATGGAGCGCTAGCGCTCGTTACGCATCGGCATAAAAGCGGCGGGGCCGCAGGATCATCTCCTGCGGCCCCGTCTGGTGTGCGCGGATGTGTCCGCCAATCCGCGGCTGATGTTACGTGCCGTTACGCGATGGTTGCGCTGTAGGAGGCAACGTCCTCGTAGGAATCGGTCAGGTAGGCGTCGATGCCGATGGTCGTATTGACCAGGTCGTCAAGGCTATCGAGCGTGCCGTTCGAGAACGTGAATTCCTCAGTGGCGTTGGTACCGGGCATCAGGTGAGCCGAGAACCAGGGTTCCTTCATGGTGCCGTTGACGTTGGTCTTGCCGCTGGGGGCGTAGAAGGTCAGGTCCTTGTCGCTCTTGTTGGTGATGTTGACGACAAAACCGATGTCGCCCCACTCGTCCTTGAACTTCTCGGTGATGGTAATGGTGCACAGGTCGTCATCGGCAACGGTGACGGCGGGGGAGATTTCAATCTTCTGGACGTCGTCGTCTTCGACGGCCTCGTCGATCTCTTCTTCCTTCTCGGCCGCCTCGCGATCCTTCTTCACCGTGCCGGACAGGTCCTTGTCGGACTTGGTAAAGACAAGATTGCCGTCATCCTCTTCGAGGATGAGCTTGCCGTCCTTGAGCTTCATGTCATGCGACTCGTCTTCGGCGGTGATGGTTACGGTGGTGGCGTCCTTTGCCTCCCATTTAAGGTCGACGACTTCAAGGAACAGGTCGAGGGCACCTGTACCATCCTCATCGAGAATCAGGACGCAGTGTACACCCCAATCCTCGAGCATCTTCATGTACTCATCGGTCAGTTCTTCGCCCTCCAGGGTTCCACCCGAGAGTTCCCAGCTGCCGACGAAGTTGGCCTTGGGGTCTTTGCCGCCGCCGCTGCAGCCCGTCAGGGCAAAGGCGAGCGCAAGGACGCATGTCAGAAATGCGAGTACGGACTTTTTGAACGTTGTCTTCATGGTGTCCTCCTTTATCGAACGAAACCCATAGAAGCAAATGTGGGGGTGGCGGATCCCCCGCCAATTACCAGATAGAGGGGCTAGGGCCTGGGCGTTCCGCAGTTGCTGCAGAACTTGCCGCCGTTTTCGCTGCCGCAGTTGGGGCAGAACCACTTGGCCGGTGCCGGGGCGGGTGCGGGACTGCCGCACTCGGAGCAGAACTTGCCGGTGTTGGTGGCGCCGCAGCTGCAGGTCCATGTGCCGGCCGCGGGGGCAGCGGCAGGAGCCGGTGCGGGAGCGGGTGCCGGAGCCGGCTGCGGGGCGGCCTGCTGCTGTGCCTGGCCGGCGGCGAACAGCTGGCTGGCGTTCATGCCGCCCATGCCACCTGCCATGCCCATGCCCATAAAGCCTGCCATCGCGCCGTTGGGATTGGCGGCTGCCGCGCGCATTGCGTCGCTCTGGGCGCTGGCAATGTTGGCTGCCGCCATAGTGGGATCGCGCATGACGGCGGCTTTCTGCAGGTCCTTGATCATCTGCTCGTCCTCTTGCGAGGCAGCGATGGAGTTGACGCCAAAGCTCACGATCTCGACGCCGCGCAGGTCACGCCAGTCGGCAGAGAGGACCTCGTTGAGCGCGCGGGCGAGCTCGGTGGTGTGGCCGGGGATGTAAACTGGTCAGTACTTCGGTAAAAAGCTCTGCCGAAGATACGAAACCATTACAATCGCCCGATAATCTCTCGCGACTTCTGACGAAACTCAAAAAGAGTTTTTCAGCCAAAGAAGCATGTGCTTTGGGAGAGGAATTGAACCTCTCAAGAAGCACCGTTTACTACTTATTGAATAAAGGCATTAAAGCAGGGAGAATCAGCAAGTTAGGTCACGGTTCGTATATTCTGAAAATCTAATATGGACTTTCTGGACTTTACTGGACTTTGAAAGGGGAAATTCGTGACTTTTACTTCATTGTCACAAGAAAAAAAACAATAAGTCTTATTAGCATATCGAAATTAGCTATTAGCAAAAACAAATTAGCTAATAGCTAATCGAAATATGCTAATAGCTAATTTCTTTTTCTTCCTTACAGACGGACGACTCATCGAAAAACAGATTCACGGCTCATCGAGAAACTTCACGATCAGCCTCACCTGTCTGCTGCTATAAGCATGATCGTTTTTTCCTTCTCCACCGCTATACATAGCGTCATAAAGTTCTTTATTATTTCTGATCCATCCCCGTAGTTTCTGCATGGCATAAATCAATGGCAAATGTGGATTGTACTTGTGAGCCAGCTCCGACTTCAAATACGGACGGATGACAAACGGTTCTTCTTCCGCTTCTTCTTTTTCTGTTTTCATATCGTTGTTTTTAAGTTCTTTCGTACTCCAAATATACTAAAACATATTTGCGCACACAAGCAAATAAGTAAAATAAAATCAATCAGAAAGAAAGTAAATACATTCTGAAAGAAAGTACGACGAAGTACGATAAAGTACGTATTCTCATGGCTTAAGAATAGGCTACCTTTGACACATCGAAAGAAAGAAACAGAGCTCATTCTCTCTCCCGACACTGATCGAGTGACAGCAATCAGTAATTATTAATTTATATTTTTCTAAATCTTTAATTTATCATCATGGCAATACCATTTAAAAGAATGGGTCGTAAAGACCCGCGAAAAATTGACGGGGTGCTGAAGTACCACCCCCAACTGGTGACGATGGGCCAAAGTGTAGACCTTGACGGCATCGCCTACATCATGAAAGACAAGAGTTCCCTCTCCCTGGGCGACATCCAAAGCGTACTGACCAACTATGTGGAGGCAATGCGAGCGGCGCTCTTCGACGGAAAATCGGTCAATATCAGAGACTTCGGTGTATTCAGCCTATCCGCCCATACGCTGGGAGCAACCACGAAAGAAGAGTGTACGGTGAAGAATATCAAATCTATACAGATCAACTTCCGCCCTTCCAGCAGCGTCCGCCCCAACCTAACGTCTACCCGTGCCGGTGACAAGATCGAGTTTCTCGACCTCGAAGCCCCGAAAAAGAAGAAAGGCGACGGATCAGGAGAGGACAACACCCCCGGTGGCGGTGGAAACGAAGGCGGCGGAGGCGACGAGGAAGCTCCGGACCCGACAGTGTAAGAAGTGGAGAGTTGAGAGTTGGTAATCAATGTACGAGGGATTGATAGTTAGAATTAGTGGCTTTATGAGGAAGATTCATTTAATTGTGATTCACTGTTCTGCAACGCGGGCAGACAAGGAGTTGACGGCTTTTGATCTGGATACGATGCACCGCCGGCGGGGATTTAACGGGACAGGTTATCATTACTATATCCGCAAAGATGGAACAACGCATCTTACCCGTCCGGTGGAACGGATCGGGGCACATGCGAAAGGTTTTAATGCGGAGAGTATCGGAATTTGCTACGAAGGCGGCCTGGACTGCCGGGGACGCCCGGCGGACACACGGACACCGGAACAGCGGGCAGCGCTCCGGCTGCTGGTGCATCAGTTGCAAGAGAGATTCCCCGGTTGCCGGGTGTGCGGTCATCGCGACTTGTCGCCGGATCGCAACGGTAATGGAGAGATTGAGCCGGAGGAGTGGATCAAGGCGTGCCCGTGCTTTGAGGTAAAGGAGGAAAGTTATGCCTTGTAATCGGTCATTCGGTAATGATTCACTTAGTAATCAATCATATAAAGAGTCGGAAAGGAGGTGTGTAGAGTTATGGCAGTCAAGAGATCCCTTTGGGATACCATTTTGAAAGTAGTCATCGCGGTGGCTTCGGCAGTGCTGGGTATTGTAGGCGGTAATGCGATGAGTCTGTAAGATCAGAGAAATAACAATGTCATAAACGTGAGAGAGAGGATGCAGGTTCAGACTTCTGTCCTCTCTCTTTATTTATAAATCTAAGTACAGTATAAACGTTGATATTCTTCCTAGAAAGAAGGAGTTATCATCAGAAGTAGTAGCGCAGCCCACCCAGCAGGTTAAAGCGGGTGATTCCACAACGTTCGTCTTCTTTCAGCAGCATCCAGTCCTGTTTGGGCATACTTCCACCGATCCCGTTCAGAGTCAAGCCGAGTCCCCAATTAGATGAAAGCATGTACTCAAATCCTAATGTGGCATGAAGGCCGAATCCGGCAGCATTGTAGAAAGGATCATGATAAAGGAAAACGCCGACACCAACGCCTGATTTTAAGATCCATCTGTCAAATTTTGTACGGCTTACCCACTCCGGAGCTATATAGGAGAACATCATATCGCCACCGGAGAATGACTTCTTGAAACCAGCATATTGAAGTCCGATTCCCATCCCACCGTTCCAGACATGTTCGTAAGCGAGCTTCCATTCAACTCCTCCTTTCGAATCTAACGCCCTACCGTTGATATCATAAATCTTGCTGATCACCCATCCATATCCGAAGCTCGCTTCAAACGTGTTGGCAGGCGCTTTTCTGCTTTCTGCATAGTCTTTAGCAATAACCAGGTCGAGATCTATTACGTCTTGTACAGGATTTGTTTTCAGTGTATCCACACTTTTATCCGACAACCGCAGCATCAGTCCGGAAATCTGATGACAGGAACTTCCCCAAAAAGAAGGTTTCTGGTGATTAGTGATGGCGAGTCCATTGCCACCAATCTTTCCTGTAGCCTCTTGTGCAAGATGTAATACCTGATCATAACGGCAATTCGTAGAAGTACCCCGATCCACTACTGATACACGCCCGATAGTCTCGGCTGTATTGGGCACTTTTTCTCCCAAACCGATGACATAGACCGAATCTGCCGGAATAATATCCGGATAGGTTCTTACAATGTTAGTGACCACTTTAGGTGAACAGGAAGTCAGTAATAGCATAGCAGTAGCTGCCAATAGTTTAGTCTTTTTCATGTTTTTCATTATTAGTTATATAAGAGGAGATGATGAGAGAGAATCAAAAGCAATATTCACTATCCTTTTGCTTTTGACTCACTCTCATTCTTTTTTATTTAGTACACCTCTACTTTCTCGGCGATTCGTTTCGCTTTATCACGCAACGCATCCAGATCGGAGTTCAGCGGTGCATAGCAAAGTACGACTCCCATGCGACGGTTGACGCGGGTAAACGGCTTGCCGAAGATGCGCAGATAAGTGTCTTCTTCTTTCGTCACTTCTTCCATGCCACGATATTGAGGACGTTCCTGACTCGCTATCGGAGAAATGATAACTGCACTTGCATCGTTCCGCTCCTGCTTGATGCCGGGGATGGGCAGACCGAGTACGGCACGCAGGTGAAGTTCGAACTCATTCAGATTCTGCGTTCCTGCCAATGTCACCATGCCCGTATCGTGCGGACGGGGAGAAAGCTCGGAGAAGTAGACTCCGTTTTCATGGCTCAGGAAGAATTCCACTCCCCAAAGTCCGGCACCAGTCAAGGCACGGGTTACTTTTTCCGCCATTTCTTCGGCTTCTTTCAAGTGTGCAGGGTCGATGTGTGCAGGCTGGAAACTCTCACGGTAGTCACCGCCTTTCTGTACGTGTCCGATAGGAGGACAGAACAGCGTAGGTCCGTTTTTCTGTGTAACGGTGAGCAGGGTGATTTCACTGTCGAACTTGATGAATTCTTCGATGATCAGTTCGCGGATATCGCCACGGCTGCCACTGCATCCATATTCCCAGGCATGTTCAAGCTCGTCGGCACTCTTGACGAGAGACTGTCCTTTGCCGGAAGAAGACATCAACGGTTTGACGACACAAGGGAAACCGATTTTGGCGGCTGCTTCCTTCAGTTCGTCCAGTGTCTTGGCATAAAAATAGTTGGCTGTTTTCAAGCCGAGTTCTTTGGCGGCAAGGTCACGGATCGCCTTACGGTTCATCGTGAAGTTGACGGCACGGGCACTGGGCACTACCTGAATTCCTTCTTTTTCAAAGTCATAGAGACGCTCTGTGCGGATGGCTTCTATCTCCGGAACGATGATGTCCGGATGATGTTTTTCTACAACGCGTTCCAATGCTTCACCGTCCAGCATGTCGAAGACTTCAAATTCATCGGCAACTTGCATAGCAGGTGCTCCGGCATAAGAATCACAAGCAATGACGTGTTGCCCCTTGCGCTGTGCAGAGATCACAAACTCTTTTCCTAACTCTCCGGAACCGAGTAACAGTATTTTCTTCATTATTTTGAGTGTTTTATGTTAGTGATGCAAAATTAGTATATTTCTTTTTATTAATGACGTACCTTAGGATATTTATTGTGGAAACGGAAACCGAGTCCGAGCATCAGATAGTTGGGCGTCTGGAAGTTCTGCAAATTGTATCCGATATGAAGAAAGGAACTGCGGGTAACGGCTATTTTCAATGCAAGAATCTGGTAGAAGCCTCTCATATCGCCACGGCTGAGCACGTTGGCTCCCATGCCGACACCGATGGTAAAATAAGGCATCACATATTCCGCACGTCCCGAAAGTCCCAAGGCCAGCTGATGCTGAATGCCCGGTTTCAGGAACTCACGTTTAGAACTGCTGCTCCCATATTCCACAATTACATCTTCCCTATATACATTGGCACTGCCATCATAAACACCGTCCAGTGAAGCTCCCACGCGAAACTTATAACCCAGATTATACATCGGGGCAAAATTGAATCCGGCAACGGGATACGCATTGGGAGATGCGATCTGCTTCTCTCCTACCCACACTCCCTTTCGACGCCATGACCCGAACAGCACGACATCATAACTGATATGGCGGGGAAAACGGGTGGTGACAGGCTGATAGAGTGATTTCGAGAGGTCTTCTTCCGTACGATTGAAATTGTAGACGAGTCCGATCTTGGCTCCGGCAGTATTGATTCCGGCATTCGGGAATTTAGTGTTACCATTGGAGAAGTGCGTGAAATCGCCTCCGACAATCAGATCGAAGTAACGGGAAAACGCCCAGTTTATGTAAACTCCGGCATTGATATAAGCATTCATCCGTGAACCGACCGCACCATTATAGGAATTATAATAATTGTCGTATGGCTTCCATCCGGCGGACAAACCGAAATTCCACTCATAATTGAGCGAGGCACGGGGAGAGAAACGGGCAATTCGTGCTCCTTGAAACACATAGAATGAGAAAGGATCGCCCAACTGTTTTTTATCACCAAAGGTGGTAAGGGATACACCGATACCCTGATAAGCTCCACCGTAAATACGGTCGGCACAAGTATTGGGGCGAAACTTGAACGAGTATTTCAAGTGGGCAGCAAACGATGTCTGAATCGGTTTCCAGCGTTCGTTCTCTCCTTGCAGGAAGGGGTTGGTAGGAAATACATATTGCGGACGGGCTTCCATTCCCAAACGATGGATAAAACCAGAAGACTCCTGCCCTGCCAAAGGAGTCTTCGGCAGGCAAAACATGATGGAACAAAGAACGATGGTTTTCCATCTCAGGGTCTTGTTTCTCATAGTGCCGTCATTGTTAGTCTTCAGTTCCTGACGGTTTCATAAATCAAGGGTCTCAATAAACTTGGCAACATGATAACCATCCATCAGTCCGTGATGACAAGTGACGGAAATGGGGAGCATCAGCTTCTCTCCTTCCCGAAAGTATTTTCCGGTGGATATTTTGGGGACGCTATCGCCCGAACGCATGTTCGTAGGGTGTTTCATATCTGTAAAGGCCAGCCATGGGACAGCCGAATAGTGAATGGCGTTGGGATGGAAAGTTCCTCCTTTGTTC
Source organism: uncultured Collinsella sp. (assembly GCA_902490365.1). Taxonomy (GTDB): domain Bacteria; phylum Actinomycetota; class Coriobacteriia; order Coriobacteriales; family Coriobacteriaceae; genus Collinsella. The sequence goes on along the minus strand of CABUDQ010000005.1, from coordinate 12,170 downwards.
AGTCCGGTGGTGGCTTGCAGCCGCTCCATTTCGGTTTTCGCCTTACGGATAAAAGTGAGCTCATCGGGATCGTACTCAAAGGCGGCAAAAGAAAAAGTATGATCGGCACGCCCTACTGTCGCTTCGGGAAGAAGACTGTCATAGCAGACTACCTTGTCGCCCTCGATGCGGTAACGGAATTCCTCGACTTTGCTTGCGGCAGTGATGATACGATGTAATAGTAAAAGAGAAAAGGAGACGCCTTTGTCTTTAGCCTCCTGATAAGAACGGGTACAGTCTACATGAACTGTCACTCCGAAAAAGGGATCATCGAATGCGCTGAAATGTTCAAAATGCTCTTTTCTGTTCCATGTTGCAATGTCAATGATCTTTTCTATCTGATTCATCCTAAATACTCTTTTTATTATAAGTAGTGACTAAAAAGTCGGTTGTATCTACACTAGGGCTGACTAAAAGTCGGCAGTATCTTAAATCTCCTCCTTCGGGAAGGAGGAAATTTAAGATAGTACTGACTTTTTAGTCAGCCTCTCAGATTTTGCTTTTACTTAATTAGTAATTATAATGATTGGGAGAGACATTTGTCTGTATCTGCCATTCGGACGACCGCGGAGGAGGAAGAATGACAGACTGGACCCAATCTTGTTTTAAATCCTACTGATGCTGTTCGCGCAACAGGTCGTTCACCGTTTTCACCGGATTGAAAGTGGTAAGAGGAACTTCTACGAATACTGTGTTCCAGTCGCTCATCGCACCATTCCATAAGCCGGGAAGTTCAAGCGCTTTCAGGTCTTTTCCGTTCTTTGATTTATAAGAAATGAAGCCGGTCGCCTTATCTACATATTTCACCAGGTCGAACTTGTGACCTTTATAATCGCGTACGGCACAAACCAAGTCTACCGGATTGAAGTGCGTACCCTTTTCGAACATTTCCTTTTTGGCAGGATCGTTCATGTCGATCTGAGAGCTTTCGAGGATTTGCAGTGAGATAGTTCCGTCACTGTTATAAGCAAGGAACGGACCGCCACCCGGCTCACCTACATTCTTCACCATACCGCATACACGCATCGGACGGTTCAATTTGTTCTTCAGGTAGATCACCAGTTCGGCATCTTCGAGGTTCTTCGTTTCGGGATTCTTGCAGAAAAGTTGTTTTTGCAGGAATTGGAGAATTTCCATGATTTGCTCGTGCGTATACTTTCCGCTGTCGAGCAGTTCGAGGTATTCGAATGCCTTTTTCTGCAAGGACACGAGTACGCCGGCAATCAGTTTTTTATAAGTAACGGTGTCGGCTTTCAGTTTATCGGGTACTACGTTGTCGATATTCTTGATGAAGATAATGTCGGCGTCGAGATCGTTCAGGTTCTCGATCAGTGCACCGTGACCACCCGGACGGAACAGGAGTTTGCCGTTGTCGCGGAACGGTTGGTTGTCCATATCGGCAGCGATGGTATCGGTATTCGGTTTCTGTTCGGAGAAGGTGATGTAATAGTCTACTCCGTAGCGTTTGCCAAATGCTTCGGCTTTCTCTTCCACCAGCTTCTTGAAGAGTTCGCGATGCTCGGTAGAGACGGTGAAGTGTACGTTGACTTTTCCACTCTTTCCGGCTGCATACATAGCGCCTTCGGCAAGATGTTCTTCCAGTGGAGTACGTGAACCTTCGGGATATTTATGGAATTTAAGCAGACCTTTCGGAAGTGCTCCGTAGTTGAGTCCGGCAGTTTCGAGAAGGGCAGCTACTACAGCTTTGTAATTACCTTCTTCCATCAGCCCCGGAATATCTTTTCCGGCTGTACGCTGACAAGCTACATTCAAGTCGTCGAAGAAAGCAAAATCCCTGATTCCGTCGAAGAATGCCTGCTCAAACTTTGTAGTAGGTTTGTCATACTCTGCGGACAGAAACTCGAACAGATTCTTGAACATACGACTGGCAGCGCCCGAAGCAGGAACAAACTTCACGATGATTTTATCCGTATTCTTATAAGCATCCCATGCAGCCAGATATGCGTTCTTTTCTTCTGCGTCAGGAGCCAATATGCCTTTTTCTATGGAAGCGGCAGCATCCAGTTTCAAATAAGGAAAACCCGTCTGGAAGCAAGCCAGCTGTTCTGCTATCTGCGCCTCCGTGATGCCTTTCTTGGCAAGCAACTCTTTGTCCTGTGTCGTTATCATAATATCTAATTTTATTAATTGATGCCCAAAAATACAAAATGTTATTTACTTCTTGCCGAATAACCGGGAAAAAAAGTAATTTTACGTCGAATTAACAAGATTGAATATGGACGACTTTTTTACATCAGAGGAAAAGAAGGAGCTTTTTTCACTCTACAGGCATCTGTTGCAATCTGCCGGAGATACGATTTTCTGGAGGGATTGCCAAAAATTAAAGAAACATCTTATCAAAGCCGCCCAGTGTAACGGGCTGCAACGCAATAACTTCGGGATGAATCCCGTCATCAGAGATTTACAAACGGCGGTCATCGTAGCCGAAGAAATCGGCATGAAAGGTTCGTGCCTGATCGGCATCATGCTTCACGAAATAGTGAAGGCACATATCCTGTCTATCGAAGAAGTGAATGCCGAATATGGCGAAGATGTGGGAAGTATCATCAAAGGCCTGGTGAAAACAAACGAACTGTACTCCAAAAGTCCGGCGATCGAATCGGAGAATTTCCGCAATCTCCTGCTCTCTTTTGCCGAAGATATGCGCGTCATCCTGATTATGATCGCAGACCGTGTGAATATCATGCGCCAGATCAAGGATACAGGCAACGAGGAAGACCGGGTGAAAGTGGCGAACGAAGCTGCTTACCTGTATGCTCCGCTGGCACACAAGCTGGGACTTTACAAACTGAAATCGGAGTTGGAAGACTTGTCGCTGAAATATACGCAGCGGGAAACTTACTATTATATAAAGGAGAAGCTCAACGAGACGAAAGCATCCCGCGACAAGTATATCGCTTCTTTCATCGATCCTATCCAGAAGAAGGTAAAGGAAGCCGGACTGAAGTTCGACATCAAGGGACGTACCAAATCCATCCATTCCATCTGGAACAAGATTCAGAAGCAGAAGACTCCGTTTGAAGGTATCTATGACTTGTTCGCTATCCGTATCATTCTGGATTCCGAACCGGACCCGGCCAAAGAAAAGCAGGAATGCTGGCAGGTCTATTCTATCGTAACGGATATGTATCAGCCGAACCCGAAACGTCTGCGGGACTGGCTCTCGATTCCGAAGAGCAACGGTTATGAATCGTTGCACATCACTGTGATGGGTCCGGAAGGCAGATGGGTGGAAGTACAGATCCGTACCCGCCGGATGGACGAGATCGCCGAACGGGGACTCGCCGCCCACTGGAGATACAAAGGTATCAAAGGGGAAACAGGACTGGACGAATGGCTGACTTCGGTACGTGAAGCGCTTGAAAATGCGGATAACGACTCACTGAAAGTAATGGATCAGTTCAAGATGGACCTTTACGAAGATGAGGTATTCGTATTCACGCCTAAAGGAGACTTATTCAAACTTGCCAAAGGGGCTACTGTGCTCGATTTTGCATTCCATATTCATAGCAAACTGGGATGCAAGTGTATCGGTGCGAAAGTAAACGGCAAGAATGTACAGCTCAAACAGAAACTGAACAGCGGTGATCAGGTAGAAATCATGACGTCGAATACCCAGACTCCCAAACAAGACTGGCTCAACATCGTGACGACTTCCAAAGCCCGCACCAAGATACGGCAGGCACTCAAAGAGATGGTAGCACGCCAGCACGATTTCGCCAAAGAGACACTGGAACGGAAGTTCAAAAACCGGAAGATGGAGTATGACGAAGCCACCATGATGCGTCTGATCAAGCGGCTGGGCTTTAAGAATGTGACAGAGTTTTATCAGAAGATTGCTGACGAGACATTGGATGTCAACGACATTCTGGATAAATACCTTGAACAGCAGAGACGGGACAATGACACGCACGACGAGATTGTGTATCGTAGTGCCGAAGGATATAATTTGCAGGCAACTCAGGAAGAACCTAGCTCAAAAGAAGATGTACTGGTCATTGATCAGAATCTGAAAGGACTGGAATTTAAACTGGCCAAATGCTGTAACCCAATCTATGGGGATGATGTATTCGGATTTGTAACCGTGAGCGGAGGTATCAAGATTCACCGGGCAGACTGTCCGAATGCCAATCAGATGCGCGAACGGTTCGGATACCGGATTGTTAAAGCGCGTTGGGCTGGCAAGTCAGTCGGTACGCAGTATCCTATTACGCTGCGCGTAGTAGGTCATGATGATATCGGCATTGTTACCAATATTACTTCCATCATTTCCAAAGAGAATGGAATCAGTCTGCGGTCCATCGGAATCAATTCCAACGACGGACTATTCTCCGGAACGCTTACGGTCATGGTGGGTGATACCGGACGACTGGAAGCGCTGATCAAAAAGCTGCGGACAGTGAAGGGAGTTAAACAGGTAAGCAGAAACTAAGCACTCTATGCTAACAGCAAATCTGTTGACAGGTCTTTAATAAAAAGACTGGCATTATCTCCGTCAGGATAACGCCAGTCTTTTTATTTATGATAGACAATCATGTCACGGAAATAGTGCGAAACGATTTATCTCACTTTCTTTCTCTTATAATATGGATATGTAACCAGTATAAAGAAAATCAAAGCGATCACAGCTACCACCTGTCCTGTATAGAGCATCTTATCCGCTTCCAAATCGAAGTAACACGCAACAGCTATTCCGGATGCGAATCCGACTTCGCTGGCCAACAGATGAGTGGTATTTGCCGTACCCCGCTGACAATGATGTGACAGTTTCACGAACATGACCAGAAATTCCGGCATCACCAACCCCAGTCCCAAACCCAAGAGTATGGAAGGTACGCCTACCGGAAAGCCGGAGGCCAGTAGAGTGATGGCTACAATCTCCAGTATGATGCCGACGAGCACCAGCCGCAAAGTTTTTTCTTTCAGAATAAACAGACGCGCCAGCAGCAGGGAGGCAAGATATCCGATGCCCGTACCGACAAAGAACGGTATAGGGATTCCACTGCTTCCCCATACGGAATCGTTAAGGAAACGGTGTACAAGCGGAATCAACAACCCCGGAACGAAGGTGATCAGAATCATATTGATGGCAGGCACCCATCCCCGCAACAGCAAAAAGCGATCGAATGAATAAAGCCTGGTCACAATCGGTGCACGGAAAGGCACATACACTCCGGATACCATCAAAACACCTGCTGCTCCGGTAATCACCGATACGGACAATAGATTTTTAAAGGAATAGCTCTGATAAAGCCAGACACCCAGAACAATGCCTATAATCATCCCCAGACGTGCCATCCAGGAGAAACTGACATTTCCGGCACTGCGAAGTGTAGCGTTCGTTATGTCAATGGCAAGTGTGATTCCTGCGGTGGTAGCGATTCCGAAAGCCAGTCCCTGTACGGTGCTCAACAAGATAAGTTCCGTGATGTTCGTCACAAAGGCGTATCCTGCCGTTGCTGCCACCATCGTGGCAAAAGAGAACATACATACGTACTTACGCTTATAAGCATCTACGAGATAAGCATGGAACGGACCGATAAGGAACATTCCTAAAGTGAAAAAAAGAAAGATCACTCCTGTCTGTGCCACCGGTACTCCGAGACGGTCTGCCATCTCAACGGAAAGTACCGGAAACAAGATATACAAGGAGATAAACAACAGCAAATTAGCTACGCATATCCGCATAAAATGAACTGTCCACAATTTAACTGCCATATACTGTTTTAATATTGTTCCTTCTCGTTAGGGAAGTCGCAATTCTTCACGTCGGATACGTAACGGCTGATAGCGTCAGTCATCACCGTATACAGGTCTGCATAACGACGTAAGAAGCGCGGACGGAATCCGTTGTTCATTCCAAGCATATCCTGAATGACCAATACTTGTCCGTCAACATGACCACCGGCACCAATACCTATAATAGGTATCGTCAGTTCGGAAGCCACACGTTCTGCAAGAGTAGCCGGTATCTTTTCGAGTACGATGGCAAAGCAGCCTGCCTCTTCGAGAAGATGAGCATCACGAATCAGCTTTTCAGCTTCGTTGTCATCTTTGGCACGTACCGTGTAAGTACCGTATTTATTAATAGACTGAGGCATCAGTCCCAAGTGTCCCATCACCGGAATACCCGCACTGATGATACGCTTCACCGTATCGATGATTTCTTCTCCGCCTTCCAGTTTCAAAGCATCGGCATGGCTTTCCTTCATAATGCGGATGGCAGAAGCAAGACCTTCCATTTCGTTACCTTGATAGGAACCGAAAGGCATGTCTACTACGACCATAGCGCGTTTTACGCCACGTACCACTGATTTAGCGTGATAAATCATCTGGTCGAGAGTTATAGGCAATGTAGTCACGTTACCTGCCATCACGTTGGAAGCGGAGTCGCCTACCAAAATTACGTCCATTCCCGCACCATCTACGATCTGTGCCATTGTGTAATCATAAGAAGTAAGCATAGATATTCTTTCGCCTCTTTGCTTCATTTCAACCAGGCGATGAGTAGTCACCTTTCTTGTGTCATCTGATATATAACCAGCCATGTTTCTTAAATTTTAAATTAAAACTAGAAATTAAATAAGGCGTCAACGCCATCAAAAATTGCGGCAAAGTTATAACATTTCTTTCATAAGTGAGAAAGAAAAAGAAAAAATCCTTTCAAACACCTCCCCAAGTTAATGAGAAGGCGGCCAAAAGGACAAATCAAGAAGATAACAAGAAAAAACTAACGATGCAAAGCCAATAAGTGTTCAAAGGTCATTTCCGAAAAGTCATCTATTATATAATGTGCCTTTCCGGTGATGGCCTCTCTTGTATTGGTAGTGGCAAGACCGATAACGGTGGCACCGGAAGTCATTCCGGCTTGCAGACCGTGGAAGGAGTCTTCGAACACGTACGAGTTTTCGGGAGTAGCACCGAATATTTCCATACCGAGCAGGAAACAGTCGGGAGCGGGTTTGGAACGGGCAAACATTTCTCCGGTCAGGATGCGGTCTACCATTCCTTTAAATTCGGGATGGGCGTTATAGACGTTTTGCATCTTCTCTTCGTTGGAGCTGGTTACAACGGCTATTTTTGCTCCGTGTTTACGAAGATCGGCAATAAAAGCTTCTACACCGGGGATGTACTCATAGGACATGCTTTTCTCATAAATATTGAGTCCGGCCGTAATCTCTTGTTGAGCTTCGGGGAGGTCCGAGAAATATTTCTCGTAAATCTGGGTCAGCGTCTGTCCCTTGATACGACGGCCGAAGTCTTCTTCATTCAGATATTTACGCCCTTGTTCATCCCAGAAAACAGTGTACTGTGTTTCCGTATCCATGATGACACCATCAAAATCGAACAGTGCCGCAATTGTCTTTGTTGTATCCATACGTAATCTTTCTTTTTACCTAAAACGTTAAACCTTGTGTATTGAATTGTGCAAAGTTCCGAATAATCATCGAATCAGGCAAATAATTCGTACCTTTGCCCCACTTAAAAAAACGTAACATTCGTTTTCATCCAACAATCCATACGAGCGCATGAGCAAAAACGATCCGCACATATTAGGAAAAGAAAGCATCGGTAAACTACTGTTGCAATACTCCATTCCCGCTATCATCGGGATGACAATCACGTCTATCTATAATATCATCGACAGCATCTTCATCGGTCACGGTGTGGGTGCGATGGCTATTGCCGGACTGGCGGTGAGCTTTCCTCTGATGAATCTGGTCGTTGCTTTCTGTACACTCGTTTCGGCGGGTGGTTCTACCATCGCTTCTATTCGCCTGGGACAGAAAGATATGAAAGGGGCTACGGAGATTCTGTCACATACGCTGATGCTCTGTATCACAAATTCTTTCTTTTTCGGTATCCTGTCTTTTATCTTTCTTGATGATATACTGACTTTCTTTGGTGCCAGTCCCGACACACTGCCTTATGCACGGAGTTTTATGCAGGTGATTTTATTGGGAACTCCCATCACATACACGATGATCGGTCTGAATAATGTGATGCGTGCCACCGGATATCCGAAGAAAGCGATGCTTACTTCTATGGTAACGGTAGTAGCAAATATCATCCTCGCTCCTATCTTTATCTTTCACTTTGAATGGGGAATGCGGGGAGCGGCTACAGCAACGGTTATCTCACAGCTGATCGGAATGGTATGGGTGGTGAGCCACTTCTGCAAGAAAGACAGTACGGTGCATTTTGAGGGAAAGGTCTGGAAAATGAAAGGAAGGATTGTAGAGAGTATTTTCGCTATCGGCATGTCTCCTTTCCTGATGAATGTCTGTGCTTGTGCCATCGTTATCGTGATTAATAATAGTTTGCAGGAACATGGAGGCGACATGGCTATCGGTGCTTACGGAATCATCAACCGGTTGCTGACGCTTTATGTCATGATCGTATTGGGACTGACGATGGGCATGCAGCCGATTGTAGGCTACAACTTCGGAGCACAGAAGATAGACCGGGTGAAACAGACGCTAAAGCTGGGAATTATTTCCGGTGTAGTGATTACAAGCAGTGGCTTTCTGATTTGCGAGTTTTTCCCTCATGCAGTATCGGCAGTCTTCACGGATAGTGATGAGTTAATCGGACTTGCGGTGGACGGTCTTCGGTTGACTGTACTTATGTTCCCGTTTGTAGGAGCACAGATTGTAATCGGTAACTTCTTCCAAAGTATAGGCAAAGTAAAAATAAGTATTTTCCTTTCGTTGACGCGGCAGTTGCTTTATTTGCTGCCTTGCCTGTTGTTATTCCCGCATTGGTGGGGACTGAAGGGAATATGGATCAGTCTGCCGGTATCGGACTCTTTAGCATTTATTACGGCAGTTATCAGTCTGATGATTTATATAAAGAAAGTATCGAAAGAACATCCGATAGCGGATAAAGTGGCGGAATAAAGCAAAAAGGACGCTATGCTAAAAGATATATCAGTATGAAAAATATTTAGGCACGAATACACGGATTAAGATTACTTCTGCAATGAATGCATCTCATAAAAGCCGCGTTAATCCGTGCCTAAAAGATAATAATATTCTTATTCGCTCTTTATACTTTTCACCGGATTCTCATTGGCGATGTGCCACGCTTTCAACACAACGCAAACTACGATCAGCAATAAGACAAACAGCGCCGTACCCACAAACAATAACGGGTTCATATAAATCTGTTCGGCAAACTGGTCAAGCCATGCCTTTCCGACAAAATAGGAAACAATGGTACCAATCAATATGGAGGATGCGGAGACATACAGAATCTCGCGTATCAACAGACGCAAAATATGAGAAGCTTCGGCTCCATTCACTTTCCGGATAGCTATTTCTTTGCTTCGACGTTGCGTTTCATCATTCACATATCCGATCAATCCCATTATTACAATCAGCAGAATAAAGCTTGAAGTGATCCAGACTGAATTACGGAAACGATATACACTCTTGTATATATCCTTTATCATACCGTCTACAGAACTGAAATGCAAGGCTACATTCGGAAATGTCTTATCGGCAAACTCGTTCAGACGTTTCAGATTTTCATCATACGGCTCTTTCAAACGGACATCAAATACATGATTGGTATTCTCCGATCCTATCAAGACAATAGGTGCCTGAGTTGAAAAGAAGCTATAGTTGCGGACATCCCGGAAGACACCGACAATCGTACCCTGTATATCATTCAGTTTCTTTCCTACCGCCCCATCTGTCCATTTCATCAGACGTACCAACTCTTCATTCACCAATAAATCGTCCTGTTTCTTAAGAGTGCTGCCTTCGATAATCTTTATTCCCATTACTTCGGGATAGTTATAACTGCAATAATTAAAGTTAAGTGTAGCGATTCTTTTACCGTCATTACTCATCAGTCCGCGTGTCCAGTACTGTCCGATTACTCCGCTTGTAGCAACAGCCACTCCCTCTACCATAGGCTGGCGACGCAGTTCATCGGTGACATGCTCTACCGTTTCTTTCGGCAACCAGGTTCCTGCCTGAACCAGTCCCGGAACGTTTATTCCCATATCGCGGCTCATCAGATGGTTGTATTGCAGGAGCGTTACCAGCAACAGCCCCAAAACAAATGAGACACCTGTGAACTGTATAAACAATAACGAACGTTTCCAACCCGTTTTACCATCAGAGTAACGACGGAACACCTGCGTGACTGGTATACGCGAAAACAGCCGTCCCGGTATGCCACCTGCCAAAAGGAAAAGTATCACAATCGTAAGCAAAGGCACCCATAGTGTCTCCCACGCAAAAAGTGAGGATAGACGGACAGAAAGCAAATCTTCGATTATTTCATGTGCGTTGACTATCAGCAGAAGACTAAGAAGTACGGAAAAGATAACAAGGATTCCTGTTTCTGCCAAAAACATGCCGAAGATATTTCCGGAACTGGCACCACTGCATTTATGTACTCCTACTCCTTTGGCACGACGGCTTAGGGTGGCAATAGATATCAGCATATAATTCATGATGGCCACAAAGAAGATAGCGAATCCCAGAAAGCCATATATGATCAAACGCTTCTGCACATCGGAAGATATCAAATGATACTTCACCAATGGGATGACACTGAAATTCATTTTCCAGTCATCATACTGGGCAGGAGTGTATTTTTCGATTACCCGTTGGATGTTGTCATTCACCTTGTCAATATCCGCAGCATTACGCAGGCGAAGAAACGTGTAAAAGACATCATTTCCCTTCCAGCCATATCCTCCCTGATATCCTCCATCCCGATGGATGGAGACAACAAAGTCGTGAGTGAGCACCGTATTCTCCGGCATATCCTTGTATACACCACGAATAGTAAAATCATTTTGCCTGTCTGCTTTAAGAATTTTACCGATAGGGTCCGCATCTCCAAACGTTTCACGGGCAAAATGCTCTGACACAAACACACTTCCCGGCATGATCATATCTTTCGGGTTCCCTTTTAAGACAGGGATACCAAAAGTCTGGAAGAAACAAGTATCAGCGTATATATAGTTAACGTCCGATAATAATTTGTCTTCGTAATATATACTCATCCCTTGTCCGGTGAGGACACAACTGGCAAACTCTATTTCTTCGGGCATATCCTGCGCCAAAGTAGATGCAACCACATCAAAAAGTGTGTAATCATAATTGTTGCCGTCGTCTCCCATTGTCTCCCCCGTGCTAAGGTTAGTGGTCAGGCAACGTGCAATAGCCAGTCGTTCCGGTTCCGGATAGCAACGTTCATAACTCAATTCAAACGCAATCTGCGAAAAGAGCAAAATACCAATAGTAAGTCCCAGCGAAAGAGAAATTACCCTGATGATATTTGTGCCGCGTTCGCGCAGTAAGGTTCGGATGCTATAATAGATTTGTCTCATTGTCGTTCCGGTTTATGCCGTTACACTTGCCACTACACTACCGTCAAACAGATGTACGGTACGATGTGCGAAACTCGCATCGTGCTGTGAGTGCGTTACCATGATAATGGTGGTTCCCTCCTTGTTCAGTTCTGTCAGCAGGTTCATTACTTCCGCGCCATTCTTGGAGTCCAGATTACCGGTAGGCTCATCGGCAAGGATAAGCTTTGGATTAGTCACTACCGCACGGGCAATTGCCACACGTTGTTGCTGACCGCCGGAAAGTTGTTGCGGGAAGTGTTTGGCACGGTGGCTGATATTCATCCTTTTCAAGATGTCTTCTACCATGCGGCGGCGTTCGGAAGATTTGATACCAAGATAGGTCAGCGGAAGTTCTACATTCTCAAAGACATTCAGTTCGTCTATCAGGTTAAAACTCTGAAATACAAAGCCCAGTTTGCCTTTGCGGACGCCGGTACGTTCCTTTTCTTTCAGTCCGGCAACTTCTTCTCCCAATAATCGGTAAGAACCTTCGGTTGGGTTATCCAATAAACCAAGAATATTCAGTAAGGTGGACTTGCCACAGCCCGAAGGTCCCATAATGGCAACAAACTCTCCTTCCTTTACTTCAAGGTTCACGTGATTTAATGCGACTGTCTCTACTTCGGTAGTACGGAATACTTTACTAATGTTTTCAATCTGTATCATCTTGTTCATTTATTATGTTGTTATACTTTTTATTTCTTCTTTATTCGCTCTTTATACTATTGACCGGGTT
>CABUDQ010000004.1 GCA_902490365.1 uncultured Collinsella sp. | reverse complement strand
GGACTTGCAGCGACGGACCTCGGGACGCTCTTACACCACGTCTGCGCGCGCCACCGAATCATGCCACATAGGGCACGTCCGCAGTCCGGAACCCGGTCAAAGTTAAGTTATTTCGCTGTGTTAGGCCAAAACGTCCGACAGGATCTCGATCAGACTGTCCACGTCGGATTCCTCGCAGACGAGCGGCGGCAGGAAACGCAGCGTATGAGCACCTGTAGCGTTAATCACGGCACCGGCGGCCAGCGCGCGGGCAACAATATCATGCGCGTCGCCCGCGGCATCATCCAAATCACAGCCGAGCATCAAGCCGCGGCCACGCACCTCGGTCACGTTCGGCAGCTTGGCGAGCTTTGCCTCCATATAGGCGCCTACCTTGGCAGCATGGTCGGCATAATCGCCGCGCACGAGCGCGGAGAGCGTCGCGGCGCACGCCGCGACAGCCAAGCAGCTACCGCCAAAGGTCGAGCCGTGGTCGCCCGGCTTAAACACGTCGGCAATCTCCTTCTTTGCTACGACGGCACCCATGGGCACGCCATCGGCAATGCCCTTGGCAAGGCTCATGATGTCGGGTTCCACGCCATAGGTTTGGAATGCAAACGGCTTGCCGGAGCGGAAGATGCCGCACTGGACCTCGTCGGCTATAAGCACGGCGCCCACTTCGTGTGCCAGGTCGCGCGCTGCCGCCATAAACTCCTCGGTCATGGGGTGCACGCCACTCTCACCCTGGATCGGCTCGAGCATCACGGCACATATTTCGCTCCCCAGCTGCTTAAAGATCGCACGCAGTTCATTGATATCGTTGGGCGTACAGGCCACAAAGCCACCCGGCAGCGGGCGGAAACTATCCTGCAGCCAATCCTGCATGGTGGCGGCAATGGTCTCGAGCGTACGGCCGTGGAAGCCGCCGCGCATGCACACGATAGTGTTGCCGCCGTTACCGGCACGCTTGGCGTACAGGCGCGCGAGCTTCATCGAGCCCTCGTTGGCCTCGGCGCCGGAGTTGGCAAAGAAGGTCTCCCAAACCTGCTCATCCGCAGCCGGGGCACCAAGAGCAGCTGCCGTGGTCTCATCGCCGGCGGCAATGGCATCGGCAAGCACGCGTGCACCATCTAAGTCGTCGTTGGCAAGCTTGGACAGCAGCGCCGCGACCTGTCCACGCTGCTCGATGTAGAAGTAATTGGAGACATGCATGAGCTTTTTGGTCTGTGCCTCGAGCGCCGAGAGCACAGCCGGGTCGCCATGACCTAGGCTGCACACGCCGATGCCGGCAAGAAAGTCGAGGTACTCACGACCATCGTCGCCGGTGAGCTTCATGCCGTGACCCTCGACAAACTCGACCGGAGAGCGGCCAAAGGTATGCATAACGTAATGGGATTCAAGCGATTGCTGAGCTGCAAGTGACATGGGATGCCTTTCGTTGAGCGCCGGACGGCGCAGGCCTATGGGTGCAGAAATGGGGCGGCTGCGGGTCAGTTAGACCGTCTGAAGCTTCTCGACCTCGTCGAGGTTCTCGGTCAGACGCGCAGCAAACGTCGAAAGCGGATGCGGATGCGTATCGAACTCGTAAGCCGTCTCGGTGGAATGGATCACGGTGCCGACGCCGGCATCGGTCAGCAGCTCCAGCAGCAGCGAATGCGGCGTGGTGCCGTTGATGATGTGAGCGCGAAATACGCCGCCGGCAAGCGCATCGACGGCCGCGCGCAGCTTGGGAATCATGCCCTTATCGACCTCGCCGCCGTAGAGCATTTCGTTAACCTCGTCGAGTGTTAGGTTGGAGATGAGTGAGTCTTTATCGCTAAAGTCCTTGTACAGGCCGTCGACGTCGGTCAAAAAGATCGCCTTGTGCGCGTGGAGCGCTGCCGCAACGGCACCGGCGGCGGTATCGGCGTTGATGTTGAAGAAGCCGCCGTCCTCCCCCGCCGCGACGGTAGCGATAACGGGGATGTACTCGCTATCGAGTAAGCGCTCGATATAGTCGGTGTTAACGTGCGTCACTTTGCCCACGCGACCGAGCTCGGGGTCGAGCGGCTCGGCGATGAGCGTGCCAGCATCGCTGCCCGACACGCCCACGGCCAGGTTGCCGTGGTGGTTGATGGCGGCAACCAGCTCCTGGTTAACCTTGCCGCCCAGCACCTCGCGCACGATATCCATGGTCGCCGGCGTGGTCACGCGCTGGCCGTTCATAAACTCGACGGGGATGTCGTAGTGGCTCAGCGCCTCGTTGATGGCCTTGCCGCCACCGTGCACGATAACAGGGCGCATGCCGATGATCTTGAGCAGGACGATGTCGCTCATCACGTCGCGGCGCAGCCGCTCATCAACCATGGCGGCTCCGCCATATTTGATAACAACCGTCTTGCCGGTCAGGTTCTTAATCCACGGCAGCGCTTCGAACAGCAGCTGCGCGGTTGCTTCGTTGGATTCACTCGAACGACAATCGCGTGCGAATTTCATAATCTGCCTCGTCTTTCGTATCGTTATCGCGCCGTGCTCCGCTGTCCGCAATCGCGGCAAGATGCGCAGCGTGCCTGGAATCTAGGAACGGTAGTCGCCGTTGATGGAGATGTACTCATGCGTGAGGTCGCAGGTCCACACGGTCGTTGCCGCGTCGCCTGCGCCCAGGTCGGCCGAGATCACGATCTCGGGCGCCTCAAAACGTCGTAGAGCCTCGTCCTCGTCAAAGGGAACAGTCAGACCGTCGCGACAGACAGGCATGCCCATCATGTCGATGGAAACGTCTTCCTGATTAAACTTCACGCCGCACTTGCCAAGCGCCATAGCAACGCGGCCCCAGTTGCAGTCGTGGCCGGCGATGCAGGTCTTAACGAGCGGCGAGTTGGCAACGGCACGGGCGGCGATATCGGCCTCCTCGTCGTTAGCGGCGCCGGTAACGTTGACCGTAACAAGCTTGGATGCGCCCTCACCATCGGCGGCGATATTGCGCGCCAGGCTCTCGCACACCTCGTGCACGGCAAACGCCAACTCGTCAAAGGCATCGGAGCCCTCGACGATAGGCTCGGCATCTGCGGCAGCGGCGCCGGAGGCAAGCATGATGCAGGTGTCGTTGGTCGAGGTGTCGGAATCGACCGTTACCTTGTTAAAGGTCTGCTTGACGGTCGAGAGCAGCAGGGCATGAAGTGCCGCAGGCTCGACGGGGGCATCGGTGGTGATAACTGCGATCATGGTGGCCATATTGGGCATGATCATGCCCGAGCCCTTGCACATTCCGCCTACCGTATAGACATTGCCCGCATGACCCGCAGCCTCACTGACGTAGGATACGGCGTACTCCTTGGAGTGCGTGTCGGTCGTCATGATGGCGCGAGCGGCATCGGCGCCACCGTGGGCGGAGAGCGCCTCGTAGGCAGCAGGAATGGCGGTCTCAAACGTGTCGATCGGCAGAATCTGGCCAATCACACCCGTGGAGGCAACCAGAATCTGCTGGGGCTCGCAGCCGATGACCTGCGATGCGATGCTGCACGTCTCGCGCGCGCAGGCAAGGCCGGTCTCACCCGTGGCGGCGTTGGCATTGCCAGAGTTGACCGAAACACCGGCGATGATACCGTAGCCCTTGTCGGCACCGCCCAGGTTGGCACGGCTCACCTGCACGGGCGCCGCGCAAAAGCGATTGGTGGTAAACACGCCGGCACCGGGACAGGGTTTATCGGGCACGACGAGCGCGTAATCCAGACGCTCGGGGTTCTTGCGGAATCCCGCATGGATGCCTGCAGCTTTAAAACCAGCCGCAGCCGTAACGCCACCCTCGACGGCGCGAATCTTGATATCAAACAGCTCGGTATCCATCGTCTTTATGACTCCTTATGTCAAACAAAAAAACGGACATCGGTTGGTGCGCCATGCCAGTCGTGATCATGAGACCAGCTTAAGAGTGGCGCCCCATTCGATGCCCGACTACCAAATCGTTAACAATCGAATGTGCTACACCGGGCACGCCACTGTAGGCAAGCCTCGTCGCTCGTCAAAGCCAAAGACGATATTGGCGCACTGGACTGCTTGGCCCGCAGCGCCCTTGCACAGATTGTCGATGGCGCCCGTCGCCACCAGCACGCCCGCGCGCTTGTTGAGCGCGAGGCCAATCTGGGCAGCGTTGGTGCCGACGACCGAAGCCGTCTTGGGCTGCTGGCCGGCATCGAGCACGCGCACAAAGGTGCGACCGGCGTAGAACTGCTTGTAATGGTCGACGACATCCTCAAGAGCCAGCGTGTCGAGAGCCTGCGGCGCGAGCGGCAGCGTCACCGTGGAGAGCAGACCGCGCTTGAGCGGTGCCAGGTGCGGGGTAAAGACGACGCGATCGGTCAGGCCAAGGATTTGCTCAATCTCGGGCGTGTGGCGATGCTTGCCCACGCCGTAGGCCTCCAAGTTCTCGTCGGCGCTGCAAAAATGGGTGCGGGCGTTGCAGGACTTACCGGCGCCCGTCACGCCGCTAATGGCATCGACAATCACGGGACCGTTCTCGGCCACCCAGCCCGCGCGCACGGCGGGCGCGGCGGCAAGGCTCGTTGCGGTGGGATAGCAACCGGCGCAGGCGACCAGCACGGGTTTGCCGTCGGCATGGTCGGATGCGGCGGTCTCCAAGTCCTGGCAGAACAGCTCGGGCAGACCGAAGGCACGGGTCTTGAGCAGCTCGGGGCTCGTATGCTCGGCGGCATACCAAGCCTCAAAAACGGACGCGTCGTTCAGACGGTAGTCGGCCGAAAGATCAAAGCAGGAGACGCCCGATGCAAGCAGCGCGGGCACCTGTGCCATGGCAGCCGTGTGCGGCACGGCCAAAAAGACCGCGTCGCAGTTCTTGAGCTCGGGGGCATCATGCGTCGTAAAGACAAGATCGCTTACGCCGGTGAAGCTCGGGTACACCGCAGACAACGGCTGGCCGGCATCGGCGTTGGACGTAATGGCAACAAGTTCAAACTCGGGATGACCGAGGACGAGGCGAATGAGCTCGGCTCCGGCATATCCAGCCGCGCCGACGATTCCAACCTTCAAAGACATATCAGACTCCTTGTCTGCGATTTATGCACCGATGCGCATTTCGCAGCGGTCGTTATGAAGTGGGTTGAAACTTTAGCACCAAAAGATGCATGATTACGTAAATGGCTTGCATATTCATGCATTGAAACATTCCCGACACATTCGCTTGAAGGAATTGACAAATGGAGCGGGCCCCGTATTGACCGGCGCTCCTAACGGCGCCGGGCAATACGGGGCCCGCCCATGCGAAAACCAAGTTGTTAGGATGAGCCAGCTGGCTAGAGCTCGACCGGCACCCATTCGTCGTGATGGCAGATAAAAGCCTCGGGATCCTCGACGCTAAAGAAGACGAGCGTGGGGTCGTTAGGCCCCTCATAGTGCTCGCCCAGGTGCTCTAGATGCTTCCACCCGGCTTCGCGCATTTCGCCTAAAGCCCGGTCATCCAAGCCGGCACGCCCGCGCAAGATAAGCCAGCCATGGCCCGGCCACCAACTCGTGGCCTCAAAGCGCTGGTTTTGCAGCAGCTCTTGCCACACATCTTTGGTGCGCGCTGTTACAAACCACAGCTTGCCATCCTGGATCTGCGCAAACGAAAACGGACGCACATGAGGCTGTCCGTCAACGCTCGTCGCCAAATACCATGCCGGCACCGACGTCAGATACTCCAACACCGTATTCAATCCGTCCATGTGTCCTCCTGGCGCTAGCTAATTCGGAACGGGTAGTTAATTTGAGACGCGCTAGAGCTCCAGGCGCTCCTCGCTGCCGTCGATATCACAGAAGCGCGCGGCGATATTGCGGACCGAGAAAAACGCAAGGCGACCGTCGTTGGCGCTCTCGTGCTTCTCGCCAATGCCCACCATGTGCTTAAAGCCAGCTTCGCGAACGCAGTCGCTCACTACCGCATCGTCCTCGAGCGCGGCCTCGCCGGTCAATACGATCCAGCACTCCCCCGGCTTCCAGCCCGAAAGCTCAAACTTGGGGTTCGCGTCGAGCTCTGCCCACACGTCCTTGTCGCGCGACGTGCAAAACCACAGTTTACCGTTATCGACCATGGCAAACGAGAACGGCCTTACGCGTGGCTGATGTCCGTCCGTCACGTCGATCGTGGCGAGATACCACGCCGGAATACGCCTAAGATACGAACAGGCGCGCTCGAGCTGCGCCGTGCGGTCGTTGTCGGTCATAGGGACCCCTTTCTTGCGCTCGAATCGCGCCTAAACAAGTTGAAGGTTGACGACGATGACACACGCAAACAGCAGCATCGTCACCACCGCAGCCAGCGCATCCCCGCGGCGAAATGCAAGCGCATGCAGACGCGTGCGGCCCTGCTCGCCGTGATAGCAGCGTGCATCCATGGCGGCAGACAGCGTCTCGGCATGACGAAATACGCCCGTGAACAGCGGAATTGCCACGCTTGAGAGCATGCGCACGCCGCCGAGCGGACCACCCGTCACGCGCGCGCCGCGACTTGCCTGCGCGTCCGCCGTCTGCTTCATCTCGGTGGCAAACTGCGGCATAAAGCGCAGCGCGATGCCCATGATCATGCCGAGCTCGTGTGCCGGAAGGCCCACGCGCGCAAGCGGCGCGAGCAAACGCTCAAAGCCTGCAGTGAGATCGAGCGTGGGCGTGGTGAGCGTAATAGCGCTCATACCGGCCATCATCAGGGTCAGGCGGCACGCCATAAACCCGGCGGAATGTAGCGAGCCCTCGCTAATCTGCAGAAAGCCGAGCTGCCACAGGATGCGCCCGCTCTGGTCGGTAAATAGGTTGAGCACCGCGACCACCACGACGATCGCCAGCAGCGGCGCCATCGATGACAGGACGCGACAAGCCGGCACCCGGGACACGGTATAGATCAGAACAACGAAGATTGCGACCGGGACCAGTCCGCGGAAGCTGTTGACCGTGAGCGTCGTGATCAGAAACACAAAGCCCAAGAGCAACTTGGTTCGCGGGTCCAGGCGGTGGATTGCACTATCGCCGGGATAGTAGCTGCCAAACGAAAACGCCTCCATTAGCAGCCCTCCTCTCGCGCGACCGTCTTGGATTTAGCAGTGTCCGCGACGTTAGAAGGACCGTCCGAGCGACCGATTAGCAGGTCCACCAACTCGTTTGCCAGCGACTCAACCGTATAGAGGCCGTCAAAGCGCAGCGGCACGCCTGCCTTCGCAAGCGCCAGCGCCATGCGCTGGGCAGCGGGAACGCCCAAACCGATCGATTTAAGCTCATCCGCATGCGCAAAAACCTGAGCGGGCGTGCCCTCGGCAAACACCGCGCCTTCGTTCATCACAACGATGCGGTCGCAGCAATTGGCTAGGTCATCCATACTGTGCGAAACCATGACAACGGTCAGGCCCTCGTCATGAAAACGGCCAATGAGCTCCAGGAAATCCCTGCGAGCCGCCGGATCGAGACCTGCCATGGGCTCATCGAGTACCAGCACCTCGGGCTCCATAGCGAGCACGCCGGCAAACGCCACACGCCGCTGCTGTCCGCCCGAGAGTTCAAAGGGGCTCTTGTCACCTATCATGGCAAGGTCGAGGCCCACGCGTGCGAGCGATGACGCAACGCGGCGCGCGACCTCGTCTTGCGACAGGCCAAGGTTGCGCGGACCAAATGCCACGTCCTGCACCACGGTCTCGGCAAACAGCTGACGCTCTGGATACTGAAACACCACGCCGACCTTTGCCTTAACCGCGGCGGCATCTTTCTTGTTTGCCAGGTCGAGCCCCAACGCGTAAACGGAACCCTCCTGGGGACGAATCAGGCCGTTAAGATGCTGAACCAGCGTCGACTTACCCGAACCGGTATGGCCCGCAAGGCCCAGGAACTCGCCGCGACGCACCGCTAGCGACACATTGCGCAACGCCCAGGGGCTGCTAGGGTCGTTGCCCCAGAGGGCCTGTTTGTTCGATGCGCCCTCGGCGACTGAGCGCTTGTGCCAACGGCGACGCTCACGGGCGCTCAGCGAATAGCTATACGAAAGGTGCGAAATCTCGATGACGGGCTCCAGCGCGTCTGCGCCATCGATTGCAGAGGAGACGTTGTCGGGAATACGAGAATCGGATGCGAAAGGCCGCCCGGCGATGCCTGTCCCACTCCGCTCGGCATAAGTCTGCGCTATATCGGCGACCATATCCGCCTCGCGCACCCGTGCGAAAATGGGCACGTCCTTCGCGCGAAGCGCCCTGCCAAGACAGCACGATGCCGGCATATCCAGGTTCAGCCGCGCGAGTTCGTCCGCCCGCGTCAAGATTTCCTCGGGCGTGCCCAGCATGGCAACGCGGCCCGCTTGGAAGACGGCAACGCGATCGGCCTCAGCGGCCTCTTCCATAAAGTGCGTAATCATCACGATGGTCATGCCGCGTTCGTGCAGCGCGTGACAGGCCTTCATAAGGCCCTTGCGCCCGCGCGGATCGAGCATCGAGGACGCCTCGTCCAAAATGAGCACGCGCGGTTCCATGGCGAGCACGCCGGCAAGCGCCACGCGCTGCTTTTGTCCGCCCGAAAGTGCATGGGTCTCGTAGCGCTCGAAGCCCACCAAACCCACGCCCTTCAGTGCCTCGCGTACGCGCTGCGCGATCTGGGCCGATTCCACCCCAAGGTTTTCGGGACCAAAGGCAACATCGTCCTCGACAAGCGTCGCCACCAGCTGATCATCCGGGTTCTGGAATACCATGCCCGCGGTCGAGCGAATGTCGTAGACCAGCTCGGGATCGGACGCGTCCATGCCGTTGACGCGCACCGTTCCCGTATCGGGCTGCAGCAGCGCGTTCAAATGCTTGGCGAACGTCGACTTGCCCGACCCGTTGCCGCCGAGGATGCAGAAAAACTCGCCATCCTCGATGTTCAGATCGATGCCGTCGAGTGCCGGTGTGGCACCGTCATAGCTAAAGGAAACGCCCCGACACTCAATCATGCGCGGCCTTTGACCTGGTCCTTCTTGGGCGTGATGAGATTAGAGACCGCCTTGTACACCGCCAGCGTCAACACCGAGTTGAGCACGGTCTTGATAAGGTTAAACGGCAAAACGGCGGGAAGCATGAGCGGAGCGATCACATCAACCGAGCCATACCAGAACCAAACGCCGATGGTCAGGTTCGCGACCATGGACAGCGCCGTAGCGGCAATGACGCCGAGCGCCAGGCCAATCACGGCACCCTTGTAGGTGTGCATCTTTTGGTAGACGATAGCCGCAGGCAGAATGTAGCCCAGCGTGGCAACCAGGTTCATAAGCGCGCCGACCCAGTCACCCGTAGTGAGCGCATGGATAACGATCGCCATGGCGGCAACGGCAGTGCCGGCACCAGGGCCATACGCAAATCCACACACCATCGCCGGCACCAGCGACGGGTCATACGTCAAAAACGGCGCCGACGGGAGGATGGGCAGCTGCACATACATAAACAGTGCTCCCAGGGCGCACATCAACGCCATGGTAACGAGCTGTTTGGTGCTCCACCTATTCGTGTTCTCAAAATGGATATGCTGCGACTGTTCAGACATAAGATCACCTGCCTCTTTCATCCGGACTCTAACCGTTGGTACTGGAATCTCACCAGTTCAGCCGGCATGCGAACCAACGCACACACGGGTCGCGGACTCATCGGCTCGGTCGCAGGCACTTTACCTGCTCCACGGCGCCCCTTTGACACCGCCCGATTTACCGCCAGTGGGGAATTTCACCCCGCCCTGAAACAGCAATTGCAAGTGTAGCACGAGCAATCGTTCGCGCAAGTATGCCAAGGGTAATTTGTGGCGGGGACCAGTTGCCGCAACAACCACGTCCTCCATCCACCCCAAAGCAGCGCGCCTTTCGCGCAAAGCGCGAAACAGCGACCGGGATACGTACCCCCATCAACCACGATCTCCGCCCACGCCGACCTCAAGGCCGTAAACGCAGGGGATCCGGGGGCGTGACGGGGCTTCTCTCCGGAACATTCCGCACTGATATTTTCTGTATTGAAGACGTCGATGATGCACCCGTATACCATTGACGTCGACACCATCAGATGCGGACCGCGCGGTGACCCCACATTCCGCTGGCGCCCACAGGGCTGCCCTCGTTTCCTGACATGTCCCGCGCGGGCCGCGGCGAGCCGAGACCGCCGCATGACCTAATAGGAGCATGGAGCGATACCGCGGACCCGAACAACCGCATTCTATCGCGCCCCGTCAGTGTGACGTCTGCCCGGTCCAGGCGAGCACGGAAAGAACGGAGCGAGACATGAGAACCGAATCGACACCCGGCGCCCGCGGGCCGGTCTTCTGCGGGGTCGACACCCACGCCGACTCGCACTGGCTGTGCGTCCTCGACTGGAGGGGCCGCAAGGTCCTGTCCCGCCAGTTCCCCGCCGACGCGGCGGGCTACGAGGCGCTCGCCGGGGCGATCGCGGCGGCCGGGGAGCCGGCCTGCGTCGCGATGGAGGGGACGTCGTCCTACGGGGCGGGCCTCACCAGGCACCTCGCGTCGCTGGGGATGCCCGTGCGCGAGGCGCTCTCCCCGGCGAGGATGCAGAGGAGGCGCCCGGGGCAGGGAAAGTGCGACGAGGCGGACGCGGAGAGGGCCGCCCGCGCGGCGATGTCCGGCTCGAAGCTCGGGACCCCCAAGAGCCAGGACGGGTGGGTCGACGGGGTGCGCTGCATGCTCGCGGCGCGCTCCGGGGCGGTGAAGGCGCGGACCTCGGCGATAAACACCGCGAGGTCGCTGCTCACCACCGCGCCGGAGGGGCTCAGGTCGAGGTTCCGCGGCATGGGAGGGCCGAGGCTGATGGAGGAGCTCCCCTCCGTGCGCGCCGAGGGCGCGCTGGGCGCCGCGCTCGGCGCGCTGGCGGACCTGTGGGAGGCGGCGCGCGACGCGGCGCTCGACATGGAGCGCGCGATCGAGGCGTCCCTGGAGGAGAACTGCCCCGCGCTGCTGGCGATGTACGGGTGCGGGCCCGTGAGCGCGGCCAAGCTCGCGGTCGCGGCCGGGGACAACCCGGGCAGGCTGCGCTCCGAGGCGTCGTTCGCGGCGATATGCGGGGCCTGCCCCATCCCCGCCTCGAGCGGCAAGACCGTGAGGCACAGGCTCAACAGGGGCGGCGACCGGCAGGCGAACAGCGCGCTGCACGAGATCGCGAGGCAGAGGGTCATGCGCGACCCCGAGACCGCCGAGTACGCCGAGAGGGCCAGGGGGCGGGGAAAGAGCGACAGGGAGGTCATGAGGTGCCTCAAGCGCTACGTGGCCAGGGAGGCGTACCGGGCGCTGATGCACCCGCACGAGATCAGGAGGCCCGAGGACGCCTCGGAGCTCGTGGCGGCCAGGCGCGCGGCGAAGGTCAGCCAGGTGAGGGCGGCGTCGATATTGGGAACCAGCGAGAAGTACATCTCGATGCTGGAGAGGGGCCAAAGGGAGCTCAAGCCCATAAGGAGGGCCTACGAGGCATGGGTCGAGGCCGGACTTCCGCTCGATTGGGACAGGCGGGCCTTCGAGGCCGAGCGCAAAATGGATTCTAAAAAACACCTTGCCAAATAGGAGCGTCAGGACGCAAAGAGGCTCCGCAGCGCGAAGCGCGAAGCGGAGCCTCTTTGCATGTCCGAGGACGTTCCGGAGAGAAGCCCCGTCACGCCCCCGGATCCCCGGTGGGAGTTCTAGACCTTGTCGGCCTTAGTACATACCGCCGCCCTGCTGACCAGCGGTGGCAGCAGCGATAGCGTCCTCAAGCTGAGTGTTTTTGGGCACATCGGAGACGGTAGCCTCGGTGATGAGAATCAGGCTTGCGACAGAAGCAGCGTTCTGCAGGGTGACGCGGCTGACCTTGACGGGGTCGAGGACGCCCATCTCAATCATGTCGCCCCACTCACCATTGGCAGAGTTGAGACCCTGGCCGGCGGGCAGCTCGGCAACCTTGTCGACCACGACAGCGCCCTCAAAGCCAGCGTTCTTGGCAATGGTAGCGACCGGAGCGGTCAGAGCCTTCTTGACGATGTCGACGCCGATCTTCTCCTCGGGGTCGTCGATCTCGACAGCGTCGAGTGCAGGAGCAGCATCCATGAAGGCGACGCCGCCGCCGGCGACAATGCCCTCCTCGACAGCAGCGCGGGTTGCCTGCAGGGCGTCCTCGACGCGATGCTTGATCTCCTTGAGCTCGGACTCGGTAGCAGCGCCGACCTTGATGACGGCAACGCCACCGGAGAGCTTGGCCAGGCGCTCCTGGAGCTTCTCACGGTCGAAGTCAGAGGTGGTGTTCTCCATCTCACCCTTGATCTGAGCGATACGAGCGTCGATGGCCTCCTTGGAGCCAGCGCCGCCGACGACGACGGTGTTGTCCTTGGAGATGGTGACGGACTTAGCGGTACCGAGCATATCGGCGGTGATGTCAGCGACCTTCACGCCCAGCTCGTCCAGGGCAGCCTGGCCGCCGGTGAGGACGGCGATGTCCTCGAGGATGCGCTTGCGGCGATCGCCGTAGCCCGGAGCCTTGACGGCGCAGACGTTGAGGGCGCCACGAATCTTGTTGAGAACCAGGGTAGGCAGAGCCTCGCCGTCGATGTCCTCAGCGATGATGAGCAGGCCACGGCCAGCGCGCTGGACAGCCTCGAGAACAGGCATGATGTCCTGAACGCTGGAGATCTTCTGGTCGGTGATGAGGATGTACGGATCCTTCATCACGGCCTCCATGCGGTCGTTATCCGTGACGAAGTAAGCGGAGACATAGCCCTTGTCGAACTGCATGCCCTCGACGGTGTCGATGGTGATGTCGAACGTCTGGGAATCCTCGACGGTGATGACGCCGTCCTTGCCCACGACCTCCATGGCCTCGGCGATCTTCTCGCCGACCTCGGGGTCACCGGCGGAGATGGTACCGACGGAAGCAATCTGCTCCTTGGTCTCGACCGGCTTGGCCTGCTTCTTCATCTCGGCGACGGCGGCGTTGACGGCCTTGTCGATGCCGCGACGGATGGCCAGCGGGTTGGCGCCAGCGGCGACGTTGCGCAGACCGTCGTTGACGATGGCTTGAGCGAGCAGGGTTGCGGTGGTGGTGCCGTCACCCACGGTGTCGTTGGTCTTGGTGGCGACCTCCTTCACCAGCTGGGCACCCATGTTCTCGATGTTGTCCTCGAGCTCAATCTCCTTGGCGACGGAAACGCCGTCGTTGGTGATGGTCGGGGCACCAAACGTGCGCTGCAGAGCGACGTAACGGCCCTTGGGGCCCATGGTGACGGTAACGGCGTCGGCCAGAGTGTTGACACCCTTGGCGAGCTTAGCGCGGGCATCGGTGTTGAACGTAATGTTCTTTGCCATGGTAGGTAATCCTCCAAAAGAAACGTGACTCGCGTCGCCGCTTCCGAGTCCTATGCGGCGGGCGCGTTCAAAGACGAATCAGAGATTCTGACGAGACTAGGCCTCGACGACAGCGTAGATGTCGTCGGCGCGCATCAGCAGATACTTCTCGCCGTCGACCTTGACCTCGTTGCCACCGAACTTACCGTAGATGACAACGTCACCGACCTTGACGTCCATGGGGATGCGCTCACCCTTGTCGTTGACCTTGCCGGCACCAACGGCAACGATGGTGCCGCGCTGCGGCTTCTCCTGGGCGTTGCTGGCGATATACAGACCAGAAGCGGTCTTCTGCTCGGCCTCGTCGGGCTTGACCAGAACACGATCTGCAAGCGGCTTCAAAGACGACATGCTTGTCTCCTCCTTTTTGGGCCGCGCGGTTATGCCACGCGAATTAACCCTTTTTGTTTGCGTACGCGTTGAATGGTACCCACGAATGGCGGGTTATACAACACGGAGTCAAAAAATCTTATTTTTTGGCACTTAGATTTTCTGAATGTCGGAGGATAACTTATGCGCAGCCCCAAGGCGGACCGGAAAGCATGAAGTTTTAGCGCGGCAACTTTGTGAATCAGCTTCTCAAGACTACAATCCTCCAGATGAAATATGCCCAGATGAGAGGAAGGGAGGGCAGATGACCGATGAGCTGAGCACCTCGACATGGCGAGATATAGCACCGAATCGCGATGCACGCGACTCCATGCCGCCCGTTCGCACTCGCCTGCTCGCCCTGGCTCTCGTCTTCTCCCTTCTCGCGGTAACCATCCTCTCCCCCATCGCAACCGCCCATGAGTTGCATCATGACTGCACCGGCGCGGGCTGCACCATCTGCGCCGAGCTCGCCGGCAATCTGTCGATCGCCCGTGGCGGTGACACCGTCCCCGTGGGCGCGACATCGTTCATCACCCTCTTGCTGATCTCCGCCCTAGCCGTCATCGGCACCGAGCGATCTTCATATGCCCCGGTCACCCTATTATCCCTCAGGGTCCGTCTGGACGATTAACGGCTCCCAATTGAATCAAATAGCTACCGCGTGCCACGGCGGCATCGCCTTCGGCCGTCGGCACCCCGACGCAGCCGTTTTCAATTCAGGAGCAATCTATGGACAACCGAATCTACCGTCGCCATCCCAAGCGGCGTCCTATTCGTCACCGTGGCCCCATGGCGGCGGCATATATGCCCCTTTTAAGTGCGGTCTTTGCTCTCGCCGCTTCTGACGACAATGCGTCCAGCTCGACCCCGTCGAGGGGCTCACTGACAAACAGCTTAAAGCCGGCGAGGATTACCCACCCATCATGAACGACAACCTGGAGAAGCTCGTGAAGACGCTGAACTAGGAGTAAGGAACAGAGACGATGAAGATGAGCATGAAGGATCTGAAAAGCTGGATGACCGACCATCCCTACCCCCGTACGCTGGCAACG
The DNA here is from genome assembly GCA_902490365.1 of uncultured Collinsella sp. GTDB lineage: Bacteria > Actinomycetota > Coriobacteriia > Coriobacteriales > Coriobacteriaceae > Collinsella. Next base: position 58,444 of record CABUDQ010000004.1, on the reverse strand, counting down.
ATCGGCGGCGCATCGATATGCTCGATGCTCGCCCTCGAGCTGCCCTCCAACCATGAACTATGGAAGATGCAGGCCGGACCGGCACTTTTGGAGCTTTTGCTCATCTTCTGCTTCTTGTGCCTGTTGTTCTATCTGCCGCACCGCCGTAAGACCTCCGCAATCGTTGGCATCGTTGCGCTCGCCAGCATCGGTATCGCCGAGTACTTCGTAATCACGTTCAAATCGATGCCCATCCAACCCGGAGACCTGTTCGCCCTCTCGACCGCTGCGACGGTCGCCGGCAGCTACACCTATGAGCTCAGCACTTTCTGCTTCATGGGGCTTGCTGCCGCGGCCTTGGGAATCGCGCTTATCGTCCTCATTCCGCGTGATGCATGTGGGCGACCGCCGCGCCGCTCATCGGAAACGTCCCCCGAGTCCATCGACCATGCGATGTCTGCGTCCTTGAAATCGAAGGACTCAAAGGCGTCTCCGGCAACCGAGGGGACATCGACAGCGCCGAGGGAGCATCCAGTCGCAACCAAATCCAAACTCCCCCTCTCCGTCGACCGTCGTACCGCACTTGTTGCCGGAGCCGCACTGGGGGCGCAGGCCTTCATCAGCTATTACGACACCTTGGGCATCAAGCTTCATACCAGGAAGCCCCTCGAAAGCTATTACAGTCAGGGGTTTCTCCCCACCTTTATTTCGAGCGCGCAAAAAATGGTGCCGCCTAAACCCAAGCACTACAAGAGCGGTGAGGCCTCGGCGATCATCAAGCGCCTTGCCGCGCGCTGGAACGCGGGCACGAACGGCATCGCCGACCCCTCCCGTGCCGCTGCCGTCGAACAGTTTGACCAGCTCAAGCCCTCAGTCATCTGCATCATGAACGAGTCCTTCGCCGACCTTTCAATCTTTAACGAACTGGGCTGTGGCTATAAGGGGCCCGAGCGCTTCAAAGCCATCGATAACGCGCTTCTGCAGGGAGTGAGCTACATGAGCGCCTTCGGTGCCGGCACCTGTAACAGCGAGTTCGAGTTCTTAACCGGACACTCCATGGCATTCCTGGGCGCTGGCGTCTACCCGTTCATGAGCTACAACCTGGCCCCGAGCGAGAACCTCGCCCGTCAGTTCAAGAGACTCGGCTATCGCACCGTGGCCATGCACCCCAACCACGCCACCAACTGGAATCGCGAGAACGTCTTCGCGGACATGGGATTCGACGAGTTCCTCTCGATCGAGGACTTCGCCGGCGCACCCGAGCTCTGCCGCAAGGTCACCGACGCCGCCACCTACGACAAGTGCCTCGAGGTACTAAAGCAGAGCGACCAGCCGATCTTCATCCACGACGTGACGATGCAAAACCACTCCGCCTATGACACGGGCTTGGTGCCCACCGACCAGCAACTGCACCTTGCCGTCGAAGGTGTGTCCGACAAAGTTATCACCTGGACCAATGAATACTGCTCGCTCATGGAAGCGTCCGATGCCGAGTTCGCCGCCTTCCTGGAAAAGCTGCGTGATCTCGACCGCCCCGTCGTCGTGGTGATGTACGGCGACCACCAGCCGTTCTTCACCGACCGCTACAACGACCTCTACTTTACCGATGAGGACGATGCCACCCATACCGAGCGCATCTGGCAGACACGCTATGTGGTCTGGGCGAACTACGATGTCGCCGGCAACGCACAAACGAGTGGGGAACTCAACACAAGCATCAATAACGTCGGCGCACTCGCACTCAATGCCATCGGTGCCCCGCTCACCGCCTACCAACGCGCACGCTTGCAAAACCGAGCGCACATGCCGGCGATAAACGTGGTGGGGGCGCAGGATGCGCACGGCGTTTGGTATACAGCCGAGGCCAAGAACGTTCCCGCCAAGACCGCTAATGCGCGCGATCGCCTGGACCGCATGCAATATCGTAAGCTCTTCGACCACGAAGGCTCGGTCTTTGCCACCCATAAGCAGGCGGCCGCCAACGAAACCGACCCCAACGCAGCTCCGGGAGCCTAGGGTTGACCAATCTCGGGCCCGGTATTCAGAAAAGTCAGTGCAGCAAAATGGCGATGCGGACAGCGACTTGGGCATGGTTTTCGCCGCTCGCACGGGTCCCCTGGGAAGCAGCGTGCATTTTTGGGAGTTTTCAGCAGGCCAGGACGTCTGCATACGCGCCGGACACACCATATTGGTCCCAAGAACGCCTTTGACCGGCGATTTGGGTCGGCGGGCAAACCCCATCAGGACAAAAAGGCGTGCCTCGCGCCGCACCGGACCCCAAAATGACGTCGATCTCCGCAATGCCACCCGACTGCAGCGGCACCGGCAGAGCTCACGGTGCTGAATACTCCATTTTTTGCACGGCCCAGGCGGGGGTACATCAGGACCGGAAAGAACATCTCAACTTTTTATGCAATCTGCAATGGGAAGTATTCAAAACACCAAGAGACAGCATTACTGACGTCCAAATTGAGCGCGGGGCAGCGGCGCCTCCGCCCCGCGCCCAAATCAAGCAGAGCGGGAGCGCTCCTAACGGACCCCATAGGCAAACAAACGCGGCTCGAGCGCCATCCCAAAATAGGCTGCCCGAGCCGCGTTTAACGGTACGGCATGAATATTAGCGCTCGTAGATTAAGTTGCCTGCCAGATAGGTTGCCTGAACCTTGGTAGCCTGGAGCTCTTGGGGGTCGATGGTGAGCGGGTTTTGGTCCAGGACTACCAGGTCGGCGTATTTGCCGGGTTCCAGGCTGCCGAGGTTTCGCTCGTCGCCTGCCGCGTAGGCGCTGCCCAGGGTGTAGTTGCGCAGAGCTGTAGCCGCGTCGATGCGCTCGCTGGGGAGCCAGCCGCCCTCGGGCCAGTGGCTGCGGGGATCTTGGCGCGTGATAGCCGTGTAGAGCACGTTCATGCTGGTAACGGCCGTGATGGGGCTGTCGGTACCGAAAGCTTGACGGATACCGCGCTGCTGATAAGTTGCGAACGGCCACATGATGCGGCTGCGTTCCAGGCCCAGGTCGCGCTCCGGGCCACCCGGGTCGAGCGTGATGTGGCAAGGCTGGCTCGAGGCAATGACGTTGAGCTTGCGCAGACGATCGATGTCCTCGGGCAGCAGATTCTCCAAATGCTCAAGCGTATTATGGCCGTGCGGGGGCAAACCGTAGAGCTCTGCCGCCTCCTCAAAGATATCGAGTGCGGCATGGATGGCGCCGTCGCCGATAACGTGGATGCGCACGGTGTGGCCGCGCTCGGCTGCCGCCAGAACCAACTTGCGCATGCGCTCGACAGGAACCGTCAGACGGCCCTGGTCGCCCGGGAAGCGCGGGTTGGTATAGGGCTCAGTGAGGTATGCAGTATGCTCGCTCGACACGCCGTCGAAGAACTGTTTAAAGCCTGGCGCCGAGAGCAGCGCATTGTTCGCGTAGCGGGTCTGGAGCTCTTCCAAGCGCGATTGGTCATCCAACAGCGTGGGAAACAAATGGGCGCGGATTCCCAGCTTGCCGGAGGCCTGCAGCTTGTCGTAAACATCGTCGCGAATAAAGTCACAGCCCGGCATGGGCATGAGCGACATATCGCAGATTGAGGTGATGCCTTGCTCGGCCATACGCTTCATCTGGTCGGCATACGAGCTCGCGATGCGGTCCTCGCCCAGCCACTCAAGACAGCGCGGCAGCAGCTGCATGGCCGCAGCCTCGTGAGCGATACCCGTAAGCTCCCCATTTGCATCTTTGTCGTAACTGCCACCCGCCGGAGGCTCGCTGTCGCGCGTAACGCCGAGCGCCTCGAGTGCGCGGCTGTTGAGCCACAGCGTGTGCCCGTCGCCCGAGTACATAACGCAGGGACGATCAGGAAATGCCGCATCGAGGGAGGCCTTGGTAGGGTGCTCGGGCGGATCCCAGCGGTAATCGCGCCAGCCCTGCGTCACGACCCAGGCGTCGTCGGGCAGGTCCTGGGAAAACTTGAGCGCGTCCTGCACCAGCGCCGCCTCGGACGTGCCCATATCCATGAGCATATACGGTGAGGAGCCAACCGAGGTATGGAAGAAATGCAGGTGCGCATCGTGGAAACCGGGGCAGACAAACTGCTCGCCGTAATCGACCACCGGCGTGGCAGCAGGTGCGGCGTCAATCACGTCATCGGGCGCACCGACTGCGACGATGCGATCGCCCGCAATGGCAATCGCCAGCTCGCGGGCGGTATCGATACCGTCTTGGGCGGTAAAAACGTTCTTGGAGCGGATAATCCGATCGATATGTTGCATGGGCATCCCCATCTCTGGCAGGAAATTCAACACCCCCGAGTGTACTCCCCCGCCCTTGCAACAAAACTCCAAGCGGCAAACGGCAGCTTTGCCAGGCCAAGTGGCAGGTGGCATACTGGAATGAGCCTGTACGATTTTGCAAAAACCAGCAAGGAGCAAATCGACCATGACGAAGACCAAGGCACAGCAGATTATGGCGGCGACCGAGGTGCGAGCGGCTGACGACGTCACCGCAGCCATCCAAGATATCGCCGCCGAGTTTGAGCCCTACATCATCAAGCAGCGCCGACACTTCCATAAGCACCCGGAGCTGAGCCTTGCCGAGGAGCGCACGACCTCCGACATCGCCAACCAGCTCGACGCCATGAATATCCCCTACGAGCGTCCGCTCAAGACCGGCTTGGTGGCAACGCTTCGCGGCACCGCGCCCGACGCCTATCGCGAGGACGGCACGCCGCGCCGCCGTATCCTGCTGCGTGCGGATATCGACGCCCTGCCCGTCACCGAGCAGACCAGCGAGGATTTCGCCAGCGTCAACGAGGGCTGCATGCACGCCTGCGGCCACGACTGCCACATCGCCATGATGCTCGGCACGCTGCAGATCCTGCGCCATATGACCGACGACATCCACGGCGAAGTCCGCATCGTCTTCCAGCCCAGTGAGGAAAACGGCCAGGGCGCCAAACTCATGATCGGCACGGGCGTGCTCGACGGCGTCGATGGCGCCTACGCCGCGCACATCTGGAGTGAGGTCGACGCCGGCACCGTGAGCTGCGAGCCCGGACCGCGCATGGCCAATACCGACTGGTTCCGCATCGATGTTCGCGGCACCTCATGCCACGGTGCCATGCCCCAGCGCGGCCACGACGCCGTTATGGTGGCCGCCGAGATCGTCAATGCCCTGCAGACCATCGTTTCGCGCGAGATCAGCCCCTACGAGCCGGCCGTCATTACCGTCGGCGAGCTGCACGGCGGCACCGCGCGCAACGTTATCGCCGGCACGGCCTACCTCGCCGGCACGGTGCGCACCTACGGAGATTCGACCCACGAGGAAATGCCGGAGCTCATGCGCCGCATCGTGGAGCATACCGCGGCCGCCTTGGGCGCCGAGGCAGAGCTCACCGACTACACCATCGCCAATTATAAGGTCGAAAACGATGCCGCCTCGAGCGAGCGCTGCCGCCAGGCAGTAATCAAATGCCTGGGCCCCACCGGCCAAGGCCATTATCGCGGCACACTCTCGGGTGAGGATTTTTCGGAGTACCTGCGCCGCGTACCGGGCGTGCTCGCCTTTGTTGGCACGCGCAACCCCCAGATTGGCGCCACGTACGCCCAACATTCTTGCTTCTACAAGATTGACGAGTCGGTACTGGCCAAGGGCTCCATGGTGGCCGCCCAATATGCCATCGACTTTTTGGCCGAGCCCACACAAGAAGAGCTCGACGGCCCCACGATTGCCGCGGTCGCCGAGACCAATCCCGACCTGGCAGCCAAACTGCGCTCTGCCAAGGCCACGGCCGCCGAGGCCCGCGACGCCATGCACGATGCCCGCACCGCCCGACACGCCGCAATCAAGGGCATCCACGACGCTCGCGCCGCCGCCCGCCGCGAGGAGAAGCACGACGAGTAGTCGATCCACGACCATCTCGCAGTCATAGCCGCATCGCGATATCAAAGCGGGGGCGGACGCTTCGGCACGTCCGCCCCCGCTTATTTGTCAAGCGCTATTTCTACCGTTTCTACCCCGTCCCCAAATGGCAGGTGGCAGGGTTACTCGTCCTGCGGGTCCTCGTCGGAGCTTGGCGCAGGCTCGGGCTCAGGTGCAGGCTCGGGCTCCGGTTCCGGCATGGGCGCGGGCTCGGGCTCAGGCACGGGCGCGGGCTCAGGCTCAGGCTCAGGCACGGGCTCGGGCTCGGGCTCGGGCGCAGGCGCCGGCGCCGCAGCGGAATCGGATACGGGCGCTGCGTCGGCGCTAAAACCAGCCGGAGCAGACTTCTTCTCAAACGGCAGCACAAAAGTCAGGACGTCGTCCTTGTCCTCGTCGGCCCACTCGCTTGCGTAGCGCGCAACCCAATAGCCAACGGCACGGTGCTTGAGCATCTTGCCAAAGACCGTGAGGAATACCGTGACAAACGCCGTCAGCACCAAGAACAATACGAGCGTGATGCCACCGCCGGTAACAAGCGCCTCAATAGCCGTAGGACGGTAGTAGTAGCTATACATACCGACAGAGGCAATGGTGCCAAAGACGAACGTCAGGATCCAGGTGACAACGTTGGCGACCAGGCCCGTCAAAAACTCGGGAAGGAACGAAGCGCAGAACAGTTTGGTCTTGTTGTGCTTAAAGGCCGCCCAGACCTTATCGAGCGAAAACGCGCTCTCGACACGACCGGTCACCGCAAAGTGCATCACGGCAATGTCGGCGAACATCTTAAAGAAGACCCCCAAGACCGCCGTGGCAATCATAGCCAGGACAAGCAGGCCAAGCGAGCCGAACAGCGCTGCCTCGAGTGCATAAGAGCCGTAATACGAATACGAGCCCGCGGCGCCAATTACCACGCTCTCCACCAGCGAAAGCACTACACCGATAACGGGAATGGCAGCGATAACCTCGAGCACGACCGAGATAACGCTCGAAAAGACTCCGAGGCCAAACGACGTGGAACGCATGAGTGGACGATCCATACCGTCATCAACCTTGAGCGACAGATCGCGACCCCACTCAATACCAAAGCCGGAACCACACACGCTCGCAATGCAAGCTGCCAAAAAGCCGATGGCAGCCGCGATACCGCCGATAACGGGAATGAACAGCACGAGCACCGACACAACACAAATCAGCGCCGGCAAAAAGGCGATCTGGCACACGCGCTGCAGCACGCCCGGCGTCTTGGTCATGTCCTCAAACGCCTGAGCCACACAGCCCTTGGACGCATTCGCCACGGGCGGTTGCGGAACAAACTGCTGGGGCTGACCCTGAGGGGCAGAGGCTGCGGCACCGGCATTGGGGGCACCACACGCACCACAGAACTTATCGTTGTCGCCCATGGGGGCACCACACTGCGAACAGAACATCGAGATCATCCCTTCGTATCTTGAGCGAATCATCTGGATCGCAAACGATGTCTTTGGCATCATTATCACCCAATGTGGGGACAAATACTCCAACATGACGCATTTGCAATGCGCAGGGCGCTATTCGATTGTTTGATAAGCTCGACCGCGTTAGTTCGTTCCGCGGAAACCCTTGCCGACGATCTCGGAGCTGTCGACGATCGTGATAAAGGCACCCGGATCGATCTCGCGCGCGTAGCGACGCAGCTGCACGGCCTCGCGACGACTCAGCACGCTCATGATCACCGTCACGCACTTGCCCGAGAAAGCACCGTAGCCGCGGCTGATAGTCGCCGTACGGTTGAGATGCTTGACGATAAACTCCTCGACCTTAAGGGGCTCGGAACAAATGACCGTGCAGACTTTGCGCAGGTGAATGCTCTCGATAGCCTTATCGACCACGAGCGTCTTGGCAAACAGGCCAAGCACGCAGTACAGGCCAACGCGCGGGCCATACAGGAAAGCCGCGATGGTTACGATGCCGATATCGACCAGCAACAGGGCACGGCCGATCTCAAGCGTCGTGCGACGCTTGAGGATCATGGCAAGAATGTCCGTGCCGCCCGTCGAGGCGCCAATGTCAAAGACAATGGCACTGCCCAGCGCCGGCAAGATGACGGCAAAACACAGGTCGAGCCACATATCGCCCGTCATCGAAACATCCGTCGGAATGAAGAGCTCAAACAGCGAGACGTAGGCCGAAAGCGCAAACGAGGCAAAGACACTCCAAAGGATTGCCTTGCGCTCCAAAAAGATAAAACCCAGGATGACCAGGATCGCGTTGATAATCCACATAAAGACGCCGACGGGCAGAGTCGGGAACAGCGTAGAAAGAATGACCGACACGCCCGAGGTGCCGCCGAAGGCAAAGTGATTGGGGGTTTTAAAGGCCACGATGGCGAACGCCGTGAGGATCAGGCCCAAATTGAGCTCGGCAAAAAAGCGCGGAAAGCCTGGCTCCTGGCTGCGCTTGCGGCCGGCGCGCTCGCCTTGCTCAATAACATCGCGATCGACAACGCGCTCCATCGGCACCACCGGAGGACGATGTACCTCCTCGGCGGCACGCGACGCCGCCTCTGCCGCAGCGGCCTCAATCGCCCATGCCTTGCTTTCGGTCTCGTGTTCGTCGGCCATTACGGCAACCCCTCGTTAACAATTTGGAAACAATGCGCCCATTAGGGTAACGCGGAACGCGAAGATTGCAACCCTTAGTTAGACGAGCGGTATGCCCGCATCGGGGGCATACAAAGAACGGCCGGCCGCGCATGTGCATGCGCGACCGGCCGTTTGACGTTTACGCAGATAAAACCTGCCAAAACAAACCTGTCCCTTTTTGGAAGGTTATTCGTGCTGGCTGGTGCGGTGCTCGTACTCCTCGGGGGTGATGACATCCTCGATGCGCAGGTTGACGCCCGCCACCTCAAGGCCAGTCATCGCGGCAAGGCGCTCGGTGACACGTGCCTTAACATCGTCGAAGATCGCGGGCGCATAGGCGCCGTACTCGATGATGACGGAGATGTTGACGACCACGCGATTATCGTCGGTGACCTCGACCGTCACGCCCTTGGTCAGATTCTCGGCACCAAACTGCTCCTGCACAAAGTGCATGAGGTTACCCTTCATGCCCAGAACGTGCGGAACCTCGCGGGTGGCCATGGCAACGATCTTCTCGATCACGCCGTTGGAATAGGTCAGCGAGTCCTCGGACTCATCCGCTTCCTCGTCGTCCTCATCCGTATCGGACTCGGCCTCGACGAGAGCCTCATCCTCGAGCGTCACATCCTCAGCTTCGGCGACGACCGCCTCGTTCTCCTCGAGCTCGGTATCGGCTACATCGACCTTCGTATTAAAAGCCATGGTTCCTCCTTATGCCTGCCGCGGATGCGACAGTCGAATACATATTAGCGGCCGCTAAACAGACGGCCGAAGAAGTTGACGATCCCGTTCTCGCCGTCGCGAATTTGGCCGATCACAGCGCCGATCAGCACGAAGAATGCAATGACGAGCGTGTCCCACAGGCCCAACGTGAGCACCAACACGGCGAGGATAAAGCCGGCGACGGCGCCGAGCGTGGTGTTGGGATGACGCACAGCATAGCTCCAGACGGCAGCGCCCGTACCCTTGATGAGACCCATAGCCTCGTCAAAATCCGCGGCTGCCGCGTCTTGTAACTCGGTTGCCTCTGCTTTGGAATCAACAGGTTCGCTCGCCGACGTGGCGCTCTGGTCAATCGTCAGGCGCGGCGTACGAGCGGTCTTATCTTGATTGGTATCACTCACCGGAAACCTCCACGGTCTGGACGGTAGTCTTGGACGGCAAAAAACGGACGCGCGCGGTCGTACCCGGCGCGCCGAGCATGGTATCGCAGGCTTCTTCGATGCGCTGCTGCATCGCGGTAGCCAGAGATGCCACGTCCTTATCGTCAAGCGCGATAGCCTCGACCTTAAAACGGACGTGCGAATCGTCGGGGCCTTGGACGCGAGCCTCGACATGCTCGACCATCACGCGGTCGTCGCGCCCGGCAGCAACCCTGGCGCACGAAGAAAGCGCCGCAAGGGTAACCTCGATATTGCGCTCCCCCGCCGGATGCACGCAGGACGGCTCGCGACGGGCGAACATCAGGCGGAAAAAGCTCAGCAGTACGCCGATCGCCACGACGCCGGCGCACGCCGTCACGACGATGCGCGGCATGGGGTCGCGCATCAGCAGCATAAAGCGATACGTATACGGCCCCCAAAACTGGCAGACAAGCGTACCCAGCGCCACGATGGTGGCGGCAAGATACACGATCGCTAGGGCTCGTTTGAGTACGCGCACGCGGCGCTCCCTTCAAATCTCGGCTCTCGAAATGCAAAACGGTTCGCATCATTATAAAAGAGCCGGGTCCGGTGCTCTACGCACGCGGATCCGGCTCATCTATTCCACGAGTCTTGCATGCTCGCTTCATTATGCCCAGATATGCACGGCTCAATCCGTGCTGGCGCTACTCCTCCTCGAGGGCAGCGATGACCTCGTCGGTCATGTCCATGGTGCTGTAGACGTCCTGGACGTCGTCGAGCTCCTCAAGACGGTCGATGAGGCGCTGGACCTTCTTGGCGTCGGCGCCGGAAACCTCGGTCGGGGTGGTCGGGACCATGGTGGTCTCGGAGCCCTTGACCTGGACACCCTGCTCCTCGAGCGCCTTGGAGACAGCCATGACCTCGTTGGCAGCAGTCCAGACGATCCACTCCTCGCCGGCATCCTCGTAGTCCTCGCCACCGGCCTCGGCGATAGCCATCATGAACTCATCCTCGTCACCGGCAGCACCGTTGGCGATCATGGTCTCCTTCTTGGCGTTCTCATCCAGGATCTCCTTGGCGACGACGATCTGGCCCTTGCGCTCAAACTGAAAGGCGACGGAGCCGGAGGTGCCCAGGTTGCCACCAGCGTGGGAGAAGGCGGAACGGACATCAGCGGCGGTACGGTTGCGGTTGTCGGTCAGGCAGTCGACGTAGACGGCGACACCGGCGGGACCGTAGCCCTCGTACACGATGTTCTCGTAGACGGCGGCGTCAGCACCCGAACCAAAAGCCTTGTCGATAGCGGACTTGATCTTGTCCTTAGGCATGGACTGAGCCTTGGCCTTGGCAACGGCAGCGGCGAGGCTGGCGTTGTTCTCGGGCAGCGGGTCACCGCCGAGACGGGCAGCAACAGTGATGTTGCGGCTGAGCTTGGAGAAGAGGGCGGAACGCTTGGCGTCCTGCGCGCCCTTACGATGCTTGGTTGTGGCCCACTTAGAGTGTCCGGACATACGTGTCTCCTATCGGTTTCGACCTAAAGCCCAGCGCAGATGCTCGGGCAATATAAACAAACGCTATAAATGATATACCTACTGGCCTGTGAGATAAACAAAAAAATGAAGGCGTCGTGATGATGCCACCCTTTGGTGCAAAGTAACCTGACCCCAATGCACCAAGTTAGGACCAGAGGAAGTCGCTGCGGGTAACGGTGGCGCCGATGGCGAAGGGCATGCAGGCAATGACCGGGTACAGGTAGCGCATGTAGGTCGATCCGTTGCACGGGCCAATCAGGCACACAGCGAGCACGCCCAACAGCGGCACCCAGATTGTCAGCGCACGCCATGAATGACGACGCAGCAGGTAGACCACCACGGCGATCATGATCCACACATAGGTGGCCGAGCTCATGGTGAGCGAGATAAACGGGATGCGTTGTACTGCCACGCGATACAGGTTGATCAGGTGGTCGCACCAGCGCACAACCTTGCTATCGACCGGATGGAAGTCGAAGTACTTGAGATTATCGGGGCGCGCCATAATCTCGGCACTGCGCGCCGTGCTGTAGACCCAGGCATCGCGCGCGCTCGGATAAAAATAACCATAGTAGTTATTGATAAGCGCCGAAATATAGCACTCGGGATCCTTCTTAAACATCTGAGCCCATACCTCAAAATAGGCATCGATGTCCTCCTGCGAGGCGTATTCGTTAAAGCAATTTTTGACGGCATCCGACTTGTCGGGGTTGTAGCGGCGGCCCAGATTCTCGTACTTGAGCACACGGTCGATCACGGCACGCTCTTCGTCGGTCACCAAGCCGTCGCAAGGAGCCTCCACGATGGTGCCGTCCTCCTTAACCGTGGGGTTGACGCCCGAGTTGAGGCCGTCGTGCTTTTGGACGAAACGAGCGGTCTGCTGAAACGGAATCGAGAGGATTTCGCGCTTGGAGCCGGGCGTAATGTCGTGCGCCGGCATAAACACCTTGGTGAAGTACATATTAGAGGCAAGACAGAGTGCAAGCACCGCAAGAACTCCCACCCAGCGGAAACGCGAGATGGCGCCCGAAGGCGCAGCGCCAGCCTGCTTGGCTGCACGACGAGCCACATGCACGTCCCATACGCAAAACGCCGCCGCGATTACGCATGCCGCCAGGGGAAACACCAGGCCGCCGTTGCGCAGGAACGTGGAACCCATGGCGCCCAGAGCGAGCAGCAGCCAGTCGTGGCGCGCAAAGAGCACGGGGGCTTTCTCGCCCGCTCGCTCGACATTGGCATCACGACGGGGCAAGCCACATGCCACGAGCTTGACGGTCTGTACCAGCAGCACCAAGAACGCGTCGGCAAAGAGCACGTCTTTGGTGAGCAGGGCCGCGTAGTTGGAGAACATGGGCATAAACGCAAAGAACAGCAAGATCGCACCGCGGACCGGCAGGCTCACGCCCAGTTTGCGCAGCGACGAAATGGAATAGGCCATGCAGGCAGCCGTGATGACAAATTGAGCGCAGGTATAGATGATGAGGCCCGCGTTAGCGCTGTTGAACAGCGAAAGCCCCAGCTGAACGCACGAGCCGATAATGGCCGTGTGCACCACGGGGTGATGTCCGTTGAGCAGCACGTTGGGGTTGAGTAGGCGCAGGTAATCGCTCGTGCCGTTGGGATAGTTGAACCACTGGCGAATCTGCGCGCCGGTGTCCCCCATAAAAAGGCCGGGCAGCGAAGCGATGAGCGTGGGCGCCCAGGCGACCATAAGCACCAGGAAGGGCCCGGCAAAGGGATGGACCGAGAGCACGGCGTGAGCCACACGCCATACGCGGCCAAAGTGCGCCTCCGAAAACGGAATGCGCCGAGAGCTCAGCCAATCTAGACACTCAAAGGCAAGGTAGAAGGCAACGATCGCCAGGAGCATCCAGCCCGCGCCGCCAATCCAGGCGCAGATGATGCGAGCTTTGTCGCCAAGGACAATCTCGGCCGAGTCGGTGAGATCGTAGCTGCGACCGAACACCATGCAGATGGCGAAGAACAGCGACGGCAGAATGATCGATGGACGCCAGGTGTCGCCACGGCCAAAGAACACGTAGCGAAACGGCAAGGTGAGCAGGCAGGCAAGCGCAAGCAGCATGACCGCGTCGGTATGGCCGGCAAACGAGAGGAGTACCTCGTAGCACACGTACAGCATGCCCGAGGCTTTGGGGTCAATCGCCAAGACTGCGCTGCTCGACACCGGGGCGGGATCGATGGAAAACGCCGTGGTCGCCAACAGCGCGAGCAAAAATGCGATGAGCGTCTGCTTGGCGGGGTAGCGCTTAAACCAGACGATGCGGGCGGCGTCGCGCGCAGCCGTTGTGGAGAGGTCGGAATCCTTCACAGTCCAAAAAGCCTTTCTAGAAACCTGCCAAAAAGGGACAGGTTTATTTTGGCAGGTTTTATCTGGGGAAACGTTACGGTTCTGTCATCGTTGCCCAGCGAACCACCACAAAGGTGCCTGTCCCCTTTGTGGTGGTTAGGCGTCCAGGTAGACGCGCTGGGGCTGGTTGCGGCGACGAGCAAAGATGATGAGCGCCAGGCCCGCGATTACGAGCGGCAGGCTCAGCAGCTGACCCATGGTGATGACGCCACCAAGCAGATAACCCAGCTGGGCATCGGGCACGCGCACGAACTCGACGAGGAAGCGGACGATGCCGTAACCCATCACAAACACGCCCATAAACGTGCCCTGGGGCAGCAGCGGCTTTTTGCGGCTGAGCACCTGCAGGATGCAGAAGAGCACAATGCCCTCAAGAAATGCCTCGTAGAGTTGGGAGGGGTGACGCGGCATATCGCCCGCAGTCCCGCCAAAGACCACACCCCAGGGCAGATCGGTCGGCTTGCCCCACAGCTCACCGTTGACAAAGTTGGCACAACGGCCCAGACACAAGGCCAGCGGCGCGCCGATCACGGCAAGGTCGGCGATGGTCCAGGCGTCAAGCTTATACATGCGGCACACGATGATACCGCCCAAGATGCCGCCCACCAGGCCGCCGTGGAAGCTCATGCCGCCCTCGTTGGTGGCAAAGATCTCGAGCGGGTGGGTCCAATAGTAGCCATCGCCGTAAAAGACGACGTAAAACAGGCGCGCGCCGATGATGAGGCCAAAGACCGCGCCGACCACGACGCTCGTCAGGTCATCGATCGTAATGCTAAAGCCCCAACGACGCTGCGTGCGGTACATAACGACCGCCGTGAGCAGGGCGCCGACCACGTAGGCCAGGCCGTACCAGTAGATAGTGATGGGGCCCGCCGAGATCGCGACGGGATCAAGCATATGGTAGAGGTCGTTGAGCATATCGATCCCCTGCTCCCTACATACAAATGCGGCCGCGGGCCTTACGCTCGCAGCCGCACATTTGGACGTAACGTCTATGCGGAGCGTACCGTCCGCAGCTTTCGCGTCTTAGAACGGCGCGTACTCGTCGTACAGGTCCTCGGCCTCGCCGGAAGCATTGACCTGCTCAACGCGGGTAACGCCGGGCACATGCTCCTTCAGGATGCGCTCGATACCCATGGAAAGGGTTAGCGAGCTCATGGGGCAGCCGGCGCAGGCGCCCTGCAGCTCCAGCTTGACAACACCCTCGTCGTCGACGCCCACATACTCCATATCGCCGCCATCGGCCTGCAGGTTGGGGCGAATCTCTTCAAGAACCTTCTTAAGCAGCTCTTCGTTAACAGCCACAGGGGCTCCTTTCTCACAATAACGCGGGCACGCCCGCGGACAGGGGCTATGTTACTACAGCCATGTACCCGCTTAGGCGCCAGCCATGCGTGCGGACACGACTTTCACGAGCAGTCAATTTGGGACGGGGCTCTTTTGGCTGTTTTGCCGCCAGCTGGCGTTGGCACGCGCTACTGCCGAGCCTGTCCCCCGGTACCAATCTGGACATCGACGATGACCTGGCGGTAGCTGATGCCGCAGGAGTCGAGAATGCGGCGGCTGATACGGCCGTCATCGGTGTCGGCATACTTATTGTCCAGGTAGACGACCTCGCCCACGCCCACCTGCGCCAGGATCTTGGCGCAGTCATGGCACGGGAACAGCGTGACGTAAACCGTGGAACCCTCGAGGTCCTTGAGCGAGCCACGGTAGTTGAGCACGGCGTTGGCCTCGGCATGGACCACGTAGTTGTGCTTGTCCTGCAGCGGGTCATCGCTCGTACCCCACGGGAAAAAGTCGTCGTTGAGCGCCGAGGGCGTGCCGTTGTAACCCACCGAAAGGATGCGGTGGTTGGTGCTGGCGATGCACGCTCCCACCTGCGTGTTGGGGTCCTTGCTGCGGCGCTGCGCGGCGATGGCCACGCTCATAAAGAACTCGTCCCAGCTAATAACGTCGCGGCGCTTGCCCGACGCGGTTTGATGAAGATCGTCCGACATGGCAGACACCTCCGCAATCGCAATAGTTTGGCCCATTGTAGCAGGTGAAAGGTAGGGGCGCTTATCCCACCAGCCCCTCGCCCTACGCGCGGCGGGGCTTTTGGTTGATGCGGTAGAGCTCGGCGAGACCCCGCAACGTCAGCGCGTCGTCTACCGTCAGGCTATGGCCGACCAGCGCCGCAAGTGCCTCGGCATCGTCGCCGGTAATGACGATGGGCACATCGCCCTCCCCCGCGGCCTTGGTCGCGCGCATCTCGGCAAGCACCATGTCGAGCATTCCGTCGATGCGGGCTACCTCGCCCAAAACCACACCCGAGCGCATGGCCTCACGCGTGTTGCGTCCGATGACGTGCGTTGGCGCCGAGGGCTCAACCTGGGGTAGGCGCGCTGCTGCCGCCGAAAGCGAACGGGCGCCGAGGGCCAGGCCTGGCGCGATAACGCCGCCCACAAAGGTACCGTGCACGTCGATGACCTCGATATTGGTCGTCGTGCCCAGGTCAATCACGATGCACGGCGAGCCGTAGACGGCGCGGGCCGCCACGGCATCGGCGATGCGGTCGGGGCCGATCTCGGCCGGATCGTCGTAGTGCACGGGTATGCCGGTCTTAAGTCCCGGCCCCACGGTGAGCACGCGCCCCGTGCAGGTGCGGGAAAGTGCCGCCTTCCACGGGCGCTCGAGCGCCGGGACTACACAGCTCAGCACGGCCGCGGCGGGTGCAAGCACCCCGGGCACACCTGCATCGGCGGCGAGCGCGCCCATGACCTGCACAAGTCGCATGCGCGCTTCGTCGGCCGTAATGCTCGACGGCGTCGTGATCTCGCATGTCGCAAGCGGACATTCCTGCGCCGCGGCCGAATCCTCTGCAAACAGGCCAAAGCGAATGAACGTGTTGCCCACGTCGACCGTCAATATATATGCGCACCCATTAAGCATCGTCGGCGCTCCTTTCGTCTGCCCAGCAGTATATCCCGATGATTATTCTGGGACGGGGATTTAAAAATCATTGCGTACCTGATGATTTTTAAATCCCCGTCCCAGAATAATCATCCTTCGGCTTCGCTTGGGATAGCTAAAAAAGCCCAGTCCCAAATTAGCTGCCGTGCCGCTATACTGGTGCGCGGTCGTTTGCGAGCTCACGCGGCGGCCCTTGGTAACCCGACTTCCCGCGCCGTATCCGTAACGGCGCTCCCGGGGGAAGCGGATATACGCAAAGGAGTTTTATATGAGCAATCCCTCGAACCGCGCTTCGATGCGCGGGCAACTCACGCTGCGCGGCGTCGTCATCGGCGTCCTTGGCTGCGTGATCATCACGGCAAGCTCGGCCTACACGGCCCTCAAGATGGGTGCACTCCCCTGGCCGATTATTTTCGCTGCCGTCATCTCGCTGTTCTTCCTGAAGCTCATGGGCAACGCCAGCCTCAACGAGGCCAACGTCACCCACACCATCATGTCCGCGGGCGCCATGGTCGCCGGCGGCCTGGCGTTTACCATCCCGGGCGCCTGGATGCTGGGCTATGCCGACCAGATCAGCTGGCTCGACATGTTTATCGTGGCACTCGCCGGCACCATCTTGGGCCTGCTGGCAACGGCGCTCATCCACCGCCACTTCATCGTGGACGCCGCGCTGGAGTTTCCCACCGGCAATGCCGCAGCTCAGACACTGCGCGCCACCGAGGCCGGCGGCAAGACCGGCAAGCAGCTCTTTGGCTCCATGGCCATCGCAGGCATCTACAGCGTGCTTCGCGACGCTCTGGGCGTGGTGCCCAGCATGCTGTGCACGCTCAATATCCCCGGCGTGACCTTTGCCATCTATAACTCGCCCATGCTGCTCTCCATCGGCTTTTTGGTTGGCTTCGCCCCGGTTGCCTTCTGGTTTGCCGGCGCGCTGCTAGGTAACTTTGGCATCATCGTGGGCGGCACCGCTGCGGGTCTATTCGACGTTGTGACTGCGCAGGGCATCGTCAAATCGCTCGGCATGGGCCTCATGATGGGCTTTGGCGTCGCCGTCGTCCTCAAGGACATCCTGCCGCAGGCCGCCGGCATCGCCCGCGGCCTCGCCGCCGACAGCTCCAGCGACACCGACGAGCAGTCGCTCATCTCGGGCTCGCTTAAGCTCGACGCCGGCATCATCGGCCTGGGTACTGCCGCCATAGCCGTGATCGTCGCCATCGCGCTCGACCTTGGCCCCGTCCCGGCCGTCATCGTCACGCTGTTCACCTTTGTCACCACTATCATGAGCGCGCAGAGCTGCGGCCAGACGGGCATCGACCCCATGGAGATCTTCGGCCTCATCGTCATGCTCATCGTGGCTGCCTTCGCACAGATCGCCCAGGTCAAGCTGTTCTTTATCGCCGGCATCGTGGCCGTGGCATGCGGCCTTGCGGGCGACGTCATGAACGACTTTAAGGCCGGCGCCGTGCTGGGCACCGACCCGCGTGCGCAGTGGATCGGCCAGGCCATCGGCGGCATCGTGGGCGCCCTGGTCGCCGCTGCCGTCATGGTCGCGCTCGTCACCGCCTATGGTCCGGATGCTTTCGGCCCCGACAAGAGCTTTGTGGCCGCGCAGGCAAGTGTGGTCGCCACCATGGTCTCGGGCATCCCGAGCGTGCCGTGGTTCGCAGGCGGCTTTATCGCCGGCATCGTCATGTACTGGCTCGGCATTCCGGCCATGATGATCGGCCTGGGCGTGTACCTACCGTTCTATATGTCGCTCACGGCTTTCTTGGGCTCCTGCGTCAAGCTCGCCTACGACAAGTGGGCCGCACGCCGCGACGCCGCTGCCGGTCTTTCGGACGAGGAGAAGGCCTCCAAGGATGCCGCCTTCCAGGAGCAGGGCCTGGTCGTCGCCAGCGGCCTGCTCGGCGGCGAGTCCATCGTCGGCGTTATCCTGGCGTTTGTCTCTGTTGGTCTGAGCCTGCTGGGGTAGGCCGAACAACAACGCACCAGCGCAGAGCGCGGGGTCGGAATCAAACCGGCCCCGCGCTTTTTTGTCTATTTGACTCTTATGATCCTCACGGCGTTTTAGCCATGTCGATTGTCCTGACTTCCAGGTCAACAAACCTTGTCTGACACCTCGCCTAACGCGGTGTAGAGTAAAGACGACAGACGCAAGAAGCGGCTCAGAAGCTAAACGAGGTAAGCATGGAACTCGACAAACAACAGATCAAGCGGCTGCGCGAGCGTCATCATCGTCGTCACGGTATACGCCCTGCACACAGCGAGGCCATGGAGAATGCCACCCGTTTCCTTAAGCAGGCGTTCAACATACGCGAGGGACGCGCGCCCTATCACGTGATTCGCAAGCGCTTTGTAAACGGGGCGCGCCTGACTGGCTCGCACTTATGCATCCTGATCATTGCCATGTTGATCGCGAGCATCGGCCTCGATATCGACTCGGACATTGCCATCGTGGGCGCCATGCTCATCTGTCCGCTCATGGGCTCGGTCCTTGCCATGGCATACGGCATCGCCACGCTCGACCGCGAGATTGCCGTCGAGGCAATTGCCGGCCTCGCGCTGCAGATGGTCTTTTGTCTAATCACGTCCACGCTGTACTTTAAGCTCTCGCCCCTTGGCACCACCACGGCCGCCATCATCGACAACTCGACACCGACTGTGTGGGACCTTGCCGTCGCGCTCGCGGGCGGCTTTGCGGGCGGACTGGGCAACTCGCGCGACCAGGAACCCGCCACGCTCATCGCCGGCGTGGCCGTGGCGACCGCGCTCATGCCGCCCCTGTGCGCGGCGGGCTATGGCATCGCCATCGCAAGCGGGTCGCTGTTTCTCTCGGCCCTCTACGAGTTTGGCATCAACGTGGTCTTTATCGCACTGGCTGCCGAAGCCGTGCTGCTTCTTTTGCGCGTGCCGCTCAAGCGCGACCTCAACGGCGACGGCATTGTGACCGCCGAGGAAAATGCCGAGGTCGATGAGCTGTCACACAAGGTGCGCCGCCGCATCATCGTGGGCACGGTGATCTTTGCCATCCCCTGCATCGTTATGACCGCGGGATCCATTGGCTCGGCGCAGGCCGGCGTGCAGGACGGCTATGGCGTCACCGAAACCACGCGCGAGCTTGCCGCGGTGCTGCCGGGCTTTAAGGATTACACCGTTGCCGTCGAGACCTCGGCCACCGAAGGCGAGGAGGAGGGTATCGTCGAGCGCGAGGTTGTCGCCCATGTGACGACAAGCGAGGCGCTTGGGGCACACGACCGCCGTGTAGCCCGCAAGCTCATCGACCTCAATGTGCCCGAGCTCGATCGCGTGGAGTTTGATGTGCAGTAATACGCGACGTGGGATGGATGCGCGCAGCCGCGAGTCACGACATGGCGCAGACGTGACGCGGGCCACGAGCAAATAGCGGGACGCGGTCCATGGCCGCGCTCCGCTCGCTGATTTATTGCCGTGAATCAGCTGTCCGCATCGACATCGCCAGACTCCACTGTAAACGCCGGACCGGTACTCACCAGATAAAAACGGGTCACCCTGGTATCTCTAAATAGGTAGAGCAAGCCCTGATCGCGTCGGCGCGAAATATACGCCACGTGGACCGTACCGAATTCTTCGCCGTTTTCATTCTTTAACACCAGAATGTTGGGGTCGTCCATACGCTCGAACTGTCCATCAACGCAGTTGCCGCCCTTGCCGACCAGTTGCCACCGATGGTTATCCTCCTCAAGAAAGGCCAGAGTTTCCAGACTTGTTTTGTCATCCCGATAGTAACCATCAATGGCAAAGCCTTCGGAAACGCATTCCTGCATATAGGATGTTTCTCGATTTATAGCAAACTGCCCTGCAACGCCCAGGAGCACAGCCAGGCAAACCACCGCAAGGGTTATCGAGACAAAACGGCGGCTCATGTTAGCCAGCCCGGTACTTGTTTAGCGGAGCACGAAACATACTTGGAACCTCCGATATCAGCGCAAACGCCACCTACGGCCTGCCGGCAATCATATGTTTCCAACATCAAACCATATGGCAACCACTCGCGAGAGGCGTATCGGCGAACGGTGCGTTTTTGCGCTCCATTGGCCAAACGTCAACGCGCACTACAGCTCTTGCTCGACCTATTCAGATCTTGTCGCATACTACCGTAGATCCCCAACGCTTCCACCCCCAAGAGATCATTTTTAGTACGTAAAGAAGCCCTCGCCCGAGCTTTCGCCCAGCTTACCTTCGTCGAGCATTTTCTTGAGGACGGAGGCCATGGCCTTAAAGTTGTAGGGCATCATCATCTTTTTGAGCAGCGGGCTCACCAAGCCCGGGACCTTTTGGTACTGCATGACGATGTTGTACGCCGTCTGGATGCCCACGGTGTCGAACACGCGGAACGGCCCCTTGGGAGCGCCGGTGCCGCGCGTCCACGCGAGGTCGACGCTCTTGGGGTCACTCACACCCGAGACATACAGGTCAAGGCCCGAAAGCAGCCACGGCACCAACATGGAATTGAGCAGGTAGCCGTTCTTTTCCTTGTTGACGGGCAGGGCAAGCATGCGGATGTCGTTGGCAAAGTCGACGAGCTCGTCGAAGTAGCGCTTGTCGGTTTGGTCCTGTGCCATGACCTCGGTCATGTTGTTCTTCCAGATAGAGTTGGCAAAGTGCAGCGACAGGTACTTCTCGGGACGGCCGGTGTACTTGGCAAAGGTGCTCGGCAGCAGCGTGGATGAGTTGGTCACGATGACGGTCTTTTGCGGCAGAACCGGGGCGAGCTTCTTGTAGAAGTCGATCTTTGCCTGGGTGTCCTCGGCCATAGACTCGATGACCAGGTCGGCGTCGGCCACGGCCTTGGCAAGATCGAGCTCCAGCTTGAGTGTGGAGTAGGCACGCTCGACGGCGGCGAGCGCCGCTTCCTTGTCGAAGGGCTGGGTGCCATCGGCGATACCGGCGCACCACTCGCCCGTACCGTCCTCCATGCCCTCGATTGCCGCGATGTACTCCTTGCGCACGTGATCGATCTTGGGCTGGGTGCGGCCGATGCTGCCCTCGTTGCGCAGCCAAATCGTTACATCAAAGCCGCAGTAGGCAGCCTGAAAGGCAATCTGGCTTCCCAACACGCCGCCGCCGGCAACACAAACGGTCTTGTAGCTCATGGGACGGTCCTCTCTTACGTAATTCCATTGATGTGTATTTATTCAACCGTAAGGATGACGCGCGTTGGGGGTGGGTTCTATAAACGGGCGGTATTTCGCGGCAAACGGCTACATATGTTCATTATCTCAGGGTTCCGAGGGCAGTTTTTGGTGCCACCGAGACGTCGTTTTCGGAAGTATGCGGCAAATTCCGAAACTCTTGAGCACGTCCTGATTTTCGCCAATAAAACCGCAGGTACACAGCTTTGACATATCCGGTGTGCTCGGCCTATTCAGATTTTGCCGCATACTTCCGAAATCTAAGTTCGCAAAGGGTGATAGTTGGGGCGTTTACGCAACATATGTCCAGCAAAAACGGGTGGTAGCCGGCACGGCTGCCACCCGTTTGTCTCATATCTAGCCCATAGCGGGCAAGCTACTTCTTAATGCCGCGTCCCAGACGCTTGGCGACCGATGTGACGGCCTCCTCGCTGGCCGGCCCGCAGCTCACGCAGCCGTCATGGGCACGCATCTGACCGGTGACCTCGTCCATCGCGAGCGGCGCCACCTTCTCGAGCTTAAAGCCCTTGCCGGCGCGCATGTTTTCCTTGGCCACGCTGATCATGAGCTTAATGCGGTTGAGCTGGTTGACCTCGGACGCACCGGGGTCGTAGTCCACCGCGACAATGTTGCTCTCAGGATGCTGGCGGCGCAGCTCCTTGATCACGGCCTTGCCCACCACGTGGTTGGGCAGGCACGCAAAGGGCTGCGTGCAGATGATGTTGGGCGCACCATGGTCGATCAGGTCGAGCATCTCGGCCGTGAGCAGCCAGCCCTCGCCCATGTTGTTGCACACCGAAAGTACCGTACGGGCCTTGTCGGCCATGGTGCCGATGCGCTCGGGCGCCTCGAAGCGGCGGGACTTCTCGAGCATCTCCTCCACCGGCGTGCGCATCCAGTCCACAAGCTTGATGAGCGCTTGCATGCCCGCGCGTGTAGTAGCAGAGCTTCCCAGCTCGTCTTTCTGCAGCTCGGCGTTGCTCATGGAGTAGAGGAAGAAGTCGAGCAGGCCCGGCACCACGGCCTCGCAGCCCTCGCGCTCAATGACATCGACCACGTGGTTGTTAGCCGTGGGATGGAACTTGACCAAGATCTCACCGACCACGCCCACGCGCGGCTTGGTGCCCTCGCCCACGAGCGGCATGGTGTCGAACGCGCGGATGGCCTCGCGGCACAGCTTGGTGTAGTTGTGGCGGTTAAACTTGGGCGCCAGCTTGCGGGCACGCGCCATGTACTCCTCGTAGAGCGCGTTGGCGGCACCGGGCGTGGCCTCGTACGGGCGGCAGCGGTAGAGCATCTGCATCATCACGTCACCAAAGAGCACCGCGTAGACTGCCTGCTTAAGCAGCGCCGGCGTCAGCTTAAAGCCGGGGTTGTCCTCGCCCAGCGCCACGGCCGAAAGCGAGATCACGGGGATCTCGGGGTGGCCGCTCTCGCGCAGGGCCTTGCGGATGAGCGCGATGTAGTTGGTGGCACGGCAGCCGCCGCCGGTCTGGCTGATGACCACGGCGGTCTTGGACAGGTCGTACCGACCGCTCTCGATGGCCTCCATAATCTGGCCCGTCACCAGAATCGACGGGTAGCAAATGTCATTGTTCACATAGCGCAGGCCAGCCTCGACGGCATTGTGGTCGGTCGAGGGCAGCAGCTCCAAGTTGTAGCCGGCACCGCGGAACACCTCTTTGACCAGGTCAAAGTGGATCGGCGCCATCTGCGGGCACAGGATGGTATAGCCCTCGTCGCGCATCTGCTCGGTAAAGGGCACCTTGGGCCATGCGGTCGAGGCGCTCTCACGCTGTGCCTCGAACGCGTACTTGCGGCTCGCGAACGCGGGGGCATCCGTGGAGGGCGCCACCGGCGCAGCGTCGCCCTGCTCAAAGACCTCGCCCGCAGCCGTGGCCTCGGCCAAGCGCTCGGCCTCCTGGTCCTTGAGTGCCGCCATGAGCGAGCGGATGCGAATGCGCGCGGCGCCCAGGTTGGACACCTCGTCGATCTTAAGCACGGTATAGATCTTGCCGCTGGCCTCCAGGATTTCCTGTACCTGATCGGTGGTCAGGGCATCGAGGCCGCAGCCGAAGGAATTGAGCTGGATCAGGTCTAGGTCGTTGCGCATCGTCACAAAACGGGCCACGGCGTACAGGCGACTGTGGTACATCCACTGGTCGACGACGCGAATCGGACGCTCGGGCTTTACCAGATGCGCGAGCGAATCCTCGGTAAAGACCGCAAAGCCAAAGCTCGAGATAAGCTCGGGCAGGGCGTGGTTGATCTCGGGGTCGTTATGGTAGGGACGACCGGCGAGCACGATGCCGTGACCGCCGTGGTCCTCGACCCACTTAAGAGCCTCCTCGCCCATGGTCTGGATGTCCTCGTGGAAACGCGCATCGGCCTCAAAGGCAGCGTTGACAGCGGCATCGACCTCGGAGCGCGTGATCTTGGGCCCACGCACGCGACCGCGACCGGCTTGCGCATCGGCCACACGGTCGACGGCGAGCACCTGGTACAGACGGCGCTTGAGCTCGGTCTTGTCATGATAGGGCACAAACGGGTACAGGAACTCGATGTTCTGCTCGCGGATCTCGTCGATGTTGAGTGCCAACGCCGTGGGATAGCTCATGACGATGGGGCAGTTGTAGCAGTTACCGGCCGTCGGGTCCTCTTTACGCTCCCAGCGCACGCACGGCATCCAGATAAAGTCGACGTCACGGTCGATAAGGTTCATCACGTGGCCGTGGCTCATCTTGGCCGGATAGCACACGCTCTCGGACGGCATGGACTCGATGCCCGCCTGATAGGTCTTTTTGCTCGACTGGTCGGACAGCTGCACGCTAAAGCCCAGACGAGTAAAGAACGCGTGCCAGAAGGGGTAGTTCTCATACATGTTGAGGGCGCGGGGAATGCCGACGGTGCCGCGCGGGGCCTCGTCGGGGCTCAGCACCTCGCGGTTAAACAGCAGCTCGTTTTTCTTTTTGAAGAGGTTGGGGGCCTCGGTCTTTTGCTTTTTGTGGCCGGCACCCTTCTCGCAGCGATTGCCGGTGATAAAGCGCCTGCCGCCGCCAAAATCGTTGACGGTAAGCTGGCAGTTGTTGGAGCAACGGCCGCAGCGGACGTGCTTTTGCGTCACGGTGAGGTGCGCGATGTCCTCGGCCGAAAGGATGGTCGAGATGCCGTCGGCGCCGGCGCGATCGCGGGCGAGCAGGGCCGCACCGTAGGCGCCCATACAGCCGGCGATGTCGGGGCGCACGGCGTGAACACCGGTGAGCTGCTCAAACGCACGCAGCGTGGCGTCGGACATAAAGGTGCCGCCTTGGACGATCACCTGACTGCCGATCTCCTTGGGGTCGCGCAGCTTAATGACCTTGAACAGGGCATTCTTGATGACGGAATAAGACAGGCCGGCCGCGATGTCGCCCACCGTGGCGCCTTCCTTTTGCGCCTGCTTGACGCGCGAGTTCATAAAGACCGTGCAGCGGCTGCCCAGGTCGACGGGGGCCTTGGCATGAATGGCGGCATCGGCAAACGCGCGCACGTCCATGTTCATAGACACGGCGAAACTCTCGATAAAGCTGCCGCAGCCCGACGAGCAGGCCTCGTTGAGCATGATGTGCTCGATGACGCCGTCCTTGACGCGCAGACACTTCATGTCCTGGCCGCCGATGTCCAGGATGAACTCGACGCCGGGCAGGAAAGCCTTGGCGCCGCGCAGGTGCGCGACGGTCTCGATCTCGCCGGAATCGGCCTTGAGGGCCTCGATGAGCAGCGCCTCGCCGTAGCCCGTGGTGGTCACGTGGCCGATGGTGCAGCCCGCAGGGATGTGGTTGTAGAAATCGGCCATGATGACCTTGGCCGTGCCCAGGATGTCGCCGTTGTTGTTGCCGTACCAGGTGTGCAGCAGCTGGCCGTCCTCGCCCACGAGCGCGGCCTTCATGGTGGTGGAACCGGCGTCGATGCCGATGAACACACGGCCGGTGTAGCCGTCGAGCTTGCCCTTGGGGACGACCTCGGTGTCGTGGCGGGTCTTGAACTCGGCAAAGTCCTCGTCGGTGGCAAAGAGCGGGTCCAGGCGCTCGACCTCGGCACCCTGTGTGTCACCCAGGGCATCGATGGCCTCAATGAGCTGCGGGAACGTGCTGAGCTTGTTGGACTCGTGCGCCATGGCGGCGCCGCTTGCCACAAACAGGTGGGCGTTTTGGGGCACAATGCGGTGCTCCTCGTCCAGGTTGAGCGTGAGGTAGAAGCGGTGGCGCAGCTCGGAGAGGTACTGCAGCGGGCCGCCAAGGAAGGCGACGTTGCCGCGGATGGGGCGACCGCACGCCAGACCCGAGATGGTCTGGGTCACGACGGCCTGGAAGATGGAGGCGGCCACATCCTCGGGACGGGCACCCTCGTTGAGCAGCGGTTGCACGTCGGTCTTGGCAAATACGCCGCAGCGACTGGCGATGGGATAGATGGTGGTCGCGTTGGCCGCGAGCTCGTTGAGGCCGCTCGCGTCGGTGTGCAGCAGGGTTGCCATCTGGTCGATGAACGCGCCCGTACCGCCGGCGCAGGTGCCGTTCATGCGCTGCTCAATGCCGTTGTCGAAGTAGATGATCTTGGCGTCCTCGCCGCCCAGCTCGATGGCGACATCGGTGGCCGGGATGAGGGTCTCGACGGCACGCTTGCTGGCGATGACCTCCTGGACAAACTCCAGGTCGAGCCACTGGGACAGCAGCAGGCCGCCCGAGCCGGTAATGGCGCAGGTCATCTGGGCCGTCGGCAGCACGGTCGCAGCGCCCTCGAACAGGTCGCGGGCGCAGGCACGGACGTCGGTGTGGTGACGCTGGTACTTGGCGTAGACGATCTGGTTGTCGTCGTTGAGCACGGCGAGCTTAACGGTGGTGGAGCCTACGTCGATGCCCAGGTGCAGGTTGCCGCGGGCGGCCTCGGGGTTGAAGATCGCGCCTTCGGGGGCGTGGGCGGCGGCTACGGGCTCAGCGGCGGTGGCGGGCTCGCTAGCGATGGACGTCTCCCCTGCCGCGTTCTTGGCATCGGCAACAGCCTCGACAACTTTCTCGGCTGCCGCGGTCGCGGCCTTCTGCGCGGCGTTCACCACGGCGGGCGCGGCCTCGCGTGCGGCAGCAACCATACGATCCTTGATGCCCTCGACGAGTTTGCTCATCTGTCTCTCCTCTTAGTTGTTGGACTCGACGGTTGCGGCGGTGTCGGCCGCGTCCTCGAGCTGCAAGTTCAATAGCTTCATGCCGTATTCCGGCACGTTGATATCAATGGGTTGGCCATACAGGTCGCCGGGACGCACAAAAGCGAGCACCGTCATAATGCGCGCCATGGCCTCGGGCGATTCGGTGAGCCCACGCTCAAACCAGCGCTGAATCATGCCGACCTCGGCACTCACGACGTAGGTGACGTAGTAGTCAAAGAACGTACCCAGCGCCAGGCCCAAAATACCCGTCTGCGCACGCGGCACCACAGCCTCACGCGCGGTGTCGATAATCCTTTTAATGAAGGCCTGGTCGCCGCCCGGACCCAGCAGCGCACCGATTAAGTCGCGGTTGGCCGCAAGATAACGCAGCAGCTCAACCGAACCGGGCGCCGGCTCGAGCTCATCGATGTTGTGATAGAGATCAGGCAGCTGAGCTGCGGTGATGAGCTCAATGCGCTCACGGATCTCGGCCAGCAAGCCATCCTCGATTTGATTGATAAAGTCGGGAATATCGCGGTAGTGCGAATAGAACGTGCGACGCGTAAGGCCAGCGCGCTCGGTGAGCGACGCGACATTAATGCGCGAAAGGTCGCCGCTTTCGGCAAGCTCGCTAGCAAGTGCCTGGCGAAGGGCACGCTGCGAGCGAAGGGACCGGCGATCACATTTCTCGAGCTGGGACAAGCGTCCTCCTTGTTACTCAGCCTGTGCGCTATTGCACAGTGCGAGTATTATTGCACACCGTGTGCATCAACACGTAAAGGCAATATTTGGAATGTGGCAGAGGGATTATCCCTTTGTCGCATCCAGTGACCGCCTAGGTTGTGCCGGTTGTGCCTGGCTTTTGGAGCGGTATTACCGATTGTTCAAAATGGCATTCGTGGGTAGAATAGTGTCGACGGCAGCCCAAGTTGTGGTTAGCTGGGCAGCGCCGTTGCTTGGTTTAAGGGGTCAACGCCTTAGCGGCGGCGACCCCTTTTACGTTGCTTCGAACGTTGCTTAAGTGCCTCGGAAAGTCCGATGAGCGTCGTGAGGAGCGAGACCAAGGCGGTCAGGAGCCTCACAAAATCAATCAGATCGGTCATGGGCATCACCTCCCATCAGATGGAGGGCGCTGCCCGGCACATGGAACTGCCGTCAACGATACCGATTCTACCAGAGCCTAGTTATATATACGAATATATGTTCGTATTCCAAGCACACAGGCCCCTGTGACAAAGGGGCTGTCCCTTTGTCACATTATTCGATGACGGTGCGGGAGTTTTGCTTGCGCATGGTGGCGAGCATGTGTTTGGGAACGGCGTGGACCATGCAACTGCCGATAGTTGCGCTCGCGGCGGCCTTAGCTGCATTGCTGCCGTTTTTGGTCGCATAGCTGTGGCGGAAACGCTTGAGCATGGCGATGTCGTTTCCGCCGTCGCCATAAACCGCGACCTCGTCCTCGGCAATGCCGTAGTAGCCCGCCAGCCAGGCCACACTCTCGCCCTTGTTACACGCCACGTCCGTGATCTCGAACATCACCGGATCGAACGGCGCGTTGACCACGCGGTCCGATCGCTCGGCAAGATACGACTTAAGGTCACGCTCCAGCTCGGGCGAGGTCACGCGACAATTGATCTTGCATACATCGTGACGCAAGATATCGCCGATCGACTGGTCGAAATACTGTTCCTCGTGATACCCGCCGCGCGCACGCATGCCGCGCATCACAATACGCTTGATGGGGCTGTCCTTTTTAAAGCCCGCCTGATGCATCTCGAACGAACCGCTCGAAAACATGCCATCGGGCGTGGAGCAATCAAAGCAAATGTCCGGGAACGCCTTGAGCAGTTCCTCAGTGACCTGCGGGCCGATGGTCCAAGTCTTGAGCACCTCGCCATGGCTGTCGCGCACGATGGATCCATTGGAGCAGCAGGCGTCAAGCGCCAAGCCCGTAAAGCCATGCTCGCCGATCGGCAACGTCGAGCGTCCAGTCGCGGGAACCACGTGCAGGCCAGCCTCAGTCAGCTCGCGAATGGCGCGGCGGATGGTCCCATCCGCCTCGTGCAGGGCGTTCAGCAGCGTTCCGTCTAAGTCACTCGCGAACATCTTGATCATGGACATGCCTCTCCTTCGTCTGCCCGATATTGTAGACGAAGGAGAGGCATGTCCAAACAATGCCGTCCCGGCGCGGCGTACCACCGCCTTCACAAATTCACGGTGCCCCAGCGCGTTAAGACAATCGCCGCAATCGATTTTTCAGCCGATAAAACAGAGCCGTCGTCAACGTCAGCACCGCCAACATGGCTGCGAATACAATCGCCGGTGTCCATCGATCATATGCAACCCCGTACGTCAATTGGCCGATAGGCGTTGCGCAGGAAAGGACCATGTAAACGACCGAAAGCACTTTTCCGCAGAGCTCAGTCGGCGCTACCCGCTGAACAAACGCGATGATTTCAACCGACGTAATGCTCGCCCACACCATGACCCATGCCGAACCAACCGCAAACACGGTGAACACGCATACATCTACGCCGAACAGCAGCGTAACAATAATCGGCGCGACTCCAAAACAGATCATCGCAACATATCGGCATATGCCATTGAAAGAAAAACGATGCGGCCAAATGCCGACCAAGCCACTGCCGGTAAGACCACCCAGGCCCAGAGCAACCTCAACTATCCCAACGCAGGACGATTGCATGCCGAGATGCTTTGTAACAATAATGGGAGCGCCAATCGTTAGCCCAACCAACGCAAGGTTCAAAACTGCCGCAAGCAAAATCACAGCGACCAATGATGCATTTTGCAACAGATACCGAATCGACTCCCGAAAATCGTTTCGGCATGTCGTGCGAGTCGCGCCGTCTCTCATCGTTTCAGATGAGGCGTTTTGCTTGAGTGCGACCCCAAACAAGAGAGCTGAAATCGCAAACGCCACCGACGCGGTTGTGCAAAGAGCATCGATGCCAAAGCACCCATAGACTGCCGTCCCGACCACAGGGCCCAAGATATTGCTCACCATGGTCATCTGCGAAACCAATGCAGTGGCCCGCTCAACCTTCTCTTCACCCGCCATACGCACCGTCTCAATTTGGAGCATTGGCTTTAGCAGCGATTGAACACCATATTGAACACAAAGTATCGCTACTACGACGACCGCAAGAGGCAACGAGCGCTTCATGGGGATAGACAGCAGTGATGCAGTCATCAGAGCAATGCCGAGGGACACGAGGACCTCGCGGTGTCTTCCCCGATCCGCTAAGATCCCACCAGCCGGAGTTGCGAGTACGCCGGGTATGAACGCCGTCGCCACGACGGCGCCATATAACGTTGACGATCCACTGCAATCGAACAAGTAAAGTGGATACGCAAAGCACAGCGCCGACAGCATCGAATACGTGCACAGCTGCGCAACCAGAAGTTCCGCGAGCCTGATTGACCGCACTGTTTTTGATTTCAACGAGACGCCGACGTCTCTCAGCCCAGCCATAAGCCCACCCCCTATACATACCACTAGTATGTATTTAATGACTTGAAAAGGGCAGCCGTGGCTACCCTCACAAATCAATTACATACCGTTGGTATCTATATTACCACCCGGCGCGGTCCCATACGTCCCAAATCTGCGCCGTTGTCTGAAGCACTTCATTACCCAAATCGAGCCCCACCGCGGCAGCCATCTGCGCCAAACATTGTGCGCGAGCGAGCATTCGCTCCTTGGGCTCGAGCGGACGGAACAATGGCAGCAGCCAAAGATTCGCCAACAACGATACGGCCTCCGCCGCTTCGCGCGGGCATTCGCACGCAATGGAGCCGTCGGCGATGCCCTCCTCGATCACTGGCAAGAGACAGCCATCGGCCGACTCGTCAAATGAGCCCTGGTACTGCATCGCCAGTAGGCGCGAGCTTTTTACCGGATCTGCTGCAGGACGCATACGTGCCCATAGCTCAATTTGTGGAACAACGGACTCGGGCGCGTACAGTCGCTTGAGCTTTTGGGCTCCGGTCATATTACCGACGCCAAGCATCGAGCGGCGGTGCTCAACAATCGGAGTCATCGCCCGATCAAACGCGGCATTGAAAATCTCTTCTTTGCTCTTGAAGTGATGATAGACAGCGCCCTTGGTCATGCCATCAAGACGGTCAACGATATCTTGAATGCTCGTCCCCTCATAACCCTGTGCGCAGAATAGCTCCAGTGCCGCGTCGAGAATCTTCGCGACCGTCTCCTCGGGATATTTATTGCGACCCATAATCCGCCCATCCGCAACGCAAGTCTTGTGCCTCATTGCAGCATTTTAACGTTGCGGATGGTAGGCGGTCGATTCTACACCGCGGCGGGGCCGTGTTCGCCGGTGCGGATGCGGATGACTTCCTCGACCGGCTCGACCCAGATCTTGCCGTCGCCGACGGCGCCGGTGCGGGCGGCGTTGCAGATGATGTCGACAATTCCGTCGACATGTTCATCGGCGCAGATGAGGGTGAACTGCACCTTAGGGATCGTGTTGACAAGCAACTCGTTGCCGCGCACGTATTCCTTCCAGCCATGCTGTGCGCCGCAGCCCTGCACCTGGTTGATAGTCATACCGCGAACATCAGCAGCAAACAGCGCATCTTTGAGAACCTCAAGCTTCTCCTGGCGCACGATAGCCGTAATTTTCTTCATAGTGAATTCCTCTCTTCAATAAAAGAAATGAATTGTCCTTCACATGGCACGGGTTTTCCAGGTGCCGCAAACCAACCTCAGAGATCAATAAGTTCAACTGACTGGTCTTAGCAGGTTTACCAAGTGCCGCAGATTGCCGTGAAAGAGGAGCGAAGCGTACTTAAGTACGTGAGCGACGATTGAACGGCAAGGTGCGGTGCTTGGGGAAGCTGCTAATCGAGTCCGGAGAACGAGGGGTACGCGCTCTCGCCGTGCTGACTCGCATCCAGGCCCAGTGCCTCGTCGGCCTCGTCCACGCGCAGGCTACCGTGGAACAGCGCCTTGACCACCGCGGCGATCACCAAGTCGAGCATCAGCACAATAACGACCGTCACCACAATGCCCAGAACCTGCGAGACAAGCAGCGACACGTCGCCCGTGTAGAACAGGCCGCCCTTACCGGTCCACGAGAGCTCCGGCACGCAGAACAGGCCCGTGAGCACACCGCCCAAGATGCCGCCGATACCGTGGCAACCGAACGCGTCGAGCGCATCGTCGTAGCCGAACTTGGTCTTAAGATGGCTGATGGCCAGATAGCAGACGGGCGATACGATCAGGCCCATGACCAGCGCCGCCCACGGCTCGACAAAGCCCGCACCCGGCGTAACCACCACAAGGCCCGCAACCAAACCGGTGCTAGCACCCACCAGCGTGGGACGACCGGTGTGCACGCGCTCGACGACAAGCCACGAGACCATGCCCGCCGCGCTGGCCGTCACGGTGTTGAGGATGGCGAGTGCCGCCACGGCGTCGGCCTTAAACTCGCTGCCGCCGTTAAAGCCAAACCAACCAAACCAAAGTAGACCGGCGCCCAGCGCCACAAACGGCACGTTATGCGGACGGTAGCTCACCATGCCAAAGCCGCGACGACGGCCGAGCATTAAGCAGAGAATCAGGCCCGTGAGACCGGACGAAATGTGTACCACGTCGCCGCCGGCAAAGTCGAGCGCGCCGATGATGTCGCCGATAAAGGAACCATCGCCGCCCCAAACCATGTGGGCGAGCGGCGCATAGACCACGAGCAGCCAAATGCCCAGGAAGGCCGTCATGGCACCAAACTTAACGCGGCCTGCCAGACTGCCCGTAACGATAGCGGCGGTGATCATGGCAAACGCCATCTGGAAGGCGATGTTGATGATCTGAGGGTAGACGGCACCATCCGCAGCATTGCCCTCGGCCGCCTGCAGCACCTGGTTGAGCACCGGCAGGCACAGCAACTGGTCAAAGCCGCCAATAAACGGGCTAGAACCGTCGCCACCGTAGGCCAGCGACCAGCCGGCAACAATCCACAGCACACCAACCAGGCCAATGGCGCCAAAGCACATAAGCATGGTGTTGATGACATTTTTGCGCCTGGACAGGCCGCCATAGAAAAACGCCAGACCCGGTGTCATTAAAAACACGAGCATGGTGCAGATGAGCATAAACGTTGTCGATCCCGTATCGTACATTCGCTCCCCCTTGGTCGCATGAACGTTGTCGGCGCTCATGATGCGGCCGAGGGGCAACTGGTGTAGACCAGATACGGCGTTGTTAAACGCTGCGTTGTCGAATGGAAACGGCACCGCAATCTTGGAAACGGCGCGGCAACGGACGCGAAACGAACGGGAAACGTGCGAACGAGAAGGGCGCGCTTGGCTCCGCTCTGGCTAGCGCCGGAACAGCTCGCGGGCTCGGTCGCGGAGGTCGGTAGCTCGAATGACACCCTCGTAACGATTGATGCGCAGACGCGGGAAGGCGTTAAAGAAGCGTAGGTCGCGGCGGCTGAGTGACACGCTCGGTACCGGGCGGCTCATGCGCTTGCCGGCAAGGCGACGACCGAGCGACGGACGCGGCATACTCGGCGCGGCATCGGCCACGCGGCGGGCAGCGAGCGCCAGGCCGCGAGCACCATCCGAGATAAACGTCGGCATCGAAGTCTTCTCGCGCAGGGCATCGAGCGCCGCGTCGCCCAGCTCGGCCAGCCAAGCGTTAACGGCGCGACCGCGGATATGCGTCTGCGCCACCGAGTCAATCGCCGAATCGGGAATACGTTCGAGCATAGAGTCGGAGGCGTCGGCAAGCGACTCATTGATGCGGTCGGCAAGGTCGGCACGCACACGCTCAAGCTGATCGGACAGACGCCGCCAGCTCGCCAACGAGCACACCGCATCGACCATCATCGCGACCGCGACGATAAAGGCGGCCAAGCGCACGATTAGCACCGGCAGATGGCCAAGCAGCCCCAGCAATGCCGGCTCCACTAAACGGCAAATACACAACGCACCCAAGCCAAACGCGCAGGCCCAGTACAGGCAGATGCGTCCGTGCAGGTTAAACGGCAGATGCGAGTAATCCCAAAACCGGGCACCCGTCGTTTTTTCCAACAGCACGCCCACGCTATATTCGATCACGCTGCATACGAGCGCGGCAGCGACAAACTGGCTCGAGGCGTCTGGGATTCCACGCAGCAGCAACCAGCACGCAATGCCGCCCGCACCGTAGATGGGACAACACGGCCCTAGCAAAAAGCCGCTGTTGGCAAAGCGTCCGTGGTTGAGCATGGCGCAGACTGTCGACTCCCATACCCAGCCGCAAAAACCGTAGAAGGCAAACGAGAGTACCAGCGCCGAGAGCGGACAGGCGGCAAGCGTCGCGCCGTCAAATGCCATGTCGATCGCGGTTCCCACCGTCTACCCACTCCTCTTTTCGTTCGATTCTTTGCTCGAGCCGTCACTCGGGCCCTCGTTCAAATCGTTCGCGCCGCCTTTGCGCGGCAGACGGCCGGCAATCGTCTCGCGCAGTGCGCACCATTTATCCGCCAGGCACACAATCCATGCCTCACGACACGTCGGCGGCACCGGTACCAGCGGAAACATATGCCGTACGATAATATTCCGCTCGCGCGGCGTCAGCTCAAAATCTTCCTCCGCACGCGCCAAGGCAAAAAACGGGTGACGAAAGCCATGCAGTCGATGGCTTGGGTCGGGATCGTGCCAGTCATAGAGAAAGTAATCGTGCAGCAGGGCCCCGCGCAGCAGCGATAAGCGGTCGACGGAGATACCGACGCGGCCCAGGCGCTCGGCAAAGGACAGACTTGCCCGCGCTACCGAGGTCACATGCGTATAGACCGTCACATCGCCATGTTGGATAAACTCATGCATCAGGTCCAAGCGGCCCGCCTGGGCAAGCTGACGGGCGGCATCGTCGACCTCGCGCGCGATTTTCTCGGCACGAACGGTATCGGACATGCGGCCTCCTTCCGGCGGCGCTCGGCGGCAAGCCGCGGCCTGCGCGCAATGAATAAAATCATCATCGAATTTACCAGTATGGCATCGGACAAAACGTTTTGCCCCACCAGTTGGCGAATTACCGCGCCGCCGTCACATATCAAACGCCAAAATGTGCGAGACTGTCTTGTGCAATTGTGCCGGCCGAGGGAGTGCCGGCGCACGATTCGCATGGAGTAACCCACAACGATGCTGCTTACGCAAACGACAACGCCCGAGGACGTCAAGGCTCTCGATCGCGCCGAGCTTCCGCTGCTCTGCGGCGAGATCCGCCACGCCATCCTCGAAAGCTCCGCCGCCGTCGGCGGGCACGTTGCCCCCAACCTGGGCGTCGTTGAGCTTACGGTTGCGCTCCATCGCGTGTTTAACTCCCCCATCGACAAGATTGTCTTTGATGTTTCGCACCAGACCTACGCCCACAAGGCGCTGACTGGGCGCGCGTACACTTATATCGACCCGGCACGCTACGGCGAGGCCTCTGGTTTTGCCAATCCTGACGAGTCCGAGCACGACCTGTTCGCCATGGGCCACACCTCCACGTCGGTGAGCCTGGGCTGCGGCTTGGCGCACGCTCGTGACCTGGCGGGCGATGCGTACAACGTCATCACCATCATTGGCGACGGTTCGCTTTCGGGCGGTCTGGCGTTTGAGGGCTTTAACAATGCCGCCGAGCTCGACAGCAACCTGATCATCATCGTCAACGATAACGACCAGTCCATCGCCGAAAACCACGGTGGCCTGTATCGCAATCTGGCCGAGCTACGCGCCAGCAACGGCACCTGTGAGCGCAACGTTTTCCGCGCGATGGGGCTCGACTACTGCTATCTGGACACCGGCAACGATGTGTTGGCCCTGGTCGACGCGCTGCAGGAACTGCGCAATATCGATCATCCCATCGTGCTGCACGTCTCCACCGCCAAGGGCAAGGGCTTTGAGCCGGCCCAGAGCGACCCCGAGCGCTGGCACCACGTGGGTCCGTTTGACATGGCGACTGGGCGCAAGCTCTGCCCGGGTCATCCGAGCGAGCCTGCGCCGCGCACCTATGCCGACATTACGGGCGAGGCGCTCAGCGCTGCCATCGAGCGCGATCCGCAGGTTGTGGGCATCACGGCTGCCACGCCCTACATCATGGGCTTTACACCCGAGCTTCGCGCCGCGGCAGGCAAGCAGTTTGTTGACGTGGGCATTGCCGAGGAGCACGCCGTGACCTTTGCCACCGCGCTTGCGCGCTCGGGCGCCAAGCCAGTCTTTGGTGTGTACGGCACGTTTTTGCAGCGCGCCTACGACGAGCTGTGGCACGACCTGTGCCTCAACGACGCCCCCGCAACCATCCTGGTATTTGGCGCGTCGATCTTTGGCACCACATCCGAGACGCATCTCTCGTTCTTTGATATTTCCATGCTGGGCGGTCTTCCCAACATGCACTACTTGGCGCCGGCCTGCATGGAGGAATATCTGTCCATGCTGAGCTGGTCGCTCGATCACCGCGAGCATCCTGTGGCGATTCGCGTGCCCGGCATTGGCCTGGTAAGCCGCCCCGACTTGGCGCCTGCCGAGGACGCCGATTACGGTGTCGCGCGCTACAACGTGGTGCGCCAAGGCCGCGACGTGGCCGTGCTCGCGCTCGGCGATTTCTTTGAGCTGGGCGAGCGCGTGGCAAACCGTCTGACTGCCGAGTACGGCATCGAGGCCACGCTCGTCAACCCGCGCTTTGCAACCGAGCTTGACCGCGAGTTCCTCGATAGTCTTGCTGCCGAGCACCGCGTTGTCGTGACCATCGAAGACGGCATCTTGGACGGCGGCTGGGGCGAACGCGTGGCATGTTATCTGGCATGCACGCCGTTGCGCACGCGCACCTTCGGCATCGCCAAGGGCTTCCCCGACCGCTACGACCCCAACGAACTGCTTGCGCAGAACGGCATGACGGTCGAGAACATGGCCGCCGAAGCCGTAAGGCTACTGAACGAGTAAAAAACCTCCGCAAGGGAAGCACCCCTGCGGAGGTTTTTATTTTCGCGGCGCGATTATCTCAATCTGTAACATCTAGGGCCCGAATTCCCGTCTAACTGTTACAGATCTAGACAAACCATCTTTGCCCCTGACCTTTGTCTCGATCTGTAACAGATAGAGACCTTTTGGCCGTCTAACTGTTACAGATCGAGACATTCGAATTCCCCTGAAGAGAAAATCTCAATCTGTAACAGTTACTCGGCAAAAATGGCTGCAGATGTTACAGATCGAGACAAAACAGCAAGGCATGCCGCTGCATCGGCCAGAACCGCCACAAAGGTGCCTATCCCTTTTGGTAGGTAGAATAACCCATAAGGTAAGTATGTTTCTGAGTTATTTCGTGTTGACCCATTTGAGCGCGATAGGGTATAACTCTACTCAACCGCTAGGGATTTTATTGAGAAAGGTGTTCTACCATGAGCAAAAACCTCTCCCAGCAGGTCGTTCTCGACCGCCGCGGCTTCGTCGCCGCCACCTTCGCAACCGTCGCCGGCCTTGGTCTTGCCGGCTGCTCCGACACCAGCGCCGAGGCCGACAAGGGTTCCGCCGCCGGCTCCTCCAAGAGCTCCGAAGATACCGAGGCTTCCACCATACTCGATGCCAAGGCATTCGACAAACTCGTCGACAACGGCCCCAAGGCCGATGACGACGCCATCGCCGCCAGCACCTGGGCCACGGCCGTCAAGGACGCCGGTGTCTTTAAGATCGGTGGCGTTCAGACCTCCACACTTTTCTCCCTCCTCAACGAGAAAGACGGTCAGACCCGCGGCTTCGACGCCGGTATCGCACAGCTCCTGTCCAACTACATCCTGGGCGAGAACAAGGTCGAGATCACCCAGGTGACCTCGGACACGCGCGAGTCCGTCCTGCAGAACGGCCAGGTTGACGCCGTCTTTGCCACCTACACCATCACCGATGAGCGCAAGAAGCTCGTCTCCTTCGCCGGTCCCTACTACTACACCCAGCAGGCTATCCTGGTGCTCGCCGACAACGACGACATCAAGGGCGTCGACGACCTGGCCGACAAGAACGTCGCCGTCCAGTCCGGCTCCAACGGCCCCGCCATCCTGGAGGAGTTCGCCCCCAAGGCCAGCCAGCAGGAGTTCAAGACCGACGAGGAGGCACGTCAGGCACTCCAGCAGGGCCGCGTCGATGCCTACGTCATCGACAACAACATGCAGCAGAGCGCCCTGGTCCGCGAGCCCGGCAAGTACAAGATTGCCGGCAAGCCCTTCGGCAGCAAGGAGCCCTACGGCATCGGCCTGCCGCTCGATTCCGACGGTGTCGCCTTTGTCAACGACTTCCTTAAGAAGATCGAGGATGACGGCACCTGGACCGAGCTGTGGCAGATCTGCATTGGCGACCGTACGGGCGACACCAATGTTCCCGAGCTGCCCGAGATCGGCGCCTAGGCAGCGAGCCTAGTAACGGCCGCTACGAAACCATACGGAAACGCACGATGCGCTTTATTGCGCTAAACTGTTTCCTCACTGAGTTGTCGGGGCTTCCGTACACACGGGAGCCCCTTTCCTTACCGGCGGGAGGTCCGCATGAGTCTCTCCGAGCTCTGGTCGCTCTATGGCCAGAACTATATCGACGCGCTGCTAGCAACCTGGGGCATGACGCTTGAGTCGTTTGCCATCGCCATGGTGCTGGCCGTCGCCGTCACCGTGATGCGCGTGTCGCCGCTCAAGCCGCTGCGCGTCTTTGGCGACCTGTATGTCCAGGTCTTCCGTAACATCCCCGGCATCGCGCTGCTCATTATCGTCGTCTACGCGCTGCCGCCGCTCAAGGTCGTCCTGCCCTACCGCACCTGCGTCATCGTCGCCACAGTGCTCTTGGGTTCTGCCTTTGGCTCCGAGAACTTTATGAGCGGCATCAACACCGTCGGTGTCGGCCAGGTGGAAGCCGCCCGCTCGCTGGGCATGAGCTTCAGCCGTATCCTCGCCAAGATCGTGATTCCGCAGGCGCTGCGCTCGAGCGTGCTGCCCATGACCAACCTCTTTATCGCCGTCATGCTCACCACCGCGCTCGGCAGCCAGGTGCCGCTTAAACCGCAGGAGCTCACCGGCGTGGTGAGCTACATCAACACGCGCTCGCTCGGCGGCGTCGCCGCGTTCTTTATCTCGGCGCTCGGCTACCTGGGCACGGCCTTTGTGGTGAGCCACATTGGCAACTACATCGATAAGAAGGTGAGAATCCTCCGATGAGCAAGCACTCCTCCCCCGCGCTCACCATGCGCGATGCGCTCTACGAGGCTCCCGGCCCCAAGATGCGCTCCAAGATTCGCATCGGCACCGCCATCTCGCTTGTTGCCGTCGCCGTGCTCGTCGCCCTCGTGTTGCAGCGCTTTTATGTGACCGGCCAGCTTTCGGTCCACTATTGGTATTTCTTTACGCACCTCACCACCTGGAAGTTCCTGCTTGCCGGCTTTGAGGGCACCGTTAAAGTCGCACTCACCGCCGGCGCCATTGCGCTGGTGCTGGGCTTAGCCCTTATGCTCGGCCGCACCAGCGACATTAAGCCACTGCAGCTGGTCTGCCGCGTGCTCACCGATTTCTTCCGCGGTGTGCCGAGCCTGCTGTTCATCTACTTCTTCTTTTTGGTGCTACCCCAGTACAAAATCGCACTGCCGTCGTTTTGGATGCTCACACTTCCTGTCGCGCTCGCTGCGGCCGGCGTACTTGCCGAGATCTTCCGCGCCGGCGTCAACGCCGTACCGCGCGGGCAGGTCGAGGCGGCCCAGGCGCTCGGTCTCTCCAAGGCTAAAATCACCTTTAAAATCGTGTTGCCGCAGGCTATTCGGTTTATCATTCCGTCGTTGATTTCGCAGCTTGTGGTCGTAGTCAAAGACACCACCGTCGCCTATGTGGTGAGCTACCCCGACCTCATGCAAAATGCCCGCGTGCTCATTACCAACTACGATGCCCTCGTGTCGGTCTACCTGGTGATCGCGGTCATCTATATCCTCATCAACGTCGCGATCAACAAGGCCGCTGTCTACGTCTCGCACAAGACCGGCGCGACGATCAT
Organism: uncultured Collinsella sp.; assembly: GCA_902490365.1. Taxonomy (GTDB): domain Bacteria; phylum Actinomycetota; class Coriobacteriia; order Coriobacteriales; family Coriobacteriaceae; genus Collinsella. The sequence goes on along the minus strand of CABUDQ010000004.1, from coordinate 18,592 downwards.
CCGCTAACGCTTTACCATTTCGAGTCATAAGGAGCCGAGCACCATGGCACAGGGCACTTCTTCCACCGGCAATCAGCCGCTGATCGAGCTCAGGCACGTCGATAAGCACTACGGCGACCTGCACGTCCTCAACGACATCAATCTCTCGGTCGACCGTGGCGAGGTCGTCGTCGTGATCGGGCCCTCGGGCTCGGGCAAGTCGACCATGTGCCGCACCATCAACCGCCTGGAAACCATCGACTCGGGCGAGATCCTCATCGAGGGCGAGCCCCTGCCGCAGGAAGGCAAGGATCTTGCCCGCATGCGCGCCGAACTGGGCATGGTGTTTCAGCAGTTCAACCTGTTCGCACATATGACCGTGTTACAGAACGTCATGCTGGGACCGGTCGATGTGCTGGGCGTCTCCAAGGACGAGGCCCGCGAGCGCGCCATGGACCTGCTGGGCCGCGTGGGCGTTGCCGAGCAGGCCGATAAGGTGCCCACACAGCTCTCGGGCGGCCAGCAACAGCGTGTAGCCATCGCCCGTTCGCTTGCCATGCAGCCCAAGGCCATGCTCTTCGACGAGCCCACGAGCGCTCTTGACCCCGAGATGATCAACGAGGTGCTCGAGGTCATGGTCCGTCTGGCACAGCAGGGCATGACGATGATCGTCATCACACACGAGATGAACTTCGCCCGCCGCGTGGCCGACCGCGTCGTGTTTATGGCCGACGGCCAGATCGTGGAAACCAGCACGCCCGACGAGTTCTTCAACCACCCCCAGACCAAGCGCGCCCAGGACTTCCTCAACTCCATCAAGGGCCACTAACCCAATTGCCATGCGGGCAAATTCGTCACCAGCGTTTGTCCCGCGTCACCCCTGTGCCATGTCCACCCGGATTCGAAAGCAACACCCATGATCGGAACCCACACCTCATCGTCCTACACCCCGCATGTCGACGTCGCCCCCGCCGACCGCCCACTCATCCTCGTCGCGCCGCGCTGGGAAGAGGCAAAGCCGTTTTTAAGCGAGACGCTCTCCCCCAACGAGGAAATCGCAAGTGTCTTTGTCGATGCCATTCTTGCCGCCGGCGGCCTACCGCTGCAGATGTCTATTACCGAAGACGTCGATGTTATCCGTCATTACGTCGATATCGCCGACGGCATCGCCATTCCTGGCGGTCCCGATGTCAATCCCAAACGTTGGGGCGATGATCGACCCTACGACCCCACCCTCTGCTGCGAGATCCGCGATAGTTTTGAGTTTAAGCTGGTCGACGAGGTACTCCGCGCCAAAAAGCCGCTCTTTACCACCTGCCGCGGCACGCAGCTGCTCAACGTCGCCACCGGCGGCACCCTGTGCATGGACGTGCCGAGCCTGGGCGCGCGCGAGGGCCGCACGCAGTGGCGCCATACCCACGTGCTCAACGACCCCGTGCACCCTGTCGAGGTCATGCCGGGCTCGCTGCTGGAGCGCGCGGTTGGCGGGCACAGGCTGATCCAGACCAACTCGGCACATCACTGCTGCGTCGATCGTCTGGGCAAGAGCACGCGCTTGGTCGCCAAGGCAACCGACGGCGTTCCCGAGTGCATCGAAGTCGAAGGCCAGCCTTTCTGCCTGGGCGTACAATGGCACCCTGAGTACACGTGGAAGACGCTCGAGACCGACTTTAACCTGTGGAAGTCGTTTGTCGAGGCTGCTGCCAAGGTAAAGCAGGCTCGCTAGTTGGAAAACTGCACAGGTTAAATCCTCCTATGCCAGCGGGGGCGAGCACCAGCCACGGTGCCCGCCCCCGCTGAATTTGATATGCTCGGCATGATGATTCCTCACAAGCAATCAAAGAAATCTCGACCGCAATTGGTCGACGGTAAAGCAAATGGCAAAAACGCTTACTACGTTTATTAGGCAGTCAATTAGAATCGAAATGCATTGACTATTCCCCAACGGGGTCACGCCACAAATCCACATGAGCATCGAGGCTGGAAGCGGAAGCATGGAATTGGCCCCGAGCTGTATGTAGATCGCCACAACGTTGACAAGCAACAGCATGCCAATAGGACCGAAGCCGGATCCAAAATAGGAAACAACGATCACGCAAGAGACCACGTATGCAAGGCAGACCGCACTCGCCAGAAGAAGTCGATCGCAAAACATATTCAGGTTGAAATACTGTTGAGCATCCAAAACGATTGCGCAGTTAAGACAGTACAAAACGACACTTGACAGGATAAACGCGCCCAATAGGGCGAAAGAAGACAGCATCGCTCGCGCAACGGTAACGCACGCCCGCTTCCCTCCCCGAGCCTCCGACAGCCCCCACGGTTCCTCGACAAAGCCCGAACTGACAAAGCGCGGCACAATACAAGCCGCGATGAACGGAAAGAACAATGCATGAGCCAACGGGGCTACGTTGAACAGCAGACCGCGAAAAACCTCTGCATTACCAAATAGAAGGACATCCTCCGCCGATAGCCGAAGCGTCGGGTCTGGGAAGAAGCCCAAGAAACTGTTCTCACGGAGGCTGCAGAACCACATCGGGAAAGAATTAAGCTGCAATACCACCATGCACGCATAAATTACCGGGATTAAGGCGTACGTCCATTTACTCACGTGCTTCAATTCTGAATGGAGGAATCTTTTAATCTGACGAGCCATTGAGCACACCCCCAGCACGAAAGCTCACGAGAGCGTAAATCAATACCGATAAACAGCTGGCTGCCACGCCATAGCCCAGAAGCGCCAGTTGCCCCATATCGCTATACCCAAGGGCGCATCCGACTCCAAGGTACGGCCCAGGAAGGAAGAAGATCCATCGCAAGGATGGTATAGGTGCCTGAAGGAAGGCTCCGTAGAGCGTCAAGCTCATGACAAATCCGATTATTATTGCAGCCCCGCTCAATACAGCGCTGCCTGTAATCCGATAGATGGTCACCGTCTCCAGCGCAACCGATATCACCAATACGGTGTTGACTATCATTGCAGGCAAAAATGCAGCCAGCATGCCATGCGCGTAGCTATGCCCTCCACGTATTATGGCTACTGCAAACAGAAGAAAGCAAAGCGCACTATATGCTGCGCCAATTATTAAAGCAGACGAAAGCGCATGAGCTAGAACCCCATAAAAGCGGGTAAGACCTCTTGCTGAAGAAATTCGGTATCCCTCTTCATAGCCGTGCTCCTGTAAAATCGCCAGGCAAACGATGAGTGGAACGAACAGAGAGGTGCCGGCAAAAGCACTGCGCACAAGGGACTCATCGGGTGCAGAAGGATCGATTACATTCCAGAAGAAACCAATATCCTCCCCAAAAACGCTATTGCCAAAGGCGAGCAACGTTGTTCCGTTTTTTAGAAAGACACCGAAGAGAAGGCCGAACGCCAGCATAAGCGCAAGACCAAGCTTCGCCGGAAACATCCTGTACAAACGCATCATATCTGCCTTTATGGGATGGATCGCCCGCTTCATAGCGAGACCGCCTTCATCAAGCGCCTGTAATACTCTTTTAAGGACGACGCCTCATCCCTTATGATGTCCATCGATTCCTTTTTCAGCAGTTCGCCGTCATGAAGAAACAGGCAGCATGTTGCAACCGATGCCAGCTCATCCAAGTCGTGGCTAGAAATAAGCATGGTTTTGCCCTGTTCTTGATTCAATCGACCGATAAGGGCCCATATACTCTCGATGCCCAACGGATCCAATCCATTTGCCGGCTCATCGAAAATTAGTACGTCGGTATCGCCCAACAAAGCCGTAGCTATATCCAGCCGCCGTTTCATTCCCAGAGAAAAACTGCCCACGCTCTTTTTCTCATCGACGTCCAGCCCGACAAGGCTCAAAACGCGAGGAACCTCACGTTTCTCATCGAGCCCCCATTCCGCACATCGGATCCGAAGATTCTCAGCCGCACTGAGGGATTGGTATGCTCCGCTGGAATCTGGCACATAGCCGACACGCGTCCGCATCAGACCAAGCTCCTTTTTTGATTTGCCTCCAAAGAGCTCCACGCTCCCCGACGACGGCTCGCAGAGGCCCAAGACAATTTTAATAAGCGTGCTTTTGCCCGCACCGTTTGCACCAACAAGGGCGCAGAGCTCAGACTGATGTACCTCGAAGGAAACGTCATACAAAACGCGGCGCCTCCCATAGCGCTTTGACACCCTTGATAGCCTTATCGTTGATACGTTCATTGGCCTCCCGTTCCGCTTGATAGCAAAACCGCTCATATCGTTCCTTCTTTACTTTATCGTTTTCCATAGTTGTTATTGTTTTCCGATAACTCGTATTTGTCAAGATAATCTAAAAGAAAGAACCCGTGTTAGACACGGGTCCCTTCACGCTGATATTTCGTTTTAGTTGTTCGCCTTAAGCTACTCGTCGCTCAAATCGACAGCAAAGACTGATGTCGGAAGCGACGCCTCGTTGCCTCCGCCGTCCCGCATCTGCCTCACAACGTTTTTTGCACGCTCAACAATAAGCTCCTCAAGCTCTTTCTCGCTCACGCGCTGAATAATATCTCCCGGTTGACAATCAAGCTCATCACAGATATCGAGGAGCGTCTTTAGGCGAATAGCTTTTATCTTTCCGTTTCTAAGCTTTGAAATATTAGCCGGAGTATGCCCCGTCGCTCGAATCAGATCAGCACTGGTCTTTCCGGTCTTAAGCAGCTGCGTCTCAAGCTCGATGATGAGATAGCTCATGTTTCCTCCTACACAAGCTCGTCAGACTGCTCTTGGAGCAGCGAGGCATAACTCCAGATCGCCGAGATAAACAAACAGACAACTGCGCCGATAAACGACCCCGCATCAAAGGTAGCGCCTTGGCAAATCTCAATAACGAAGGAATGAGGCACAATGTAAAGCTCCAGTCCGCCAATGGTGAGATTGACCGATCCATAGGCACCAACAAGCGAAACCGCGGCGTTAACAGCAAAGGCAAGCGCGAGAACACGGATAAGCCGCACATGCGCCTTGGTAAAGGGCGAGACGCCCCGAGAGATGTTATGGCTGATTCCGCACAAAACGACAAGCGAAACACCCACGACGAGTGCCAGGCACAGCCCGCTTGGGATAACGATGCTCCCGCCATCGAGAAGCGTCACGACACCGAAAGAATCGACAGAAACAACGTTTGCAACCGCATACCAGATCACGTAAACAACCAACGCGGCAAAAGCGACGAGCATCCCTGCAAAAACGGCTGCCATGCAAAAACCAAGCTTCCTGATATTTTCGCCCGCCTTGGCCATACGCTGAACGCTGTTGGACATACACTCACCCTCATCGACTCTATCGTTATTCGAACAGTTTATCGAACAACGATATGGATTGCATGCGGAAAGCCCCGCCAGTGCGCATGGGCCATTCACTAATCAGAAGGGGTGAGAGTGGATTTTTGGACATGTATCGAACGAGAGTGGACAATCTCCCACTTTGAGGCCGCCACCGGGCCTAAAACGGGAGATTATCAACTCTCATAGTCATCAAAGCTCGCGAGCTCTTACTCGGCCGCCTCGCGCAAGGCCGACATCGTTGCCGCATATTGCTGCTGCAGCGCATGCATTCCCTCGCGAGCGCCGTCAACGGCATCGGCGCCGCGCAGCGCTTCGGTCACCACAACCGCCGGCTCGTACAGATTATCGAATCCCAGGTTCTGGCTCACGCCCTTGAGCGTGTGCGCTGCCATAAACGCACCTTCGGCGTCTCCTGCCGCCATGGCGGCCTCCAGCTTGCCCATGCTCTCGTCATCCAAAAACTTGAGGGCAAAGCGGGCAAGCATTTCCCCGCCCATCAGCCGAGCGCACGCGTCGTCATAATTAGCGCCGATCTTCTCATACGCCTCACGCATGGAAATCATGGATTAAAAACTCCTTTGGTCAAACTAAATCGTGGGAAACGCGACGACGTCGGCGGGGCGTGCCAACGTCTCGGCAATTTGGTCTTGCACCTCGAGCAGGCAATCGAGCAGCAGCGGGTTAAAGGTGCCGCACTTACCGTCCAGGATCATCTGGATCGCCTCCTCGTGCGGGATAGCGTCCTTGTACACGCGCACGCTCGTCAGTGCATCGTACACGTCAGCCACCGAAACCACCTGCGCGGCGATGGGAATTTCGTCGCCCTTAAGGCCATCGGGATAACCCTTGCCGTCCCAGCGCTCGTGATGCCAACGCGCAATCTGGTACGCATATTCCATAAGCGCATTGCCGGCGTGATGGCTGCCCAGCTCGAGCAGCATGTTGGCGCCAATCGTGGTATGCGTCTTCATAATCTCGAATTCCTCGGGCGTGAGGCGCCCGGGCTTGTTGAGGATCGCATCGTCAATCGACATCTTGCCGATATCGTGCAGCGCCGAAGCCAGGGCGATCGTGGAGCGTTCCTCATTGTCGAGGGAGATCGTGCCGCTACGCTGGACCAGATAGCCAAGCAGCAGCTCGGTCAGCTTTTCGATGTTCGTAACGTGCCTACCGCTCTCGCCGTTGCGAAGCTCCATGACGCCGGCCATGATGTCGATGAGCATGCGACTGTTCTTGACGCGCTCGTTGTACTGTTGGGACAGCAGGTTCGTCAGGCGGCGCTGTTTGGCGTACAGGCGGATGGTGTTGCTTACGCGGCGGCGCACGACACGGGAGTCAAACGGGCGGTTGATATAGTCTGAGGCGCCCAGCTCGTACGCGCGCAGAACCGCATCATCGGAATCTTCGCTCGAAATCATGATGACAGGCAGATTATCGATACCCGATCGGCGCGACAGATCGGCCAGCACCTCAAAGCCGCTTATGCCCGGCATCACAATGTCCAACAGCACGAGCGACAACTCATCGCCATAGCGGTCGACCATGTCGAGCGCCGCACGACCGTTATCGGCCTCGAGGATGCAATGCTCGTCCTTGAGCATCTCGCTGAGAATGGCTCGGTTCATCTCGGAGTCATCGGCGATAAGCACCAAAGGCTTTTCGCTTTGGAAGGCCTCGATGGAATCGGCATCGGTCACGACCGTACCGGCTTTTGCCTTAGCGCGGCTCAGTAACTGAGCAGCGCGGCCAACGCCCTCATCGACCGTCTCGCCATGAATGCGAACGCCACCAACACATGCCGTCAAGCTCACGTACTCATGGCCCGGAATAATCGTGGAATGAACGGCATCGGACACCTGATGCAGGCGACGGGTGAAGTCATCGGAGGGAATATTGGGCATGACAACCACAAACTTGTCGCAGCCATAGCGCACAAGCTCGTCAGTCGAACGAATTCCGCTGCGTATGGCTGTCGCCACAGCACCGAGCGCAAGGTCGCCGGCATGACGGCCACACGTATCGTTGAAGGCCCTAAAATCATCAACGTCGATCATCGCAACGCCGGCATTCATGCGGGCGCTGCGAAGCTTTTCCTCGTAATATCGGCGATTGCGCACGCTCGTCAGCACGTCGGTGTAGACAAGGTCCTCTTCCGCGGCCTCTTGCTCATCAATCGGACGCACCATCAGCAAGACGTGAGGCTCGCCCTCGACCTTCAGAGGGCGTAGACGGGCGCGGTACTCAGTGCCATCATTGAGCAGTTGCTCCGACACCTCATCGGAGTCTGCCAAAGCCTCAAGACTCGACTGACGCAGACAAGGGCAGCGATCGCCGGCGAGCAAGCAGTTAGGCTCGCTCTTAATCTGATCGGCCGACAGCAAACGCACCACGGGGTAGTTCTTCGCGACACGGGCGACCTCGACGGCAGCCTCCTCGTCGGTTAGATTGACCTCGTGATTATTGAGCATATGGGGCCCTTTCGATAGTTTCGCATGGTAGCGGTGGGTTCCAAATGCTACAAGGGTAACACCTTGTCGATGCAGGTAAGTACGTGAATGCTGTTACATTTTTATGAGTTGGCAGGCGGCGCGATTGAAGTCGCAGACGTGAGGTTTTGAGCACATTTGTTAATACGGCCGAAACGTTTGCGGATGAAGCCTGCTTTGGCTATTGCGGATGCTAGAGCCCCAGGATGCCACGGACAGCCCGGGCAGCCGCTGCCGGGCGATCGCGCAGACCGTTATGCGCGCCCGGGATCGTCACGAGAGGGCAATCGAGATATTCGGCAGCCGCTCGCGTGCCAGCCTCGCGGGGCGTGCCAATCGAGAGCTCGCCCAGGAGCACGGCGGCCACCGTTTTTGACGCGCGAACGCTATCCCAATCGGGAACGCAGGTCATAGTAATCCCGTATTCATTGGCCATGAAGCAACGACCATTGCGCAGGGCATGTTTGGCTTCCGCTTCGGTCGTTCCAGGAGCCTCGGGGTCCAAGTCGCCGAGGGCTCCCAAGAAAAGCCGGAGCGCCCTTGAAACCTTTCCAGCCGCAATCATATCGAGCAAAACCGGGGCTGCGCCCATGCCGACGCCTTCGGCCGACACAGCCGGCTCATGCAGAATCGCACGGGCGACGAGATGGGGTTCGGTACGAAGAAGCTCCAGCGCCACCAACGTACCGGCGCTGTGCGCAAGCACATTTGTCGGAGCGCCAACGTGTTCGATCACGGCTTGCAGATCGGCGGCCTGAGCGGCAAGATCATAGCTGCCGTCTGCCGCATCGCTGCTGCCACCACAGCCGCGGCGGTCGTAGGCAATTACGCGGTAGTTGCGACTGAGCTCACAAGCGATGCCGTCGAAAAATGTGCCGTCGACACAAGCGCCGTGCACGCACACCAAGGCAGGAGCATCAGGCGACACATCCGGGTCGGCATATTCGCGACAGGCAATCGTGGTGCCCGCATTCTCGACCGTAAAATCCATGTTGTGCCCCCATCATCAATGCTCATCCAGTTGCACGTCAGCACGGTTGGATGGACCCGCATTGCTTTACGCCTTGTTAACAGATTAACTGTACCCGACCCGAGGCTTTTCATGGCACAGCATAATGAGCGACGTGAAAAAACGAAACTTGTAAAGCAAGAGCCCACACCTTGCTTTGGAGCCGATGCTATGCTTAGGCACAATTGTCTTGAGGAGCATATGCCTATGTCTACGTTTTTGAATGCCAGCCCCATCTTTGGGCCCGTTCGCAGCCGTCGCCTTGGCCTCTCGCTCGGCGTCAACATGATGCCGGCCAGCGGCAAAATCTGCACGTTCGACTGCATTTACTGCGAAAACGGCCTCAACGCCGAGCGCCCCTGCCATGAGCCGTACAACACAGCCGCCATGGTACTCGACGCGCTCGAGGCAAAGCTGCGCGAGATGGCAGCCGAGGACGAACTCCCCGATGTGATCACCTTCGCGGGCAACGGCGAGCCCACCGCCGCACCGGAGTTTCCGCAGGCCATTGCCGGTGCCGTCGCGCTGCGCGACGAGCTTGCCCCAAACTCCAAGATCGCCGTGCTCTCCAACGGCACGCGCGCCGACCGCCCCGAGGTGCACGACGCGCTCATGATGGTCGACGACAACATTCTTAAGCTCGATACCGTCGACCCGGCGTTTATCCAGCTGCTCGACCAGCCTGTTGGCCCCTACGACGTCGAGCACCAGATCGAGACGTTCGCAAGCTTTGACGGTCACGTTATTATCCAGACGATCTTTTTGACCGGCGAGTATCAGGGCAAACCCATCGACAACACCGGCGAGGAGTACGTTGCCCCCTGGCTCGCGGCGCTTGAGTGCATTCGCCCACAAGAAGCGACCATCTACACGGTAGCGCGCGAGACACCGGTCGCCGGCCTTGCCAAAGCGGCGCCCGAGGTGCTCGACGCCATTGCCGCGCGCGTACGCGCCCTCGGCATCCCCTGCCAGGTGAGCTACTAGCAAAACCACACAGCAGCCAGCGCCCGCCATCCCACTCCATCAGTTGCGGTGATATAGTTCCTGTTTATGCTGTTAAACCGCTTAAATCGGAACTATATCACCGCAACTTTTATGGACGCGTGGGTGGGCTATACTAGCTGCGAATGAAAGGAAGTTAGCCATGTTTGACAACGGACCCGTGCCCGGCCGCAACGATGCTTGCTGGTGCGGCAGCGGCAAAAAATATAAGAAATGCCATAGCGCCTTTGACGAGCGCCTCGAGCGCCTGTGGGAAGAGGGCTGGGAGGTTCTGCCCCGCACGCTCTACAAGACACCCGCCGATATCGAGGGTATCAAGCGTTCGGCCGCCATCAACGTGGGCGTGCTCGACTACGTGGGCGAGCACATCGCCGCAGGCATGACCACCAACCAGATCGACCAGATGATCTACGACTACACCATCGAGCACGGTGGCACGCCGGCCGACCTCAACTATGAGGGCTATCCCAAGAGCGTATGCACCTCGATCAACGATGTGGTCTGTCACGGCATCCCCTGCGATACGGACGTGCTGCACGAGGGCGATATCATCAACGTGGACTGCTCCACGATTCTGGACGGCTACTTTAGCGATTCGAGCCGCATGTTCTGCATCGGCGAGGTCTCGGCCGAGCGCCAGCGTCTGGTCGACGTCACTCGCGCCAGCGTGGAGGCGGGTCTGGCGGCCGTCAAGCCATGGCTGCCGTTGTCCGTTATGGCCGAGGCAGTGCAAAAGACCGTCGAGGACGCCGGCTTTAGCGTGGTGCGCGAGTACGGCGGACACGGCATCGGTAAGGAATTCCACGAGGATCCGTTTGTGGGCTTTACCACCGAGGCGCCCGACGCGGACACCATCATGGCCCCGGGCATGGTCTTTACCATCGAGCCCATGGTCAACGCCGGAGCGCCCGACATCAAGATTAGCAAGGGCGACGGTTGGTGTGTGCGCACCAAGGACGGCAGCGATTCGGCCCAGTGCGAGGTACAGCTCGTGGTGACCGAGGACGGTTACGAGTTGCTGAGCTGGTAACCGTGGATGCGCCGGATGCTGACGGGCACGCTCGTCTTGCATCCGGCGTTTTTATTTGAACGTTTTGCCTGATAAAACCTGACAAAATAAACCTGTCCCTTTTTGGCAGGTCAAGCGGAGAGGACTGCTTGTGAACATCCTGGTTTTGTTGCCCGTCAACGACCGCCATCGCGCAATTCTTGAGTCGAGCGCTCCGGGCGAGAACTTTATCTATACGAGCGCCGACGCCGCCACGCGCGAGCAGGTCGCCGATGCCGACGTAATTCTGGGCAACATCGACCCTGACATGCTCACGGCATGCGACCATCTCCAGCTGTTGCAATTGCAGACCGCCGGCTATGACGATTACTTAGCCGCCGGCACCGTGCCAGCCGACGCTAAGCTTTCCTGCTCGGTGGGTGCCTACGGCCAGGCTGTGAGCGAGCACATGTTTGCCATGGTCCTTTCCATGATGAAGCGCCTGCCCGGCTATCACGACTTGCAGCGCGAGCATCGCTGGGAGGATTTGGGGCCGGTCACCTCGCTCAAAAACGCCAATGTGCTGGTGCTGGGCGCGGGCGACATTGGCGGTCACTTCGCCACGCTCTGCCGCGGCATGGGCGCGCACGTCCGCGGCATCAAGCGCCATCCGCTCGTCTACCCCATTGTGTTTGAGGACATGGACGGCATGGACACCCTGCCCGAGCGCCTGGCCGAGGCAGACGTCGTCGCATCCTTTATGCCCAGCACACCCGAGACCCGCGGCCTGGCGAACGCCGAGTTCTTCGCCGCGATGAAGCCGGGCGCCTTCTTTGCCAACGGCGGCCGCGGCGATCTTGTGGTTGCCGACGACCTAGTTGCCGCCCTGGAATCAGGACATCTCGCCGGCGCCGCGGTCGACGTCACCGACCCCGAGCCGCTGCCCGAGACAAGCCCGTTGTGGGATGCGCCCAACATGCTCATCACGCCGCACATCCCCGGCTGGTTCCACTTGGCCGCCACGCTCAACAACGTGGTCGACATCGCCGCGGAGAATCTGCGTCACCTGCAGGCCGGCGAGACCCTGCGCTGCTGGATCGAACACTAATTGTTCCGGCGTTTTACCAAACGCCGGAACCCCTCGACGCTGCGAGCCAGCCGTTTGGCCAATCTGCCGTTCAATTTCAAAGGCGCGACCAGAAGGTCAGCGCCCTTTCATTTCACGGCACCTTGGCGCAAACGGCGGGCTCTCGCTGGCGTGCGCTCTACCTGCGGCGTTTCGCTGGCGTCGGCTTCATCTGCAAGCCTTAGCAGTTCCGTCTTGCCGTTGGCGCTGTGGCATTTGCCCAGATAAAACCTGCCAAAATAAACCTGTCCCTTTTTGGTAGGTTTGGTGCAATGGGGTCAGGTTGGCTTGCGCCATACCGGTAGTTCTGTCTGCGACACTCTCGCCAAAGTGATATCAAACATACATCTAGCGTTTTCGACACTTCGCTTATTAGAGCCAGTCCGTCTCCTCGTCATAGCGGTCCGAATAGGCGTTACGCTTGAGTTCTTCAGCACTCGTTGGTCGCGCCTTGGACACGTCGACCCCTGACTCATGGCAAGCGGCGACGAACAGCTGTAAACCCCGATCAATAAGCTGAGCCCCACGCTCGGCCTTCATTTCTTCGGCTCGCATTTAGAGTTCCACGCTTTCGGCGCCGTTGATGGTTAGGTTGCGCTCGTAAAAAGCAGTGAGGGCGCGGATGGCGTACATCACGTCGCGCACGCCGCCGGTCTCGTAGCTCGAGTGCATGGCCAGCTGCGGCAGGCCCACGTCCACAGCATGCATGCTCGCCTGCATATTGGACAGATTGCCGAGCGTGGAGCCGCCGGCCATATCGCTCTTGTTGGCGAAGGCCTGCGTGGGTACGTCGGCGTCATCGCAGATGGCTTGGAACACCGCGCAGCTAAAGGCATCGGTGCAGTAGTGCTGGTTGGCGGCTTCCTTGATGACAATACCGCCGTTGAGCACGACCTGGTTGCGGGCATCGCACTTCTCGGCGTGGTTGGGGTGCACGGCATGTGCATTGTCGCAGCTCACGAGCATCGAAGCGGCAAGGGCGCGATGGTACGACTCGTCGTCAAAGCCCAGCGAGCCGTTAATGCGGCGCAGTGCATCGGCCAAGAACGTCGACATAGCACCCTGCTTGGTCTCGGAGCCAACCTCCTCGTTATCAAAGCAGCAGAAGACCGAGATGTCGTGCGCATTCTCGGCACCCAAAAATGCCTGCAGCGAGGTGTAGGCGCATGCCAGGTCGTCGAGCTTGGGCGTCGAGATAAACTCATCGGCCCAGCCCCAAATGCGCGCATCCTGACGATTGACCAGGAACAGGTCGCGGCCCAGAATCTGCTCGGGCTCAACATCCAGCTCTTCGGCGATCAGAGCATCGAAGTCACCCTGCTTAAGCTCGCCGGCGCTGATGAGCGGGCACAGGTCGACAGCTCGGTTGGGAGCAAAGCCCTCGTTAACGCCGCGGTTCATGTGGATGGCAAGGCTCGGGATAATAGCGACCTCGCGCTCGGTGGCAAGCAGACGGCTCTCAATACGGTCGCCCTCGCGCACCAGCACGCGGCCCGCGAGCGCCAGCGGGCGATCGAACCAGGTGTAGTCGATCATGCCGCCGTAGGCCTCGGTGTTCAGGCGCAGCGTCTCGCCTGCGCCGTCGAGCTCGGGCACGGCCTTGACCTTAAACGTCGGAGAATCGCTGTGCGACGCCGTGAGCTGAAAATGATAGTCACCGGCAACGCCGTCCTCGCCCCACGTCGCGGCCAGGTCCTCGCCCACCTTAAAGGCGATAACGCTCGAGGTGTTGCGCTGCGTGTAATAACGACCGCTCGGCTCGATATCCCACGCCGCATTCTCGGGCAGATAAGTAAAGCCCGCCTCGTCAAGTTCGGCCATAATAGTCGCCGCCGTATGGAACATGCTGGGGCATGCCTCGATAAAGTCGATAAGGTCGTTGGCGGCCTCGATATCGTCGGCCGTCACGTGCGCGCGCTCGGGCGTTTCCTGATCCGTCATGCTCTCCCCTTTCGCTGGGTTGATGGTCCCCTCCAGCATACCCCGCCACGCCCATGCCGTGCCTTTCATTCCATGTTTAATCCCGCGCCGCTCGCCAAGTTGAGCCATCATGCCCGCACTCCTTTTGCGACAATTACGCTAACAGGACGAAAGGAGCCGTCATGAAGCCACGTAACATTGCCATCGCCTGCGGTGCCGCGGGAGTCGCCGTCGGCCTTGCCGCTGCCACCGGTATCGTTTATCACAAGCAAATCAAGTCCGCCGCGTCGCTCAAACGCTTGACCGGCTACGAGGATGGCTATGACCTGTACGCAATCGACATCGCCTACGACTACGATCTTGATCGCATCATCGCCGCTGGCGTGCGCGACGACCAGGCCTACATCGATGCCGTGGTGGCGCAGGTGCTGCCCGGTGTGCCGGTACATGTCCAGGCGCCCCAGTTTGCCTGCAGCGCTTTTGTCGCCGTAGATGCCGAAGGCCGCGTGCGCACCGGTCGCAATTACGACTTTAAGGACGACACCTCGGCGCTGCTGGTGCGCAATCACCCACGCGGCGGTTATGCCTCCATCGGGTTTGCCGCCCTTAACAACCTGGGCGATAACACTCCGCTCGACTCCGTCGCTGGACGCGCCGCCGCACTCATGGGCCCGTTTGCCCAGCTCGACGGTGTTAACGAGTGCGGCGTGTCCATTGCCGTACTCACCCTGGATTCCAAGCCCTGTGACCAGGACACGCAACGCCCCGTCATCAACACTTCGCTCGCCATCCGCCTGGTGCTCGACCGCGCGGCTACCACGCAGGAGGCCGTCGACCTGCTTTCCGCCTACGACATGCACGCCATGGCCGGACGCGACTACCACTTCTTTATCAACGACGCCGCCGGTGACGCGCGCGTAGTAGAGTGGGATCCGCGCGATCCGGACCGCGCTTTCAAGGCGACGCCCGTGCGCCAGGTTACGAACTTCTACGCCTGCTATGGCGACGAAGTGCTGCCCAACCAAAAGAATGGCGAGCTAGGCCATGGCAAGGAGCGCGCCGTCGCAATCGCCGCTGTCCTCGACGCCCGTGCCGGCGCACAAGACGAGGCAGTCGCTTGGAAGGCCCTACGCGCTGCGGCGCAAGAGCCCAATCCGGAAGACATCACCAGCAACACGCAGTGGTCGGTCGTCTTTGACAACACCGAGCCCGCTGCCGCCATCACGCTGCGCCGCCATTGGGGCGACGTCGACGCCTTCGCGCTGTAAGGAGCCAGGCCCGTCGACCTTACACTCGCCTGACGTTGCTTACATTTCTATACGCTTGAGCTAACACGTTTTACCTCCGCATCAACAGTGTGCGGGGGTAAACTTATGCGCATGTTATAACTTGCCCGGAAGGATTCATCATGCTCAGGATCGGTCTTCTTACTAGTGGCGGCGACTGCCAGGCGCTCAACGCCACCATGCGCGGCATTGTCAAAACGCTCATGACCAATAGCGAAGAGCCTATCGAGATCTACGGTTTTGAGGACGGCTACCAGGGCCTTATCTACAGCAGGTTCCGCGTCATGACGCCCGCCGATTTTAGCGGCATCCTCACCCGCGGCGGCACCATCCTGGGCACGAGCCGTACGCCGTTCAAGCGCCTGGATACTCCCGAGGCCGACGGCGTCGAGAAGGTGCCCGCGATGGTCCACACTTATCACAAGTTGCAGCTCGACTGCCTGTTTATGCTGGGCGGCAACGGCTCCACCAAGACCGCCAACCGCCTGCGCGAAGAGGGCCTCAACGTTATCGCCCTGCCCAAGACCATCGATAACGACACCTGGGGCACCGAGTTGACGTTTGGCTTTACGAGCGCCATCGACGTCGCCACCAAGTGCATCGACGACATTCACACCACCGCTTCGAGCCACGGCCGCGTGTTCGTCATCGAGATCATGGGCCACAAGGTTGGCTGGATCCCGCTGTACGCCGGCGTCGCGGGCGGCGCGGATGTCATCCTGATTCCCGAGATTCCCTACGACATGGATAACGTCATCAAGACCATTGAACATCGCATGGAAACCGGCAGCCGCTTTACCATCGTGGCCGTCGCCGAGGGCGCTATCTCCAAGGAGGACGCGGCGCTGTCCAAGAAGGAGTACAAGAAGAAGCTCGCCGAGCGCACGAGCCCGTCAATCGTGTACGACATCGCCAAGGAGATCGAGGCCAAGACTGGTCGCGAGACCCGCGTCGCCATCCCCGGTCACACGCAGCGCGGCGGTCAGCCCGACGCCCAGGACCGCATCTTTGCGACCCAGTGCGGCGTCGAGGCGGCACTGGGCTGCCTACGCGGCGAGTTTGGCTACATGATTGCCCTGCGCGACGGCAAGATGTGCCACATGCCGCTCGAGGAGGTCGCCGGCAAGCTCAAGTTTGTCGACCCCCAGAGCGATCTGGTGCGCGAGGCCAAGGCGCTGGGCATCAGCTTCGGCGACGAATAGCCTCGGCCGAAACTGCTCTCATCGGAGACCCCAGGGCTTACATCCCAAATCGTCCTCGGACATGTCAGGACCCCGCCGTGCGCTTCGCGCGGCGGGGTCCTTCCGTCCTGCGGAAAGATTTGGGATGTAAGCCCTGAGGCCTCCTGCGGTAACTAGGGAGGCCGAGGCTATTCGTCTTCTTGCTGCGGGTGCGTGGGCTGAGATTTTGGGATGTTGCAGGCTCTTAGCTGAGAGTAGCACTGACATTTGTCCTGAAATGGCTGGTCGTTAGGGGTTGCTACCGGTAGTTGCGGTAGGGTTGGGGCAGATTCTAACTAGAAATGGTGGTCGCTACCGGTTGTTCTCGGCATACTCGGCTCATTCGATTACGGTCACCACATGAAAGGAACTGTCATGGATCTTGCGATGGCACAGCGGCTCGTCGATCGCCGCAAGGCTGCCGGGCTTTCTCAGGAGGCGCTTGCTGCCCAGCTGGGCGTAAGCCGCCAGGCTGTTAGTAAATGGGAGCGCAGCGAGTCCTCACCCGATACCGATAACCTCATTGCGCTCGCCGCGCTGTATGGCGTGTCGCTGGATGAGCTGCTATATGGGGAGGCGGTGGATAGCACTCATGACTCGCGGGCTGATGATGAGGCACAGGACAGCAACGCCGGCACCAAAGCTTCAGATGAGGCTGAGGATTCTGCCGAGCACGCCGATTGCGGCGACAAACCACTTGTCGATATTTCCCTCGCGCGCGGTATCCACGTCATTGATCCCAATAAAGGCGAGGAAGTCCATGTTGGCTGGAGCGGCATCCATGTGACCAACGAGCGCAAGGGCGAAGAGGTGCATGTGGGGCCGGGCGGCGTGCATATCGATACGCTTGAGGACGATGGACATAGCGTGCGCACCAATGACGACGGCACCGTCACCATCGACGGTGAGACGTTTTCCAGCTGGAAGGAAGCACACGACAAGCTCGACCATCATGGCAAACATTTCCACACCAAGGTCGGTCGTGCGTGGAACAAGTTTCCCTTCCCCGCACTTGTCGCTCTCGCCTATCTGGTGCTCGGCATTGTCTACGGCACATGGGCTACGGGACTCTTCCTCGTCTTTTTGATTCCCGTCTATTACGCGCTTGGCGACTTTATCGACCAACGCCGCTTATCTAAGCTGATCGATGTCGTCTATTCAGTCAGTGCCGAGGCATGGTTCCTCTACATGTGGCTTTGCCTGGAGCAACCCCATCCCGCCTGGGTAATACTCATCACCATCCCGGTCGTAAAAGCACTCATGCGTTGGTGCCGCAAACAATGGAAGCATCGCAAACAGGCCTAAACCACCCCAACCAGCCAGCGCCACTCATCCGACACCGCCCGCCCCTTCCAAGTTGCGGTGATATAGGGACTGTTTTGAGGCTCCAAAGCGCCAAACAGTCCGTATATCACCGCAACTTACAAACAACTGGGTCAGTTCCGGCACGGAGAT
The DNA here is from genome assembly GCA_902490365.1 of uncultured Collinsella sp. Classification (GTDB taxonomy): domain Bacteria; phylum Actinomycetota; class Coriobacteriia; order Coriobacteriales; family Coriobacteriaceae; genus Collinsella. Next base: position 832 of record CABUDQ010000004.1, on the reverse strand, counting down.
TAGCATTGAGCTGACCGCGCGCCAAGAAAAGGGCCTATTTACTACGTTTAACTCGAGAGGGCCGACCATACCCGCCTTTTCCGAAAACTGGCAAGCCATCTACCTGCGGTTTTAATTTCATAATCTTTGTCACGGTCGAGGGTGTGGTAGCAAACGTAGTAGATAGGCCCATTTTGTGGCATACGACCCATACAAGCCCAATCTCGAAGGCCAAAGAGAGTCTCTCATCCACGCCTGCGAGCGAAAACCAAATAGAATGAAAGGCAAATGGAAAAGCCCGTTTAACGAGCGGAGGACATATGCGCGACGTAGCCGAAAGCGACTGGAAGCTGTTTAAGAAAATGCTTCCTCAATGGCAAGAACGTTATATGGAAAAGCTCATCGGCCAGTACGTTGAGATACTGAACGGCGACAGTGAAGCGTCCAGTAGATTTTGGGCACTAGAAGAGCGCCTCAATAGAGACAAGCTGTCCTCAGGCGTAATTGCAAACGACATTCGCCGCAGCACAATGCACCGCGAGATAGCCAATTTGCTTATCGACAGCGTGATCACCCTTGACGACCTTGACGGTTTTACCGAGGACATTAAGAGCTATGCGCAACACTGGATTGGCCAGTAAGAGCACTGAACGACAGACATCCCCAGCAAAACGGGTCAAACGCCGGGCCACCTAAAGCTGACGTTAGATAACGATGCTTATTTTGCGTATGCTATACAACAAAACTAACGACGTATAGACATAGTATAAAAACTATGCCTTAATTTTGTTGTAGTATTATATGTATAAATGCAGGTCAATGCTCATGTTGAGAATTGACCTGCATTTTTTTG